>NZ_VIKT02000001.1:0-524 GCF_009371975.2 Microcella pacifica
CACCTCGGCGACCATGCGGACTGCGCGCTCACGAAGCTCGCGCGGATACTTGTTGGGTCGTGCCATGAGACTGATCCTTCCAAGGAATCGAGTCTCCGAACACGCCGGGGGGATTCAGCATGATCAAGAACTAAAGAACTGTCCGAGAAACTCAGGGCAGGTCACCGACCCAATGTTGAACGACCCAAATTGCGTGCCCAAGCAGCTGAATCCGCTCGTGCACGACGCCGAATACACGCGCACGTTCTGAGTCGAGGTCGTCCCACTGCCCGCATACTCGGCGTACACGTAAGCGTCGATCACCTGTCGAGTCGTGTTCGGCGAGTGGGGGTAGCGCACCACCGTGCGCCACAGCGTGTCCCCGCCCGCTCGAGAGTTTCCGGCGTGGATTCCATCCGTGCGCTATGCACCCGTGTTCTGATATGCCTTGTAGGAACTTGCGTATCGAGGCCAATACTCGGGTTCCGCAGTCGGATCAACGAACACCGGATATACACGATCGCCGTCGTCTAGCCAATCCTGAT
>NZ_VIKT02000001.1:534-220917 GCF_009371975.2 Microcella pacifica
GAGTGCGGGCTCGCGCACCTCCTCGATCCCCGCCGAGTCCCACATGATGGGCGCCGGGATGACGAACTCCACCTCGCCATAGCGGTTGAGGAACACAATGTCCCCGAACTCATCTGTCTCCATGGTCAACGCGTTCGCCGTCACAAACCACGTCCACGAGTCTTCACCGGCAGCCGGCGGCTGGCTCAGTTCGAGGATCTCCTTGATCGAGTTGCCCGAGACCGTGTACGACAGGTCGACGTTCTCGAACACGTCCGGGTAACGGACCTCATCACGCGGCCCCTGGAACCACGGGAACCACGGGGACTCGATCTGGGCGTTCCGAGCCCCCACAAGAGTGAAGCCGACCTCGTAACCCACCATGCTGAAGCGCACGACATCCTCATCGGATGCTGAACCGGCGAAGCTCGGCGACATCGGGTGGGGATCCACTACCCAGCGACCATCCGCGTACGACGCCGACGTCGCAATGTCGACGAACTCACCCGCGTCGTTGCGAATGTGGACCTGCTCCTGGCTGATCACCTCGGCCAGCACTCCGTCGCCGCGGTCGTACGTCGTGGAGAACTCGCCCTTCTCCACCACCGGCAGACCCTCCAACTCCTCCGCGTCGAGCTCGGGAGCAGCCTTGTCACCACCGCCGACGAACTTAACCGGCTCCGACGGTGCCACTGGCGCGGCAGCATCGAACTCACCCTCGGGGAACTCGGTCGCAGGCACCTCGAAATCGGGCGTCTCCAGCTCCGGCGCTGGCCGTTCAGGGTCCAGGAGCAGACTCGGGGCCGGCGACGATTCCTCGGCTGCAGCCATCGCCTCCGTCCCCGGCAAGACCGACAGACCGACAACGAGAGAGATTCCCGTCGCCACACCAATGAAGCGCATCCACGACAGCCGACCAACCACGGCGGAGCTCCTGAACTGAAGAAGGGGTGAAGTGAGCTACCCGCAGAGGTGAGGGTGGATCAGGCTTGACTCTAGGGTTCCTGAGCGAACATCGCCTGTCAGCATTTAGGAGGACCGGCTGTAGCCCACCACGTTGCGTCCCGCGCCCTACCCCCGCACGCGTGCTCCGCGCCAATATCGCGTGTGGCCTCCCGGGCTCGCGCACGCTCCAGTGTCAGACTGAGGGCGATGAGCTACGTCACGAGGGCGAGTCCGCGATGATCGAGCGCGAGCGCAAGCTGCTGCTGCAGCGCGCGGCGCGCGCCTTTGGGCTGTGCGGCGTGCTGCTCGCAGGGCTGTGCCTTTCGCTGCCGGGCGTCGTCGACGCCGACGTGCTGCCGAGCGTGCTCATCCTGCTCATCGCCCAGGCCGCCGCGCTCGTCATGGTGGGGCGCAGCTCGCACCTCGGCTGGGTCGTGCTCACGATCGTGCTCGGCTTCGGCGCGCTCGCGCTTGCGCAGCTGCCCTGGGGGCAGGGCTCCTCCCTCGCGCTGCCGCTCTCGCTCGCGCCGCTCGGCGCCGCGGGGCTCGCGGGCCTCGGCATGGTGCTGAGCGAGGGCACGGTGCGCTGGCTCGTGTGGGCGGTCGGAACCCTCGGCAGCAGCCTGCTCGTCGCGACCGCGGGCCCGACGGGCGGGCTCATCTCGACGCCCGCGATCGCGACGCTCGCCTCGTGGGTCATCATGCTCATCATCGGCACGTGGGTCACCGTGGGCGTCGAGCGCGCCCTGCGCCGCATCGACGGCATCGGCCGCGCGCACACCGTCGAGCGCCAGGCGAGCGAGACTGAGGCCCAACGGCGCCAGAGCGCGCGACTACTGCACGACACCGTGCTCGCCACCCTCACCCTGCTCGCCCACTCGGGCGTCGGCGTCAGCGAGGAGGCCCTGCGCGAGCAGGCGGCCGAGGACGCACGGCTGCTGCGCCAGCTGCGGCTCGGCTCGACCCCGATGCCCCGGTTCTCCGGCTCCTACAGCCTCGAGCCCGTCGCCGAGACGCCGCTGGGCACGACCCTCGAGTCGGTCAAGAACCGCTTCGGCCGTATGGGTCTCGACGTGCGCTGGCACGGCACCGGCCAGGTGCTGCTGCCGAGCGACGTGCTCGACGCCTTCCTGCTCGCCCTCACCGAGTCGCTCGAGAACGTGCGACGCCACGCGGGTGTCGACCACGCCGACGTCACGATCACGCAGACCGCCGACTCGCTGCGCGCCGTCATCACCGACGCGGGAGTCGGCTTCTCGCCGGAGGAGATCGCCGCCTCGAGCCTGGGCTTCACCGAGTCGATCGTGGCCCGGCTACGCGACGTCGGCGGCTCGGCCCGCGTGTTCTCCACCCCAGGGGCCGGCACGACCGTGATTCTGGAGGTGCCCCGATGAACGCGCACCAGCTGCCCGAGGAGTCCACGCTCGGCGGCTCGGTGCGCCCCGCCGGTGCCCGCTCCTCGAACCGCCGCGGCTCCCCCACTTCGACTCACGCCTCGGCCCTCGGCTCGGGTTTCCTCGGCATCGGCGTCGCGATCATCGCGGCCCTGCAGTCGATGCTCGGCATCGCGCTGTTCATGTCGCGCGCCGGCGACTACCCGACGCTGCTGCCGATCGTGGGTGCCTGGCTGCTGCTCATGGTCACGTTCCTCGGCCTCACGATCACGATCTCGGCGACCGGCGAGCGCCTGCCCGACTGGCTCTACTTCTTCTTCCTCGCCGCGCTCGGCGCCGTCGTGTGGCTCGACTTCGTCGCGATCGCGCCACTGCAGAACGTCGGCACCTACGCGACTGCCTCGATCTCGGCGGGCTTCGTGCTGCTCATCATCGTCACGCTGCGAGCGCAGTGGGAGGTGCTGCTGGCCACGGGCGCTCTCGCGGCGGCCTTCATCGTCGCGATCCTGCTCACGACTCCGCTCACCCCCACGACGCTCCCCGCCCAGATGGTCGTCGTCGCGCTCGCGGTCGGCCCCGGACTCACGGGCGTGCTGCTCGTGAGCGGCTTCGAGAGGATGCTCAAGCGCGAGCTCGACCGTGTGCTCGTCCAGTCCACCGTGACCGCACCGCGTCTCGCCGTGGGCATGCTCGCCTCCGAGGAGCTCGCGCGACTCGACCAGGATGCCGAAGAGCTGCTCGAGTCGGTCGCCACGGGCGAGGCCGCCCTGCCCCTGCCGCCCGCTCTGGCCTCGCGCGCCTCGGGGCTCGCGACCGAGCTGCGGCTGCACCTCATCGAGGGTCGACGCGAGACGTGGTTGTTCCACGCCGTCACCGAGTCGGAGCATCTGGGCCGCCGCGTCACGGTGAGCGACCCCGCCGCGCTCGCCGGTCTGCTCGACAGCACGCAACGCGATGCGCTGCTCGCCGCGATCTGGCTGCTCGCCTCCGACCCCGCCTCGGGCGCACCGCCTCGCCTCATCGACGTCGCTCTGGGCCCCCTCGCCTCACCCGACCCGGATCGCACCTCCGAGCTGCAGGAGACGATCATCCCGATCGCGCTCTCCGTAGCGGGCGTCAAACGAAATCGCGTCGACCCCGGTGTGTGGGAGGCCCTCGACCGGGTCGGGCGATACAGTGACAGCACGGCGAACGGCAGGTTCCGCATCGAGCTCGACTGCTCGGTCGAGAACCCGGTCGACGTAGCGCGACCCAGCTGAGCTATGCAGGAGGAACCGATGGCAGCGACGGACACCCCCATTCGACTGGCTCTGGTCGACGACCACCGTATGCTGCTCGGGGCACTCACCGAGTGGATTCGCCAGGCAGCGGACGACATCGACATGGTCGCCGCGGTCGCCACCTGGCCCGACCTGCTCTCGCACCCAGCCTTCCCCGTCGATGTCGTGCTGCTCGACCTCGACCTCAAAGACAACATCCCCGTCTCGCTCAAGATTCAGACCCTCAAGTCGACCGGCGTGCGCGTCGTGCTCATGAGCACCTACAGCGAGCCCAACGTCGTGCGCGAGGCCCTCAACGCCGGCGCGCTCGGCTACCTCGTCAAGAGCGAGGACGCGGGCATGATCGTTGAGGCGATCCGCGCCGCCCATGCGGGCGAGTCGTTCATCTCCGCCGAGCTCGACCTCGCGCTCAACGCCGCCGATGTCGGCGGGTCACCCCGCCTGAGCGCGCAGGAGCGCCGCGTCATGGCCCTCTACGGCGCCGGAGAGCCGGTCAAGTCGGTCGCGTACCAGCTCGGCATCTCGGAGGAGACGGCGAAGAGCTACCTCAAGCGCATCCGCGAGAAGTACCGCATCGCGGGCATCGACGTCGGCACCAAGGTGGGCTTGCGCAAGCAGGCGATCAACGACGGCATCCTCGTCGACGCCCCGGGCGGAGGCGGCGGGCTCTAGCCGTCGCTCTCGCTCTAGCCCGCAGCATTGCGCGAGCGGGGTCGCGCGTCGTGGCCGGCGAGACGTGGTCGGTCTCTCTATCCGCACACGTGACGTGTCCCGCGGTCGAGAGCCGCGATGTCCGCCAGACCGACACAGTGCAACGACACGCCGAAGTGCGAACGGGAAACGCCGCACCTCTCAGCGCGCTGTCGGTCTCGCAGACACCCCCACCCCGTGACCAGCACCACAACGCCGAGGCTGCGGCCCCACTCCGGGGCTAGAGGGTCACGCGCGCGACTCGCCCTGCGCGTCGAGCGCGGCCTCGAGCCGCTGCACCTTGCCGTCGAGCTCGCCGGTGTGCCCCGGCCGGTAGTCGGCCTTGAGTACCAGCGAGACCCGCGTGCCGTGCTCCGCCACGGCGAGGGTCGCGCGCTTAACGACCTCCATGACCTCGTCCCACTCCCCCTCGATCTCGGTGAACATCGAGGAGGTGCGGTTGGGCAGACCGGAGTCGCGCACGATGCGCACGGCCGCCGCGACGGCGTCGTGCACCGAATCCGACGACGTACCGCCCGAGGGGGCGACCGAGAACGCGACGATCATGAGGATGCTCCTTCCGTGAGCTTGTGGGAATCGTACGCGCCCGACCGGCGCGGGTCGCGCAGCAGGCCCGCCAGACGCGAGACGGCCCACGCCCACAAGGCCAGGTAGAGCAGGTTGCGCACGGTGAGCACGAGCACGAGCACCGGGTCGAGCGCGAGCAGCCGCTCGTAGAGCACGGGGTACACGACCTGGGTCGAGGCCGCGATCGCCAGTGCGAGGACAGCGGGCACGACGAACGACTCGCCCCCTCGCCGCTGCAGCAGGAGACCCAGGATGACCGGCACGACGACCCACGAGGCGAGCTGCGGCGACCCCACCTTGTTGACGAGCACGAGCGACATGACGAGGGCGAGTGCGAGCACGGGCAGCAGCCTCGCCTCGGAGACCCCGCGTCGCACCGCGAGCACCCCGAGCACGGCGACCGCGATCACGACCAGGGCCAGGACGGGCGTCGTGAGCGCCGCGGTGAGATCGGTGCCAGCGCCGAGGACCTGGAAGGTCAGCAGCGCCGGATCGTACGCGACCTGCGCACCGCCCTGCCCCGCGACAGCGGCCCACAGCCACGGCGTCGCGACGGGCGATTCGACCTGCAGCCCGCGCGCACTCTGCTCGGTGACCGCGCTGAACAGCGCGGCTCCCGCGCCCAGCACGAGCCCCACGCCCACGACGGCGAGACTCACGACGACCGCTCCCACGAGCACCGAGACCCGTCTCCGCACGGCGATAAGCGCTGCAACGAGCAGTGCCGCGGGCCACACCTTCACCCAGGCGCCGACCGCGAGCAGGGCACCCGCCCAGCGGGGGTGGTCGGGCAGCAGCACCACGGCCACGATCCCGAGCGCGACCGTCACGGCGTCGATGCGGCCGAGCGCGATGGGCCCGAGCAGCAGGAGGAAGATCATCCAGCCCGCGGCGATCGCGGCACGCGACGCGGGCACGATCGCCCGAGCGCCCAGAAGGGCGAGGAATGCCGCGGCGTGGAGAGCCGTCACCATGCCGAGCCACACCGTGCCGTACCACTCGGGCCCCGCCGCGTAGGCGGCAAGCATCGGCACGAGTGCGAGCAGCGGGTAGACCCACGAGGTGTCGATGCCCACCCACTGGCCGTCGAGAAGGCCCCGCTCGACCCAGAACGGGTAGACGTACAGGACGTCGCCGAACGGCTGGCCGGGCCCGATCAGATTCAGGATGCCC
This sequence comes from Microcella pacifica, assembly GCF_009371975.2. Classification (GTDB taxonomy): domain Bacteria; phylum Actinomycetota; class Actinomycetes; order Actinomycetales; family Microbacteriaceae; genus Microcella; species Microcella pacifica. The sequence continues at coordinate 6,584 of NZ_VIKT02000001.1, forward strand.
AGCCAGGCATGTACGAGGGCGAACAGCACCCACAGCACGAGAGCGCGCCGCCCGAGCGCGAGGAATCGTGCGGTGGGCGGCATGCTCGCCAGCGTAGTGCCGGTCTCGGAGCGACGGCGCTCGTGCGCTCAGACCGGCAGGACGCAGGTGCTCGGGTCCGCAGCCCCCAGGCGCTATGCGCGCAGCACGAGCAGTTCGGCGATCACCAGGCCCAGACGGCCGCACAGGTCGAGCACCGTGAAGGGGCCACCTCCGGAGGCGGCTCGCGCGGCGCGACCGTGCAGCACCGCGGCGGTTGCCGCGAGCGGGCCGAGCAGGCTCGGGTCGTCGAGCACGGCGCGGGAGTGAGTCGCGAGGAGCGCCCCGAGGATGCCCGCAAGAGCGTCGCCGGCCCCCGCGGTCGCCAGCCATGCGGGCGCCTGCTCCACGTGCATTGGCGCACCGGTCGGCCCCACGACCGTCGTGCGGTAGCCCTTGAGCAGCACCGTCGCGCCGTAACGCTGCGCGGCCGTGCGCGCACTGGCGAGCGGATCAGCCTCGACGCTCGCCCGGTCGACCCCGAGCAGCCGCGCGAGCTCGCCCGCGTGGGGCGTGAGCACCATGGGGCCGGCGCGGCCCTCCGCCTGTGCGAGCGCTCCCGCGTCGAGCACGAGCGGCAGTCCGCTGCTCAGCGCCCGCTCGACGTGCTCGGTCACCTCGGGGTCTGCCCCGCCGTCCTCGTCGGGCCTCGGCATGCCCGACCCGAGCAGCCACGCCTGCACGCGACCGGGCGCGGTGACGACCTCGGGCCGACGGTGCAGCACGAACTCGGCGGCCCGGGTCGGGCCCAGGTAGCGCAGCATGCCGACGCCCGTGCGCAGCGCCGCCTCGACGGTGAGCGCGGCGGCACCGGGATACACGGCGCTGCCGCTGACGACCCCGAGAACGCCGCGGGAGTACTTGTCGTCGGTCGGCCCCGGCTCGGCGAGGTGATCGGCGGCCTCGCGCAACCCGAACTCGACGCTGTCCACGCTCGCCGCGCCCTGCTCAGCTGTGCTCATCGAGCCCTCCGTGGTCATCGCGCCACCCTATCGAGCACGCGCGGGGCGCTGCGCGGGAATGCACCCCCTCTCCGTGCGCTTGGATGAGAGTGTGACCTCCGCTCTCTTCAACCCCATGACCCTCCGCTCGCTCACGATGCGCAACCGACTCTGGGTGGCCCCGCTCTGCCAGTACTCCGTCACCGAGGCCGATGGCGTGCCGACCGACTGGCACCTCGCCCACCTGGGTTCCTTCGCACGCGGCGGCGCGGGCCTCGTCATGGCGGAGGCCACCGCTGTGACGCCCGAGGGCCGCATCAGCCCGCACGACACGGGCATCTGGGCCGACGACCAGCGCGAGGCCTGGCGCCGCATCGTGCAGTTCGTGCACTCGCAGGGCGCCGCCGCGGGCCTGCAGCTCGCGCACGCGGGGCGCAAGGCCTCCGTGTACCCCGAGTGGGGCGAGACCACGGAGGGGCACTCCGGCAGCGGCACCATGCCGGTCGAGCAGGGCGGCTGGCAGACCGTCTCGGCCTCGCCGATCGCCTTCGAGGGCTATGAACCGCCGGTCTCGTTGGACGCGCAAGGCATCGAGGATGTTCGGCTCGCCTTCATCGCGGCCGCCCGCCGCGCCGTCGACGCTGGCTTCGACCTCGTCGAGGTGCACGCCGCCCACGGGTACCTCCTGCACCAGTTCCTCTCCCCCCTCTCCAACGAGCGCGCCGACGAGTGGGGCGGCAGCCTCGAGAACCGTGCGCGGCTGCTGCTCGACATCGTGCGCGGCGTGCGCGCCGAGGTCGGCCCCGACCTGCCCGTCCTCGTGCGCTTCTCGGGCACCGACTGGACGGAGGGCGGCTGGGACGAGCAGCAGACCGCAACGGTCGCCGCGTGGGCGCTCGAGGCGGGCGCGGACCTGTTCGACATCTCGAGCGGCGGCCTCGTGCGGGCCCGCATTCCCGTCGGCCCCGGCTACCAGGTTCCCCTCGCCGAGCACGTGCGCACCGCGGGCGGAGTGCTCGTGAACGCCGTGGGGCTCATCACCGACGCCGAGCAGGCCGAGCACATCGTGGCGAGCGGCCAGGCTGACGCGGTCATGATGGGGCGCGAGTGGATGCGCGACCCGCACGCGGGCATGCGCTTCGCGCAGCAGCTCGGCGTCGAGGACGCCCTGGCGCCCTGGCCGCCGCAGTACGAGCGCGCGCGGCCCTACCCGGCCGACTAGCGGCCGTACCTAGCGAGGACGCGTAGCGAGCAGTGCCTCAGCGACGCCTCGTGGCGTCCTGCACCTCGCCGACGAGCTCCTCGATGATGTCCTCGAGGAAGAGGACGCCGCTGGTGCGGCCCTCGGCGTCGACGGCGCGCGCGAGGTGGGCACCCGAGCGCCGCATGATCGCGAGGGCATCTTCGAGGTCGGCCGTCGCGAGGATCGAGACCAGACGACGGATGCGCTTGGGCGGCACCGGGTCGTCCTGCTCGTCCTCGGGCAGATCGATGACGTCCTTGAGGTGCAGGTAGCCGGTCGGCTCGCCGCGCTCGTCGACGAGCGGGTACCGGCTGAAGCCGCGCTGCGCGACCGCGCGTTCCAGGTCAATCGCCGAGGCGTCCTCCGGCAGGGCCACGAGCGTGTCGAGCGGCAGCGCGACGTCGTCGACGATCTTCGTCGTGAACTCGAACGCCGCCGAGAGGGCGCCCGAGGTATCCATGAGCAGCCCTTCCCGCGTGGACTGCTGCACGATCGTCTCGACCTCCTCGAGCGTGAACGCGCTCGTGGCCTCGTCCTTCGGCTCGACCCCGAACAACCGCAGCACGCCGTTGGCGATGCCGTTGAGGCTCCAGATGATGGGGGCGAAGATGCGCGCGACGGTCACGAGGGGCGGCGCGAGGATGAGCACCGCGCGCGTCGGCAGCGAGAAGGAGAGGTTCTTGGGCACCATCTCGCCGAGCACGACGTGCAGGTAGGAGACGAAGAGCAGCGCGATCGTGAAGGCGATGCCCGCGATCCACTCGGGGCCCAGCCCCGTGAGCTCGAGCGGAACCTCCAGGAGGTGCTTGATGGCCGGCTCCGAGACGTTGAGGATGAGGAGCGAGCACACCGTGATGCCCAGCTGGCTCGTCGCGAGCATGAGCGTCGCGTGCTCCATGGCCCACAGGGCCGTCTTCGCAGCCCGGGAGCCCTTCTCGGCGCGCGGCTCGATCTGGGAGCGCTTCGCCGAGATGACGGCGAACTCGGCGCCGACGAAGAAGGCGTTGCCCGCGAGCAGGATCACGAGCCACGCGATGCCCCACCAGTCAGATTCGCTCATCGCAGCTCACCCGCCTCGACGGTCTCGACCTCGTCGCGGGCTCGCGGCGTGAAGCGCACGCGGTCGATGCGCCGCCCGTCGAGCCGCTCGATGCGGAAGGTCCCCTCAGGGATCTCGATCGTGTCGGCCACCCGGGGCAGGCGCCCCAGTTCGGCCATGAGGTAGCCGCCCACGGTCTCCCACGGCCCGTCGTCGGGCACCGTGACGCCGGCGCGGTCGCGCAGCTCGTCAGGCCGGAGGATGCCGGGGAAGGTCAGCCAGTCGCGCGAGCGCACGACATCGACGATCGCGCGATCGTGCTCGTCGCTCACCTCGCCCACGAGCTCCTCGACGAGGTCTTCGAGCGTCGCGACGCCCGCCGTGCCGCCGTACTCGTCGACGACGATCGCCATCTGGTAGCCCTGGGCGCGCAGCTCACCGAGCAGGGTGTCGAGCTTCATGGTCTCGGGCACGCGCAGAGCATCCGACTGCAGGGCGCTCGCGGGAACATCCGCGCGCCGCTCCCGCGGCACGGCGACCGCCTGCTTGACGTGCACGATGCCCACGATGTCGTCGATCGAGTCGTCGACGACGGGGAACCGGGAGTGCCCCGTGCGGCGCGCGAGGTCGATGACGTCCTGCGCAGAGTCTCCGCGCTCGACCGCCGCGACGCGGGGGCGGGGCGTCATGACGTCTTGCGCGGAGTGCTGCGAGAACGCGAGAGTGCGCGAGAGCAGCGTGGCCGTGTCGGCCTCCAGACTGCCCTGGCTCGCCGAGCGGCGCACGAGCGAGGCGAGCTCCTCGGCCGTGCGCGCACCGCTCAGCTCCTCCTTCGGGTCGACGCCCATCGCCCGCAGGAGCGTGTTCGCCGAGTTGTTGAGGAAGACGATCGCGGGGCGGAAGACGGTGGTGAACGCCCACTGGAACGGGATGACAAGCTTCGCAGTCTGCCGGGGCAGCGAGAGCGCGAAGTTCTTCGGCACAAGCTCACCGACGATCATCGACAGGAGCGTCGCGGCGACGATCGCGGTGACGGAGCCGACGGGTCGCACGGCGGCCTCGGGCAGGCCCAGCGCCGTCAGCGGCCCGGCGAGCAAGCTCGAGATCGCGGGCTCCATCGTGTACCCCGTGAGGAGCGTCGTGAGCGTGATGCCCAGCTGCGCGCTCGAGAGGTGCGTCGAGGTGATCTTGAGCGCCGAGATCGTCGGCCCGAGCCGCTTCTCACCCCGCGCTTGACGTGCCTCGAGCTCGGAGCGGTCGAGGTTGACGAGCGCGAACTCGCTCGCCACGAAAAGTCCGGTGCCGATCGTCAGCAGCACACCGAATCCGAGGAGAAGCCATTCGCCCCCTGGAAGGGCGCCGCCGGCGAGGGCGGCGCCGAAGACCTCAGCGCCCACGGGCGGGACCCATCGCGCATCGGGCAGAAATCAGAGAGTGCGGACTATGAGGAGGCTCCGCAGGGGCTGACGGGGGTTCCATTATCGCGCCAGTATAGGGCCCCGCACGGGCTCCCCTCCTGCGAGTTCGCCTCCGTGCGAGTTCGCCTACCAGGAGACCGACAGCGCCTTGCCCTCGTCGTACCCCGCAGCCGACTGCGTGCCCACCACGGCGCGGTCTCGGAACTGCTCGAGGGTCGAAGCGCCCGCATACGTCATCGAGCTGCGCAGGCCCGACGTGATCATGTCGAGCAGGTCGTCGAGTGAGGGGCGCTCGGGGTCGAGGTAGATGCGCGAGCTGGAGATGCCCTCCGCGAAGAGAGTCTTGCGGGCGCGCTCGAAGGCGTCCAAGCGCCGGAACCGCTGCTCGACCGCTTTCGTCGAAGCCATACCCCAGCTGCTCTTGAACGCGCGCCCCGTGTCGTCGAGCTCGATGTCGCCGGGCGACTCGAGAGTGCCCGCGAACCACGAGCCGATCATGACGGCCGAGGCTCCCGCCGCGAGCGCCAGCGCCACGTCGCGCGGGTACCGCACTCCCCCGTCGGCCCACACCCGTGCGCCGTGCTCACGAGCCGCCTCCGCCGTCTCGAGCACCGCCGAGAACTGCGGGCGCCCGACCGCGGTCATCATGCGCGTCGTGCACATCGCCCCCGGCCCCACGCCGACCTTCAGGACGTCTGCCCCCGCCTGTGCGAGCTCGACGGCCGCCTCCGCGGTGACGACATTGCCCGCGACGATCGGTACGCCGAGGTTGCGCGCGCTTACCTCGCGAATGGCCTGCACCATCTGCTCCTGGTGGCCGTGCGCCGTGTCGAGCACGAGCACGTCGACACCCGCCTCGACGAGGGCCGCGGCCCGCTCGGCGGGCTCACGCGTGATGCCGACCGCTGCGGCGACGCGCAGCCGGCCGTGAGCATCCAGAGCAGGAGGGTAGATCGTCGACCGCACGGCGCTGCGGGCGCTCAGCGTCGCGATGATCTCGCCGTGGTGCCGCACCGCGACCGCCTCGACGCCCGCGGCCTCGATGAGGGCGAACGCCGCACGGGAGTCGGTGACATCCTCATCGTCGATGGCGGGAATTGCATCGGCCACGACGTCGGTGATCGGCGCGTCGGGCAGCCAGTGGCGCAGCGCCGACACCGGGAGGCACCGAGACGGACGCCCCTCGGCGTCGAGAATCGTCACGACCGCCCCCGGGGAGTCGTAGGCGCGCGCGAGGGCCTGCCCGACCGTCGCGTCAGCGGGGATGCGCACGAGCGGGTCGTACAGGGTGGGGGCACCCTTGACGTGCTGGATCGCCGCATCGAGATCCTGCAGGGCGAGGTCCTGCGGCAGAACGCCCAGACCACCGCGGCGCGCCATCGCGGCCGCGAGCCGCGGCCCCGTGACCGAGGTCATGTTGGCGGCGACGAGCGGCATGCGCAGGCCGCACGCATCCGCGACCGTGAGATCGACGGAGAGCCTGCTGCCGACGCTCGAGCGCTGCGGCACGAGGAATACGTCAGAGTAGGTCAGGTCGTGGGAGGGACGCTCGCTAAGGAATCGCACATATTAACGCTACCGGCACGGCCTGCACGGCTCGGACGCAGCCTGCGAGCGGTTAAGCTAGTGACCACTGCGGTTCAGCGGGTGAACCGCAGCGCGACAACAACTAGCGAAGCGAAAGTGGGCGGTCGGCCGTGTCAAGCCAAGTGACCGGATCGAGCTCCGACGGCACAGCCTCGGGCGAGTTCGGTGCCAACGAATGGCTCGTGGACGAGCTGTACGAGCAGTACAAGGACGACAAGAACGCCGTAGACCCCTCCTGGTGGCCCATTCTGGAGCGCTACCACCAGTCGGCGACCACCGACTCGCAGCCGGCGCCGACCACGACAGTGACGATTCCCGACGTGCCGGTGCCCGCCTCGACGCCCACCGCGGCGCCCGCCTCCGTGCCCGCGGCCTCCGTGCCCGCGGCCTCCGTGCCCATCACGGGCAGCCAGCCCATCGCGCGCACCACCTCGATCGCTCCGCAGCCGCAGCCGATCCCCGCCCAGGCGCCCTCGACGGCGTCGGTCCCCGTCGCGGCGGAGGACCAGGAGGCGCCCACGGAGGACATCGTGACGCCGCTCAAGGGCATGGCGAAGGCCCTCGCGACGAACATGGACGCGAGCCTCACCGTCCCGACCGCGACGAGTGTGCGCACCATTCCCGCGAAGCTCCTCATCGACAACCGCATCGTCATCAACAACCACCTCATGCGCGCGCGCGGCGGCAAAGTGTCGTTCACCCACCTCATCGCGTGGGCCATGATCCAGGCGCTCAAGGAGTTCCCGAGCCAGAACGTCTACTACGACGAGGTCGACGGCAAGCCCGTCGTCGTGACGCCCGGGCACCTCAACCTCGGCATCGCGATCGACCTCCCCAAGCCGGACGGCACGCGCGCCCTCATGGTGCCCGGCATCAAGAAGTGCGAGTCGCTCTCCTTCCACGAATTCCTCACCGCCTATGAGGACGTCGTCAAGCGGGCCCGCGACAACAAGCTCGCCGCCGAGGACTTCCAGGGCAACACGATCTCCCTCACCAACCCGGGCGGCATCGGCACCGTGCACTCCGTGCCGCGGCTCATGCGCGGCCAGGGCGCGATCATCGGCGCCGGTGCGCTCGAGTACCCGGCCGAGTTCCAGGGCATGTCGGCCGCGACGCTCGCCGAGCTCGGCGTGGGCAAGACCATCACGCTCACGAGCACGTACGACCACCGCGTCATCCAGGGCGCGGGCAGCGGCGAGTTCCTCAAGAAGGTGCACGAGTTGCTCATCGGCGACCGCCACTTCTACGAGGGCATCTTCGCCGACCTGAGAATCCCCTACGACCCGATCCACTGGGCCCAGGACATCCATGTCGACCTCGCCGACGACGTCAACAAGACGGCGCGCGTGCAGGAGCTCATCAACTCGTACCGCGTGCGCGGCCACATGATGGCCGACGTCGACCCGCTCGAGTACCGCCAGCGCTCGCACCCCGACCTCGACATCGCGAGCCACGGGCTCACCTTCTGGGATCTCGACCGCGAGTTCGTCGCGGGCGGATTCGGCGGCCGGCGCAATGCGCTGCTTCGCGAGATTCTCGGCGTTCTGCGCGACACCTACTGCCGCACCGTGGGCGTCGAGTACATGCACATTCAGGAGCCGCAGCAGCGCCGCTGGTTCCAGTCCCACCTCGAGAAGCCCTACGAGAAGCCGACGCACGACGAGCAGATGCGCATCCTCGGCAAGCTCAACCAGGCCGAGGCTTTCGAGACCTTCCTGCAGACGAAGTTCGTCGGCCAGAAGCGGTTCAGCCTCGAGGGCGGCGAGAGCGTCATCCCGCTCCTCGACGAGATCCTCCAAGGGGCCGCCGAGCAGGGCCTCGACGAGGTCGCGATCGGCATGGCCCACCGCGGCCGCCTCAACGTGCTCGCGAACATCGCCGGCAAGACCTACGGTCAGATCTTCCGCGAGTTCGAGGGCACGCAGGACCCGAAGTCGGTGCAGGGCTCCGGCGACGTCAAGTACCACCTCGGCACCGAGGGCGTCTTCACCTCGGCGAGCGGCCAGCAGATCGAGGTCTCTCTCGCCGCGAACCCCTCCCACCTCGAGGCCGTCGACGGCGTGCTCGAGGGCATCGTGCGGGCGAAGCAGGACCGCAAGGGCGATGGCGCCTTCAGCACCCTCCCCGTGCTCATCCACGGCGACGCGGCCATGGCCGGCCAGGGCGTCGTGCTCGAGACCCTGCAGCTCAGCCAGCTGCGTGGCTACCGCACGGGCGGCACGATCCACGTCGTCGTCAACAACCAGGTGGGCTTCACGACGCCCCCCGGCGAGGGCCGCTCCTCGATCTACTCGACCGACGTCGCGAAGACCATCCAGGCCCCGATCCTGCACGTCAACGGCGACGACCCCGAGGCCGTCGTGCGCGTCGCGGCGCTCGCCTTCGCGTATCGGCAGGAGTTCAAGCGCGACATCGTCATCGACCTCGTGTGCTACCGCCGTCGCGGCCACAACGAGGGCGACGACCCCTCGATGACGCAGCCGCTCATGTACAACCTCATCGAGGCCAAGCGCAGCGTGCGCACCCTCTACACGGAGGCCCTCGTCGGTCGCGGCGACATCACCGAGGAAGAGTTCGAGAACGCCCACAAAGACTTCCAGGAGCGCCTCGAGGTCGCCTTCGCCGAGACCCACGCCGCGCAGACCGGCACGATTCCCGTGGTGGGCGGCACGGCGGGGCGTGAGGATGCGGGCTCGCCCGCCGGCGAGCCCGAGTCGACCGGGGTCGACGCCGCCGTCATCGCCCACATCGGCGAGGCGCACGACAACCCGCCCGCGGGCTTCACCGTGCACTCCAAGCTGCAGGCCATGCTCAAGAAGCGCGTCGAGATGAGCCGCAACGGCGGCATCGACTGGGGCTTCGGCGAGCTACTCGCCCTCGGGTCGGTGCTCATGGAGGGCACGCCCGTGCGTCTCTCGGGCCAGGACGCCCGGCGCGGCACCTTCGTGCAGCGCCACGCCGTCCTGCACGACCGGGTCAACGGTCAGGAGTGGCTGCCGCTCGCGAACCTCAGCGAGAACCAGGCGAAGTTCTGGATCTACGACTCTCTCCTGAGCGAGTACGCCGCGATGGGCTTCGAGTACGGCTACTCCGTCGAGCGCCCCGATGCGCTCGTGCTGTGGGAGGCGCAGTTCGGCGACTTCGCCAACGGTGCGCAGACCATCATCGACGAGTTCATCTCCTCCGCCGAGCAGAAGTGGGCGCAGCGCTCGAGCGTCGTGCTCCTCCTGCCGCACGGCTACGAGGGCCAGGGGCCCGACCACTCCTCGGCCCGCATCGAGCGGTTCCTGCAGCTCGCCGCCGAGAACAACATGGTGATCGCCCGGCCGTCCACGCCGGCCTCGTACTTCCACCTCTTGCGCCGCCAGGCCTACGCGCGCCCGCGCCGCCCCCTCATCGTCTTCACGCCGAAGGCGATGCTGCGCCTGCGGGGTGCGACGAGCGAGGTCGCCGACTTCACGTCCGGTCGCTTCGAGCCCGTGATCGACGACGCGACGATCAGCGACCCGGGCTCGGTGCGGCGCGTACTGCTGCACGCGGGCAAGATCCACTACGACCTCAAGGGCGAGATCGAGAAGCGCGGCACGAAGGGCGTCGCCCTCGTGCGGCTCGAGCAGTTCTACCCTCTGCCCGAGGACGCCCTGCGCGAGGTCATCGAGCGCTACTCGAACGCCGAGCTCGTGTGGGTGCAGGACGAGCCCGAGAACCAGGGAGCGTGGCCGTTCTTCACGATCGAGCTCGCCAAGCGCGGCATGAAGTCGGTGCGCGTCGTCTCGCGGCACGCCTCCGCGTCACCCGCGACGGGCTCGAGCAAGCGCAGCGCGCAGGAGCACGCCGACATCATGGACGCGGCGCTGGCTGACTGAGCAGTGCTTTAGCTCAAGCGCGCCACGATCATCGCCTTGAGGTCGTCGGGGGCGGTCTCCTGACACGCCTCCTTGACCTTGCTGCTGAGGGTGAGCCCCACGAGGTGCTCGGCCGAGCAGTCGTCGCAGTTCGCGAGGTGCTCGCGAATGTCGGCGCACTCGGCGGCACTCAACTCGTTGTGCAGAAACTCCTCGAGCTCTGCCTTGGCCTTGTCGCAACCGCAGTCCGTCATGTCGTGCCCTTTCTCGCGGTGCTCGCCGGAATGGTCGACGCGGTCATGCCGCGCTCGCGGGCATAGTCGGCGAGCAGCTCCCTCAGCAACCGTCGGCCGCGGTGGAGGCGGCTCATGACGGTTCCGACGGGAGTCTTCATGATGTCGGCGATCTCCTGGTACGCGAACCCCTCCACGTCGGCGAGGTACACCGCGAGGCGGAAGTCTTCGGGGATCGATTGCAGAGCATCCTTGACGGCGCTCGACGGCATGCGGTCGATCGCCTCGGCCTCCGCTGATCGCGTGACCGTCGTGGTCGCCGACTCGGCGCCACCGAGCTGCCAGTCCTCAAGCTCGTCGATCGTGCCCTGATAGGGGTCGCGCTGCTTCTTGCGATAGATGTTGATGTAGGTGTTGGTGAGGATCCGGTAGAGCCACGCCTTGATGTTCGTGCCCTGCTCGAACTGCCCGAAAGCAGCGAACGCCTTCACGAAGGTCTCCTGCACGAGGTCGGCCGCATCCGCCGGATTCCGCGTCATACGCATGGCCGCACCGTAGAGCTGATCCATGAGAGGCAGAGCCTGGTCGTGGAACAGCCGTCGTCTCTCGCTCAACTCGTCGCTCATCAGGGCCCACTCTACTGTCGAGGGCCGTGCGGGTGCCTCGAGAAGGCTCGTCGCCATAGAGTGCTCCCTTCGGTGAGTGATCGTGCGGGCCGATACTGTAGGTAACCGATGCAGGTCTTCACCTATTCCAGCCCGCGATTCTCTCCCTACGGCGACGAGGATCGATCCGAGGCCTCCGACGCTCCCCCCGCGGGCGGAGCCTGGCGCGCACCGCGCGCGAGCCACCCCCTGCAGGCGCGACTGAGCCTGCCCGGCTCGAAGAGCCTCACGAATCGCGAGCTCGTGCTCGCCGCCCTCGCCGACGGCACCTCGGTGCTGCGGCGGCCGCTCATCTCGCGCGACTCCGAGCTCATGATCGAGGCACTGCGCTCTCTCGGCGTCGAGATCGAGCGCATCGACGGGGACGGCGGGTTCGGCCCCGACCTGCGCATCACCCCGCCCGACGAGCTGTCGGGCAGCACGACGATCGACTGCGGGCTCGCGGGCACGGTCATGCGCTTCCTCCCCCCTCTCGCCGCGCTGGCGCTCGGCCCCGTGGCCTTCGACGGCGACGAGGCTGCGCGGCGTCGACCCATGCGCGCGACGATCGAGGCCCTGCGGGCTCTCGGAGTCGACGTCAACGACGACGGTCGCGGAGCCCTTCCGTTCAGCCTGTGGGGGTCGGGATCCGTGCAGGGCGGCGAGCTCTCCATCGACGCCTCCGCGTCGAGCCAGTTCGTGTCGGGGCTCCTGCTCGCGGCACCCCGGTTCGAGCGCGGCCTCGTTCTGCGGCACACCGGTGAGCGCCTGCCTTCCCTCCCGCACATCGCCATGACGATCGAGACCCTGCGGCGGCGGGGCGTGCAGGTCGACAACCCTGAGCCGGGGCTGTGGGCCGTGCATCCCGGCCCCATCGCGGCGACCGAGACCGACATCGAACCCGACCTCTCCAACGCCGCGCCCTTCCTCGTCGCCGCCATCGTCGCGGGCGGCACCGTCGCGATCGAGGACTGGCCCGAGTCGACGACCCAGGTGGGCGCCGACCTCGAGCACCTCCTACCCCGATTCGGCGCGCGCGTGCACCGCGAGGGCGGCACTCTCGTGGTCGACGGAGGCGACGGTGTGTGCGGCGGAGCCTCGTTCCCCGGCGTCGACCTCGATCTCTCCACGGGGGGCGAGCTCGCACCCGCGCTCATCGCGCTCGCCGCGCTCGCCTCGAGCCCGAGCACCTTCCGCGGCATCGAGCACCTGCGAGGCCACGAGACGAATCGGCTCGCCGCCCTCGTCGCCGAGATCTCCGCCGTCGGCGGGGAGGCTGTGGAACTCGAGGACGGCGTGGCGGTGACCCCGGCGACCCTGCACGGTGGCCCCTGGCGCGCGTACGAGGATCACCGCATGGCGACGGCGGGTGCCATCGTCGGGCTCGCGGTCGACGACGTCGAGATCGACGACATCGGGACGACGGCGAAGACGCTGCCGCAGTTTCCCGAACTGTGGCAGCGCATGCTGGCCACCAACGGGGGCGATTCCACGCCGTGAGCTGGCTGCCGCCCGACACTGAGGAGCCGTACGAGGAGTACGACGACGTCGACTACCGCGCTCGGCCGAACCCCAAGGCGAACCGGCCGCGCTCGAAGCAGCGGCCCGCCCACGACGACGCCGTCGTCGCGCGCGTCACGACGGTCGACCGAGGCCGCTACACCGTGCTCGTCGACGAGGGCGAGGACGCCGAGCGCACGGTGACCGCGACCCGAGCCCGTGAGCTGCGCAAGCAGTCGATCGTGACGGGAGACCGCGTCGACCTCGTCGGCGACGTCACAGGAGATGAGGGCTCGCTCGCCCGCATCGTGCGCGTGCACGAGCGCCGCACCCTGCTGCGGCGCAGTGCCGACGACACCGACGCCGTCGAGCGCATCATCGTCGCCAACGCCGACCAGCTGCTCATCGTCGTCGCTGCCGCCGACCCGGCGCCGCGACCTCGGCTCGTCGACCGGTACCTCGTCGCGGCCTTCGACGCGGGCATCACGCCGTTGCTCGTCATCACGAAGGTCGACCTCGCCGACCCGAGCGCCTTCCTCGCGCACTTCACCGGCCTCGACCTGCAGGTCGTCACCAGTACCCCCGAGCATCCGCCCGTCGCTGCTCTGCTCGAGAGACTGCGGGGGCGCACGACCGTGGCGGTCGGGCACTCCGGCGTCGGCAAGTCGACGCTCGTCAACGCCCTCGTGCCCGGCGCCGACCGGGCCGTCGGAGTCGTCAACGCCGTCACCGGTCGGGGGCGGCACACGTCCTCCTCGACCGTGTCGCTGCGCCTGCCCGAGGGCGGCTGGATCATCGACACCCCCGGCGTGCGCTCCTTCGGCCTCGGGCACGTCGACCCGGAGAACATCCTGCGCGCGTTCGGCGACCTCGCCGACGTCGCCGCCGCCTGCCCGCGCGGGTGCACGCACCTTCCGGACGCCCCCGACTGCGAGCTCGTCGAGCGAGCCGCGCGCGGGGAGCTCGGTGAGCTCGGGCCGCAACGGCTCGACTCGCTGCAGCGGCTGCTGACGACCCTGCGCTCGCCGCGCGGACGCGGCACCGCCGATAGCCTGGGCGAGTGACCGACACCACTGCACCGCACGACCCCGCACCGAACGACACCGCCGCCGACGACCTCGCCCTCGCCCTGCGCCTCGCCGACGCCGCCGACGCGATCTCGCTGCCGCGCTTCCGCTCCCTCGACCTCGTCGTCTCGACGAAGCCCGACCGCACGCCCGTCACCGACGCCGACCAGGCGGTCGAGAAGGCCATTCGCGACGGGCTCGCCGCGAGCCGCGCCGACGACGGCATCCTGGGTGAGGAGTACGGCACCCACGAGGGACACGGGGCCGGCGCGCACCGCCAGTGGATCATCGACCCCATCGACGGCACGGCGAACTTTCTGCGCGGTGTGCCCATCTGGGGCACGCTCATCGGGCTCGCGATCGACGGCGTGCCCGCCGTCGGCGTCGTGAGCGCACCCGCGCTCGGGCGGCGCTGGTGGGGCGCGCGCGGGCAGGGCGCCTGGGCGCGCGACGCGGCGGATGCGGAGCCCCGGCGCCTGCAGGTCAGCGGCGTGAGCGAGCTCGCCGATGCGCGCTTGAGCTACAACAGCCTGCGCGGCTGGGATGACGAGGGGCGCCTGGATCAGCTGCTCGACCTCACGAGGACGGTGTGGCGGGCGAGCGCCATCGGCGACATGTGGTCGTACATGCTCGTTGCCGAGGGCGCGATCGACATCGCGGGCGAATTCGACCTGCAGCCCTACGACATGGCGGCCCTACAGCCGATCGTCGAGGAGGCGGGCGGCCGCTTCACCTCCCTCGACGGCGAGACCGGCCCGTGGCACGGTAGTGCGCTCGCGACCAACGGCGTGCTGCACGACGACGTGCTCGCGCGCGTGCGTTCTCGGTAGGATCCAGGCATGTCTGCTCAGCGCACGCGCCCTGCCAGCCGCCGACTCCTCGCCGTCGTCCTCGCCCTCACGGCCGGGCTGGCCCTGAGCGGATGCAGCCTGCTCGACGTCTTCACGGCGGGCAACCAGGCCGTGCGCGACAGTGACGGCCAGGTCATCGAGGGCAATGACGAGACCGACGTCTTCTCGCTGCAGGTCGGCGACTGCCTCAACGACGGCGAGATCGGCGACACCGTCACCGCCGTGCCGACCGTGCCGTGCGCCGACCCGCACGACAGCGAGATCTACGCCTCCTACATCCTGGGCGACACCGACTTCCCCGGCATCGACACGATCGTGCAGGAGGCCGACGCGGCCTGCCTCGCGGGCTACACCGAGTTCATCGGCATCGACTATCTCGAGTCGCGCTACGACTTCAGCTACTACCACCCGACGGAGAGCAGCTGGGCGGGCGGCGACCGCGAGATCCTGTGCCTCGTCTACGACCCCTCGGGCGAGCCCCTCACGGGCACCCTCGAGGGGGCAGGCGAGTAGCGTCCCGGTAGCCACAGAACCCACCGGTAGCCGCGGCCGCTAGACCGTCAGGACGAGCTTGCCGGCCACGGCGCGCTCGGCCATGAGCCGCAGAGCCTCGGGCGCATCCTCGAGGGTGAGCACGCGGTCGACGGGCGCGCGGAGGCGACCGCTCGCAAGGTCGTCGAGCAGCACGGCGATGTCTGGCCCGTTCTCGCGCTGCACGACGCTCGTGAGCCGGTGCCGCACCCAGGGGCTCTGCAGCGAGGCGAACAGCTGACGCTGGAGCCCGTCCAGCATGGGCCCGCCCGCCCCGTCGGCGCCCACGATCACGAGAGTGCCGCGCGGCGACAGCGCGCGACGCAGCACCGAGAGCGGGCGGCCGTCGGCCGTGTCGATGACGACGTCATGCGCGCCCCACTGCGCGGGGTCGGGCGTCACGCGGTAGTCGATCGTGCGCTCGGCGCCGAGCTCGCGAGCGAGGGCAGACTTCGCGGGGCTCACGACCGCCGTCACGTGCGCTCCCCTCATCGTGGCGAGCTGGGTGAGGAACGACCCCACTCCCCCGCCGGCGCCGATCACGAGCACGCGCTGGCCGGCCTCGACGCGCGCGACGTCGCGCACGGTCTGCAGCGCGGTGCTCGCCGAGATCGGCAGCGTCGCGGCATCGATGCTCGAGACAGAATCCGGGATGCGCGCCACGCGGTCGGCGCGCGCGACCACGAGTTCGGCGAACGCCGCGGAGGCCGCGCCGGCCACACGGTCGCCGACCGCGAGCCCCTCGACGCCCTCGCCGAGGTGCTCGACGACTCCCGCGAAAGCGAGGCCGATGACGGGCTGCCGCGGGGTGCGCTGGCCGACGACGGGGCGCAGCACTCGCGGCTCTCCAGTCAGGATGTGCAGCGTTCCCGAGTCCGGGCTCACCGCCTCGACGCGCACGCGCACCTGGCCGCGACCGGGGTCGGGCACGGGCCGCTGCTCGACGCTCAGGCGCTCGGGGCCCCCGTAGCCGCGCTGGACGACCGCCCTCATCGTGCACCCCCCGAGGCGGAAGCCGCCGACTCGGCGGGGTACTGGAAGACCTCGTCGAGCGGCACACCGAAGACGTTCGCGATCTGGAAGGCGAGCTCGAGCGAGGGCGAGTACTTGCCCTGCTCGATCGCGATGATCGTCTGCCGCGTGACGCCCACGGCCTCGGCGAGCTGCGCTTGCGTGAGCTCGCCGTGCGCGAACCGCAAGGCGCGGATGGCGTTGGTCACCTTCGTGGGCTTCACCATGCGGGCACGCCCCCGCGGTAGAGCGCGACCTTCGTGACGCCCTCGAGAATGCCGGCGAGGATGAACCCCAGGAAGATCGCGTGGGCGATCCAGAAGTAGTCGGCCTCGAGCATGGCGAGCACGAGCGCGGCGAGCGCCCCCAGGATGAGGAGGCCGCGGGAGGTGAACTCGGCACGTGCGCTGATCTGCTTGTCACGGATATCGGTCTGCGTGCCGTCGCGATGCGTGGCGATCGAGACGAGGATCGTCACGATGATGACCGCGACGATCCCGGCGCCGATGCTCCACAGCATCGCGTCGACGTAGGGGGTCTGCTCGAGCGGACCGCCCGCGGCGCGCGTGAGCAGCACCGAGAGGTACACGATGAACGTGATGATGCCGACGATGAGGCCGACCCACGCTCCCTTTTCTTCGTACGCCATGAGGCGCTCCTTCACTGAGGGGGAATGTCAGGTTTTCTTGACACTCCGACAGTAAAGGATGTTCGACACCGTGTCAAGGTTTCTTGACACGCGCCGGGCTTTCGTGATGCAGCTCGCCAGCTCGAAGCTCAGTCGATGTCGACGATGCGCTTGCCGAGGGGCAGCAGCGCCACGGGCACCATCTTGATGTTCGCGATCGCGAAGGGAATGCCGATGATCGTGATCGCGAGCGGGATAGCCGTGATGATGTGGCCCAGCGCGACCCACCAGCCGGCGAGCACCACCCAGATGATGTTGCCGATGAGCGCCCAGAAGCCTGAGGTCGGGGTCTCGACGACGCGCTTGCCGAACGGCCACAGCGAGTAGACGCCGATGCGGGCGGCGGCGATACCCCACGGGATCGTGACGATGAGCACGAACATGATGACCGCCGCGAGCATCCAGCCGAGGAACAACCAGAAGCCGGAGAGTACGAGCCAGATGACGTTGAGAAGGGTGCGCATGCGCACAGTCTGACATCGCGCGGCGCGAGCAGAGCATCCTCAGCGCGTGACAGCGGCCGGTGGTGGAGATGGGGGGAATTGAACCCCCGTCCACTGCTGTGATTCGAAGTCTTCTACGGGCGTAGTCTGCGGAAAGCGTTCTACTCGGCTCCGACCTTTGTCGCAGACACCTAGGTCGACGAGCCCAGCCTCAGTGAAAGTCCCACGTGCTCCTGAGACGCAGGCACGCAGCAAGTCTCCTCAATGACGCCAGCGACCGGGGCGGAGACGTACCCGGGCTGACGGACTATCTACTCTGCCTTAGGCGGCGAGAGCGAAGTCGGTGCGCTTGGAATCGGCACCTGTTGGTTACAGAGATCGTTAACGAGATAACTCTGCATCCTCGACCCGCTTCTCTTCGTCTCGCAGGCAATGTCGAAACCGATCATCCCCGTGCGTCACTCCGAGCACCCGAGGGTGCCGAGAGAGGGTCGCTGTCACGCGCTGTGGAGTTGAGAACGTGCGGCCGGTCACCCGGCGCACTCGAACGCCGTTGCCGACGTAGCCCTTCAGTATACGGGATGCTCGGGGCAGGAGCCAGACTGGTGCGTCGACTCTGCCCCGCGCCGGCTAGGTCGTGCGCGCGTCCTGGAGCGTGTGCATGGCACCCACGCTCCGCGCGCGCAGGTCGGCCAGGGCGAATGCGAGCGCGATGGCGATGAAGCCGAGGATGACGAGAGCGGCGTGCAGGTAGGCGTCCTGGTAGACGACGATCTCGGTCTCGGTTCCCGTCTCGGCGTAGACCGTCACGTAGAAGGCCGCGGTCGCCGCCGCGAGGCCGACAGCCGTGCCGACCCTCTGCCCCACCTGCTGAATCGAGCCCGCGACACCGCCCGACGTGACCGGAATGTCGGCGAGGGCCAGTGTCTGGTTCGGTGCGATGACGGCGCCGCCGCCCGTGCCCGCGATGCCCATGGCGATCGCGACCGCCCACGGCACGGCGGCGGCCGGCAGGACGAGAACGGAGACGAGCACGAGGCCGAAGCCGACGAAGACGATGGCGAGGCCCGTGACGACGAGCCCGCGACCGTAACGCTCGACGACGCGGCCAGAGTAGAACGAGCTGAGCGCCATCATGAGCGCGAAGGGGATCGTCACCATGCCCGCGAAGACCGCGGCAAGACCCTGCCCGAGCTGCAGGAAGAGGGTCAGGGTGAGGAACATCGCCGGCATAGCAGCGAAGTACGCGACAGCGAGGAGGGTGCCGTTGCGGTAGCTCGTCACGCGGAAGAGGGCGAAATCGACGATGGCCGAGCGGCCGGATCGCGCGTAGCGCCGCTCCCACCACACGAAGGCGGCACCCGAGAGGGCGAAGACGGCCAGCCATGCCCACCGGGCGGGATCGTCGTCGGGGCCGCCGGTCGTCAGCACGAACGGCAGCATGAGGCTGAGCACGGCGACGCCCAGAAGGGCCGTGCCGACGAGGTCGAGGTCGCGCGAGCCGCTGCTCGCCGGCTGCGTGCGCGGCAGGAGCTTGTAGGCGAAGGGGAAGAGCCCGATGACGAGCGGCACGTTCATCCAGAAGATGAGCCGCCACCCGAGGTCGTCACCGCCGAGGTCGACGAAGAGCCCGCCCAGGGTCGGCCCGAAAGCCGTCGAGAGCCCGATGACGGCCCCGAAGACACCGAAGGCTCGCCCGCGCGCCGGCCCCTGGAAGAGCTGCTGGATGAGGCCGAGCACCTGCGGCATGAGGAGACCGGCGGCGACGCCCTGCAGGATGCGCGAGCCCGCGAGCACCTCCACGGTGGGCGCGACCGCGCACAGGAGGCTCGCGATGAGGAAGACGACGAGGCCGAAGAGGAACATGCGGCGACGCGAATGCTGATCGCCGTAGCGGCCTGCTGGCACGAGGACGACGCCGAACGCGAGGATGTACCCGGCGATGATGATCTGGATCTCGGTCGGGCCCGCGCCGAAGGCATCCTCGATCGCCGGCACCCCCACGTTGACCTTCGAGAGGTCGAGGATCGTGAGAGAGGCGACCGACACCGCGACGGCGAAGGCCCTCCAGCGAGTGCGATCATCCATCTGGGGTTCTGCTGCGCGCGCGTCGTTCGTCACGAGGGTTCAGCCTACGCTCGCCCGACTGGAAGCCGGTGCCAGCGCGGTGCGCTACTCGCCGCGAATGTTGCGCAGTCGCATGGCGCGCTCGGCCTCGCGCTTGTCCTGCTTCTCGCGCAGCGCATGCCGCTTGTCGTACTCGCGCTTGCCCTTGGCCACCGCGAGCTCGACCTTCGCGCGGCCGTCGCTGAAGTAGATGCTCAGCGGCACGAGCGTATAGCCGCCCTCCTGCGTCTTCTGGCTGATCTTGATGATCTGCGCCTTGTGCAGCAGCATCTTGCGCTTGCGGCGGGGCGGGTGGTTGGTCCACGTGCCCTGCGTGTACTCGGGAATGTGCACGGCGTCGAGCCACGCCTCACCGCCGTCGATGAAGCCGTAGCCGTCGACGAGGCTCGCGCGGCCCATGCGCAAGGACTTGACCTCGGTGCCGCTCAGCACGAGACCGGCCTCGTAGGTGTCCTCGATCGTGTAGTCGTGGCGCGCCTTGCGGTTGGTCGCGACAACCTTCCTGCCCTCTTCCTTCGGCACGTCGCTCACCTCCCGTTCACGCCCGATGCGGATGCTCACCGCGCGTATCGCGGCAGCCCTCCAGCATACCCGCGCCGGTGCGGATTCGATCAGACGCGCAAGTATCGCGTGATCGCGACGTTCGCCGAGACCGCGGCAAGCAGCGCTCCGGCCACGAGCAGCACGGGCGCGACGAGCAGCGCCTCATCGAGACCGACGAGCGAGGTGAGCGGCAGCGCCTCCGTCAGGTAGCCCTGCACGAAGAACTCCACGATCGCGATGATCGCGACCCCCGCGAGCGCCGAGCCGATGAGCGCGGCGACGACGCCCTCGAGGATGAACGGCGTCTGGATGAAGCGGTTGGAGGCGCCGACGAGTCGCATGATGCCGAGTTCCCGGCGGCGCGAGAACGCGCTGAGCCGGATCGTCGTGGCGATGAGCAGAACGGCGGCGACGAGCATGAGCGCCGCGATGCCGACCGCCGTGATGCTCGAGGCGTTGAGCATGTCGAAGACGCCGTCGAGGTACGCCCGCTCGTCCTCGATGCTCTCGACGCCCGCGAGGCCGCCCAGGGCATCGACGAGAATCTGGCTCTGGTCGACATCGACGAGGTCGACCCAGAAGGCGGGGGGCAGGAACTCCGGCGAGACGAGCTCGGCGGCGGCGGTGCCCGCGAACTGGTCCTGGAAGTTGGCGTACGCCTCCTCCTGCGTCTCGAAGTAGTAGGTGTCGATGAACGGCGCGAGCGTCGCGGACTCCAGCTGCGCCTCCACCTGGGCGATCTGCTCGGGCGTCGCGGCCTGCTGCTCGCACCCGCCGATCGTCGCGAACTCCGTGCACAGGTATACGGCGACCTGAGCGCGGTCGAACCAGTACGACTTCATCTCGGTGATCTGCATCTGCAGCAGCATCGCCGCGCCGACGAAGGTGAGCGAGATGAACGTCACGAGCACGACGGAGACGACCATGGAGAGGTTGCGGCGCAACCCCTGGCCGACCTCGCTGAGAACGAGACCGAGCCTCATCGCGGCTCACCTGCCGTCGACGAGCCGACGGTCGTGGCGCCCGCGGGGGCGCCCGAGCCGGGCATCCCGAAATTCTGCGACAGGATCGGATTCGCCTGCGTCTGGTAGCCGCCGCCGCGCTCGTCGCGCACGATGCGGCCGCCGATGACCTCGATGACGCGACGCTGCAGGCGGTCGACGATGCCCGCGTCGTGCGTGGCCATGATGACGGTCGTGCCGTTGGCATTGATGCGCTCGAGCAGGGTCATGATGCCCGCGCTCGTCGCCGGGTCGAGGTTGCCGGTCGGCTCGTCGGCGAGCATGATCGCGGGCTTGTTGACGAGGGCGCGCGCAATGGCGACACGCTGTTGCTCTCCACCGGAGAGCTCGTGCGGAAACCGCCCCTCCTTGCCCTCGAGGCCGACGGTGCGCAGGGCGTCGGGCACGGCCTCGTGGATGAAGCCCTTGCTCTTGCCGATGACCTGCAGCGTGAAGGCGACGTTGGCGAAGACGGTCTTGTTGGGCAGTAGCCGGAAGTCTTGGAACACGACGCCGAGATTGCGGCGGAAGTACGGAACCTTGCGGCTCGAGATCGCGCCGAGGTCTTGCCCGAGCACGTGGATGGACCCGCTCGTCGGCTTCTCCTCCTTGAGCACGAGGCGCAGGAAGGTCGACTTGCCCGAGCCGGAGGCGCCCACGAGGAACACGAACTCACCGCTGAGAATCTCGAGGCTGACGCCGTTGAGCGCCGGTCGAGCCGTCCCGCGGTACACCTTGGTGACCTCTTCGAAGCGAATCATCGCGATCAGAGTATGCGGGCGCCCCAGCGACGCCGCGGTGCGACACCCTGCCGCGTTGCTTTTCTCAGCCGGTGCTTACTCCACGGGCGCGCGCTTGCGCCACTTGATGCCGGCCGCGATGAAGCCGTCGAGATCGCCGTCGAAGACCGCCGAGGGGTTGTTGACCTCGTACTCCGTGCGCAGATCTTTGACCATCTGGTACGGCGCGAGCACGTAGGAGCGCATCTGGTCGCCCCAGCTCGCCGTGATCGTGCCGGCCAGCTCCTTCTTCGTGGCCGCCTCCTGCTCCTTCTGCAGGATGAGCAGGCGCGACTGCAGCACGCGCATGGCCGCGGCACGGTTCTGGATCTGGCTCTTCTCGTTCTGCATCGAGACGACGAGACCGGTCGGCAAGTGGGTGATACGCACGGCCGAGTCGGTCGTGTTGACCGACTGCCCTCCCGGGCCGGAGGAGCGGAACACGTCGACCCGGATGTCCGTCTCGGGCACCTCGATCGCCGCACTCTCCTCGAGCAGCGGAATGACCTCGACCGCGGCGAAGCTCGTCTGCCGCTTGCCCGCCGCGCCGAAGGGCGACATGCGCACGAGGCGGTGCGTACCCGCCTCGACACTGAGGGTGCCGAAGGCGTGGGGCGCATCCACCTCGAAGGTTGCGGACTTGATGCCCGCCTCCTCCGCGTAGGAGATATCCATGACGGTCGTCGAGTAGTCGTGCTGCTCGGCCCAGCGCAGGTACATGCGCAGCAGCATGTCGGCGAAGTCTGCGGCGTCGACGCCGCCCGCCCCCGCGCGGATCGTGACGACGGCCGGGCGCGCGTCGTACTCGCCGTCAAGGAGGGTGCGCACCTCCATCTCGCCGAGGGTCTTCTCGATCGCCGTGAGCTCGGCGGCGCACTCGGCCGCGGCGTCCTCGTCGTCGGCCTCCTTCGCCATCTCGATGAGCACGTCGAGGTCGTCGAGGCGCTGCTGCAGGGCCTCGATGCGCTCGAGCTCGGTCTGGCGGTGGCTGAGGTCGCTCGTGACTTTCTGCGCGTGCGACGTGTCGTCCCAGAGGTCGGGGGCAGAGGCCTGCTCGCTCAGCGCGGCGATCTCTGACTGCAGCCGGTCGACGTCGACGACGGCACGGATGTCGGCAAAGGTGCTGCGGGCGGCGCCGATGCGCTCAGAGAAGTCAACGTCGATCATGTCTGCCCCAGCCTATCGCCGAGCTGGTGAGCCCCGTGCGGCGGCCTCTATCGCGACCCGCTATGCGTGGTGGCCGCCGTCGGGGCCGAGCCGCCCTCCGCCGCCGAGCCGGCGGCCGGCGCCGACTCGGCCGTCTCGAGCGGCATCTGCGCGGCCATCGCGACGGCCGGGTGAGCACCCGTCGGCGGCGTGGCCTCATCGGCCTTGACCATCTGACTGCTCGCGGCAGGCACCTCGCTGAACGCCGTCGACGGCAGATCCTTCTCGTCTCCCACGATCGCCTCGACGATGCGCTGCGCGACGGCCGCCGGCTCCAGGCCGGTCGGGAACTTCGGCGTCTCGCCCGCGATCGGGTGGCGCGAGAGCTCGGTCTCCGTGTGGCCGGGGCGCGCATCGATGACGCGGATGCCCGACCGGCGCACCTCGCGGGCGGCGACCTGCACGTACGCGGCGAGGGCAGACTTGACGGCCGAGTAGGCGCCGATGCCGTTGGTGGGGTGCTCGCTCACCACTCCGCTGAGCGTGAGCACGAAGGGCTCGCGGCCCTGCTCGGCACTGTCGCGCAGGGAGGGGAGGGCGGCCCTGAGCATCCTCATAGGGGCGAGGGCGTTGATCTCCCACAGCGCCTCGATCGTGTCGTCGGCCGTATCGGCGAGCGCGCCGAAGGCGACCGCGCCCGCGGCGTTGACGATGCCGTCGAGCTGGCCGTGCGCCGTGACGGCCGTCGCCACGAGGGTGCGTGCGGCGCCCGGGTCGGTGAGGTCGGCGGGCACGAGCTGGCCGGGAATGCCGAGCGCTTCGAGGTCGGTCATCGAGCGCGCACTGAGGGTGAGGTGCGCGCCGGCGTCGGCGAGCTGGCGGGCCAGGTGGCGTCCGAGGCCGCCCGTCGCTCCGACGACGAGGATGGAGGATCCCTGCAGAGTGGTCATAGTCGAAGGGTATGGCGACTCACTGGGAGCACGCAGACAACACTCAGACAGTGCGGTGAGTGCGGGGCAGGCTCAGTGTTCTTGAGATATCAGTGCTGCTGCATCTGCTCGATGTACTCGCGGATCGTCGGGACGCCTTCGAGCTTGGCGCGAAAGAACGTGTTGACGAGGTTGATGACGTGCGCGCGCGCGGCCTCGAGGTCGCTCGAGCGCCGCTCGCCCGCATCCTGGTCTTCGAGCGTTCGGCGCAGGGTCATGAGGGCAGCGACGATCTCCGCCTCTTCCTCGCCTTCGAGCTCGGCGATGACCTGCATGATGAGGGCGTCGGCCTGGTCGCGCACGGCATCGATGGGGATGCTCGTACCCGGCTGGGTGGCGTTGTCGAGCGTCGAGAGGAGCGACCAGACCTGATAGAGGATCGTCGCCGGCTCGTCGAAGAGCTCGCGCACGTAGGCGGCATCCACGTGGCGGCCGGAGAGCCGGAAGATGTTGTACATGCGCTTGGCGGCCTTGCCGTAGTTGACCTGCTTCGTGAGGTACTTGCGCACCTCGCTCTCGAGCCGCTCGACGTACTCGTCGAGCGCGTCGTCGCTCACGAACTTCGCGACCTTCGCGAAGGTCGGCATGGCGTCGGCGTCGAGGTAGACCTCCTGGAAGTAGGCATCGAGGTAGCCGTCGAGGGGCACGATCTCGCCGTCGGGCGCCTCCCACGTGACGTCGATGACATTGCTCGCGTTGGAGAGCGCCTTGCGCTCGGGGTCGGCCACGACCCAATCGAGCTTGCACCAGCCGGGGTCGAGCGCGGCCTCGTGCCAGGTGAGCGTGCGGGTCGTGCCGTCGGCGAGGTCGAGCTGGATGCTCTGCGCCTCCACCTCCACGGGAGTCCACGTGATCGGCGTGCCCTTCTTGCGCGACTGGCCGCCGTGCTCGCAGTTCTCGGGGTAGTTGCCGAGCTTGGCTTCGAGGAACTGGAAGGGGTCGCCGGTCGCCGTGCGGCGAGCAGCGTCGCGCATGAGGTCGGCCATGATGCGGCACGCCTCCTCGCGCGTGTCTGCCTTGATGTTGAGCCGCTGGAAGTAGTCGCAATCGCCGGGGAAGGACTGGATCTTCGACTGCGCGGCCGAGCCGCTCAGGGCAAGGGCGCTCTCGGCGACCGCGGGCGGGCCCGTGACCTCGACGATCGCGCCGATGCGGCGGAACCGTTCGAGGTCGCGCGGCGTGAAGTCGAGCATGCTCACGCGGTGGCCGAAGGTGCCGCTCTCGTGAGAGACGATGTGGTCGTCGCTCGCGGCGTCGGCGGCGATGGCGGCGAGCCACTGCAGCGCGCCCTCTTCGTCGAGCTGAACACCGAGGCGCTGGGCCGACTCGATGATGCTGGCCAGGTCGTCGTCAGGCGCGTTGCCGGGGTACTGACCGGTGTCGGGAGTGGGGGCGTCGGCGGGGGCTGCGGAGCTCATCGGTGAGACCTCTCGGGTAGCGCGCGCGGCGGCCCGCACGCTTCAGGCGCCCGCGGAGCGCTCCTGCTGCTCGGCCCGGATGGCCCGGAACAGGGTCGCCTGATCGCGTGCGTCGTCGAGTGCATTATGCGTCAGGACCATCTTCAGGCGATAGTGCTCGGCCACGCGGTGCAGGCTCGTCTCGCCCCACGGCGCGCCCGTCACGCCTGCGAAGAAGGCCTTGACGTCGAGCGCCGCGTGCCCGAGCGGGTTGCGGCCGAGGTAGCGGTGGAAGTAGTCGGCGACGAACATCCAGTCGAAGGGGGCGTTGAAGCCGACCAGGAGCGGCTGAGTGTGGGGCGGGGTCACGGCGCCGATCCAGTCGGCGAACGCGGTCATCGCCTCGCGGGGCGGGGTTCCGGATGCTCGGAGCCCGTCGAGCGTGAAGCCGCCGATGCTCATCGCCGCGTCGTCCACCTTCTCGCGGTCGGGCTGCAGCTCGACGTAGAACGCCTGCTCGGGGTCGTCGACGAGGCACGCGCCGAGCGAGAGCATCGCGTAGTCGCTCGGGCTCGGCCCCGCGGCCTCGATGTCGACGGAGATGAGGGTGACGGGTCGAGGGTCGGGCATGGTTCCACGCTAGACCGTGCGGCGCCTTCCACAACTTCGGAGTGGAAGGCGCGCGGGGGCAAGGCCGGCCGGCAGCCTCAAGCTTGCGTCGACGAGCGTCCGTCAGCCGAAGACGCTGCGCGCCGTCGCCGTGACCTCGAGACGCAGGCCCTCCGGCACGAAGAGGGTGAGCGCGGGCGGGCGCCAGTAGCTCGAGAGCGTTACGCGCGCGCTCAGCCCGTCGGGGGTCGTCGCTGACTCGAGCTCGAGGCCCTCGAACGAGCTCGTCGGGGCGGCCGAGAGATAGGCGACCACGTCGGCGCGGACGCGAGAGTCGGTGAGGCGGGGTCGCAGCACCTCCCCCTCGCGCACGGTCACGTCGTCGAGGTCGAACGACTCGGCTCCGACGAGCGCTGCGCCGTCGGCGAGCGTGAACAGGCGCGTGCGCTCGAGGTACAGCGCCGTCGCCGCCGTGACGAGCAGCACGACGACGAGCGCGAGGCCCGCGTAGCCGATGACGAGCGGCAACGTCGAGCCGCGATCGTCGTGCAGGTCACGTCGCGAGCGTCGCGAGGTCGCACGCCACCCCACGCCGGTCACCGCGCGCCCCAGAACCGCGAGACCTGCTGCGTCGCGCTCGCGTCGATAGGCACCGAGAGCGGCCCGCCGAACTCGACGACGGGCGGCAGGAGCGGCAGCGGAACGCGAACGCTCACCTCCACGGTCACCCACCCCCGGCGCGTGTGGCACTGCGTGGGCACGGGCGAGCACCGGATGCTCAGGGCCACGTCGCTCGCCTGCACTCCGTGGTCGGCCAGGGCCAGGGCGAGGGCTCGCTCGGCCGCCGCGCTGCCCGCGGGCGTCGACTCGGCCTGCACGAACACGCGCGCCGCCTGCCGCGCGGCTCCCTCCGCGGCGAGCGCCGCCGACTGGATGGCGCCGAGCGCGAGCACCAGGTAGATGAGCGGCACGAGCAGCAGCATTCCGGCGGTGAGGAACTCGAGGGACGCCGATCCGCGGTCGTCGGCGGCGCGCGTGCCTCTCAGGCGCGACTGCGCCGGGCGACGACGCTCAGCGCAGCGGTTCGAGCGCGGCACGCCCGCTCACCTCCAACCCGCGGTCGAGCCCCGCGAGCCCGAGGAGGGGCAGCGGGGAGCGCACCGTCACGACGACGACCGAGTGGCCCTCGTAGCTGCCGAAGCCGGCCGAGATGTCAGCTGCATAGGACTCCCCGACGGCCGTCGCGATGAGGTCGCGACTGCGCTCCACCCCGGCAGCGAGGCTGCTGTCGGCGAGCGCCGCGTGCCGGGCGCCCTCCGCCGCCGCATCGATGAGAGTCGACCGCACGTGGAGGGCGAGAGCGAGCTGCAGCACCGAGACGGTCACGAGGGTGAGCAGGGCGCCGACGAGGACGAACTCGACGGGCGCCGAACCTCGGTCGTGCGGGTATCGGCGAGTGACACGTCGGCAGAGCATCCTCATGCGGCACCCCGGTACTCTGGAGTGTCCTCCCCCGCACGCACTGAACGGAACTGATGATGACTGAGCCCACTTTTACGATCCGCGGAGCCACCGAGGACGACTACGAGGGCGTGCACGCGATCCTCACCAGCCCCCACATCATGCAGGGGACCCTGCGGGTGCCCCTCGCGAGCACGGACTACTCGAAGGCCCGCCTCTCGCCGCGCAACGGCGTGCACCAGATCGTCGCGGTCGACAACGAGACGGAGGAGATCGTCGGATTCGGCGAACTCATCACCACCCCCGACGAGCCGCGCGCCCGTCACGCCGGCGAGATCGACCTCGTCGCGGTGAGCGAGGACTCGCAGAGCCAGGGAGTCGGCTCGGCGCTCATGGACTCCATGATCGATCTTGCCGACAACTGGCTCGACCTCAAGCGCCTCTCCCTCATCGCCTTCGTCGGCAACGACCGCGCGATCGCCCTCTACGAGCGCCTCGGCTTCGAGCGCGAAGGCATCATGCGCCGCGTCGGCTACGGCGACGGCGACTGGATGGACGCCGTCATGATGGCGCGCTTGCGCGACTGACGCGCCCGCGACCCACCACGGGCGCGCGGCGCTCCGCGCCGAAGGGCCGGCGTACACGCTAGAACGCGGTGACCCGGTCGATCGCCTGCTGGAACACTCCCTGCAGCGCCGGCCCCGCAAGGGCCCAGATGAGGATGACGAGCCCCGCTGTCATGAGGGTGATGAGCACCCAGCCGGGCACATCCCCCCGCTCCTCGAAGCGGAATCGCCGAGCAGTGCGGCGCGCGAGCTGGCGCAGTGTCGAAGACGTCATGCCGCGATTGTGCCGCCCACTCGCGCCGCGCCGCAGTCATCATCCACAGGCCCCCACACCTGGCAACTCGGCGCGGCGGGCTTGCGCTTCGCGCGCCGCTGGGTGAGCGTTGGCTCATGAGCAAGAAGAGCCACGAGCAGCACCAGAAGGAGCAGCAGGAGCGCCTCGCCGAGCTCGGGGACAACGACGAGCCCGTCGAGGAGGAGATCGAGGCGACGTTCGACGCGACCGTCGAGGAGGGCGCCCAGAGGCTGCAGCGCACCTTCCCCGACATGCTCATCACGGGCTTCTTCGGAGGCCTCGAGGTGGGGCTCGGCGTCATGGCCTACCTGCTCGTGCTGCACGAGACCGGCAACCACCTGCTCGCCGGCCTCGCCTTCAGCATCGGGTTCATCGCCCTGCTGCTCGCCCACAGCGAGCTGTTCACCGAGAACTTCCTCATGCCCATCGCGGCGGTCATCGCCCGAGAGGCGTCCGTCAAGCGCCTGCTCATGCTGTGGGGCGGCACCCTCCTCGCCAACCTCGCGGGCGGCTGGCTGTTCATGGGGCTCCTCACCCTGGCCTTCCCTGCCTGGCACACCCTCCTCATCGACACGGCGCGCGAGTTCGTCGAGTCGCCACTGAGCCTCGAGACGGCCGCGCTCGCCATTCTCGGCGGCAGCACCATCACGCTCATGACCCGCATGCACCAGGGCACCGACTCCGACGTCGCCAAGATCATCGCCTCGGTCGGCGCGGCCTTCCTCCTCGCGGGCATCCCGCTGTACCACTCGGTGCTCGACTCGCTCCTCATCTTCGGCGCCATCCAGGCGGGAGCCGACTTCGGCTACCTCGACTGGCTCGCCTGGTTCTGGTACACGCTGCTGCTCAACGTGCTCGGCGGGGTTCTCCTGGTGACCGCTCTGCGCCTGCTGCGCACGAAACCCCTCGTCGAGAAGCGGCGCGCGCAGTCACCGGAGGATCCCGATGAACCGCACGGCGACCACTGACCGGGCGAGAATCGAGAGGATGCTGAGCACGAGCTGGTCGCGGGCACGCGCCGCGCGCGGCATGCTGGAGGAGTGACCGACACTCGAGCCCCCGCGACCGTGTCGCTCGAGCGCCTGCGCGCCTCGCTCGCCGACGCGGGCCTCACCCTGCCGCTCGAGGGGGTCACCGAGCAGCGGGAGGCCGCGGCCGCGGCGGTGCGGCAGATCGACGACTACATCCGGCCGCGGCTCGCCGACCTCGATGCGCCGCTGCTCGCGGTCGTCGGCGGCTCGACCGGCTCGGGCAAGTCGACGATCGTCAACGCGCTGCTCGGGGTGGCGACGACCCGCGTCGGCGTCATTCGCCCGACGACGCGGCAGCCGATCCTCGTGCACTCCCCCGTCGATGCCGGCTGGTTCGCGAGCGACCGCATCCTTCCCGGGCTCGCGCGCGTGCGCGGTCGGGTGAGCGCGCCCGGCACCGCCGCGAGCGCCGCGGGCGACACGCCCGAGGCCGCGCGCATCAGCGAGCTCATGCTGCTCGAGCACGAAGCCGTGCCGCGCTCGCTCGCGATCATCGACGCGCCCGACATCGACTCAGTCGCCGACGAGAACCGCGCCCTCGCCGCGCAGCTGCTTGCCGCCGCCGACCTGTGGCTCTTCGTCACGACCGCCAACCGCTACGCCGACGCTGTGCCGTGGCGCCTGCTCGAGGGCGCCGCCGCGCGCAGCATCACGGTCGGCGTCGTGCTCAACCGCGTGCCGCCGGGAGCGGCCGACGAGGTGCTGCCCGACCTGCAGTCGATGCTCGCCGAGCGCGGCCTCGCCGACGCACCCGTCTTCACGATCGAGGAGCAGCGGCTCGACGAGCTCGGCATGCTGCCCGCGACTGCGGTCGCCGGCCCGCGCGACTGGCTAGAGGGCATTGCGGGAGACCGCGCATCCCGAGCCCGCATCGCCGCACGCACGCTGGGCGGCGCCATCACCGACCTCGACCGTCGCGTGGCCCACATCGCGGATGCCCGGCAACAGCAGCTCGACTGGCTCGACGGTGCCGAAGCCGCCGTCGACGCGCACTACCAGGCGGCGATCGACGCGGTCGACGCCGCGACGCAGGACGGCGCACTGCTGCGCGGCGAGGTGCTCGCGCGCTGGCAAGACTTTGTCGGCACCTCCGACGTGTTCCGCAAGATCGAGTCGTGGTACTCCCGCACCCGCGACAGTGTCACGGCGTGGATCAGCGGCAAGCCGAGCCCCGTCGTCGAGGTCGAGACGAAGATCGAGAGCGGCCTGCAGGCGGTCATCCTCGACCAGGCGGGGCGCGCCGCCGCGGCGGCGTGGGCCGACCTCGAACGCACAGGACCCGGCCGCGGCATCGCCGAGCAGAACCCGCACCTCGCCGCCGAAAGCCCCGAGCTGCGCGCGAAGGCTTCTGCGATGATCCGCGAGTGGCAGGGCGCCCTCATGCAGCTCATCCACGACAACGCGGGCAACAAGCGCATCCGCGCCCGCGTGCTCTCCCTCGGGCTCAACGTCGTAACCGTCGCCCTCATGATCGTCGTGTTCGCCTCGACCGGCGGGCTCACGGGTGGCGAGCTCGCCATCGCGGGCGGCTCGGCCGTGCTCGGCCAGAAACTGCTCGAGACGATTTTCGGCGAGGATGCCGTGCGCCGCCTCGCCGCCGAGGCTCGGCTCGACCTTCAGAAGCGACTCGAGGCCCTCTTCGACTCCGAGGCCGACCGGCTGAGCACCGCGCTCGAACCGCTGCGCTTCGGGTCGGCGCCCGGCGCCCTGCGCCGCGAGTCTCAGGCGCTCCTCGACGACGTGGCGCGCGCGGCGGTCGAGGCGTGAGCGCCTCGCTGAACGACGGGGCCGCGTCGTGAGCCCCGCGAAGGCGACCCTCGACGCGTCGCTCGCCGCTCTGCGCACCGTCGTGGATGAGGGAGCCGGGCGCATCCCGAGTTCCCTCGCCGACGAGGCGGAAGCCTTGCTGCGGCAGGCGGAGGCGCGGCGGGCACGCTCCCCCGAGCACACCGTCGTCGGCGTGTTCGGCGCGACCGGGTCGGGCAAGTCGAGCCTCGTCAACGCACTCGTCGGCGACGAGGTCGCGAAGGCGCACGTGCGGCGCCCCACCACGTCGCAGGCCCTCGCCGTCACGTGGGATGCGCCCGGCGCCGCCGACCTGCTCGACTGGCTGCAGATTCGCGAACGCGTCGAGCGCACCGAGCCGATCGACCCGCGCGCGGGCAAGCTCGTGCTCGTCGACCTTCCTGACATCGACTCGGTGGAGGCCGGCAACCGCGCGATCGCCGAGCGGCTCGCCGGCCAGGTGGATGCTCTGCTCTGGGTCGTCGACCCGCAGAAGTATGCCGACGACGTGCTGCACGCCCAGTTCATCGCCCCGCACGCACGCCACGCGGCCGTCACGATCGTCGCCCTCAACCAGGTGGACCTGCTGAGCCCCGCCGACCGCCGACCCGTGGTGGCGTCGCTGCAGGGCATCATCGAGCGTGACGGGCTGCCCCGCGCGCGCGTGCTGCCCGTGAGCGCCCGCACCGGCGAGGGCGTGGAGGCGCTGCGCATCGCCATCGGCGACCTGGCCGCCTCGAAGGCGGTGCGGGATGCTCGGCTCGCCGCCGACGTGCAGACCCTCGCCGCGCGCCTCGACGACCCGGGCTCGGCCCCGAAGCTCGACTCTCGTGCCGCGCAGCGCGTTCGCGACGAGGTGGGTGCCGCGGCGGGCGTCGATGTCGTCGCCGCCGCCGTCGCGAGCTCGTACCGCAAGCGCGCCGCGCAGGTCACCGGCTGGCCGCTCGTCTCCTGGATCGGCCGCCTGCGCGCCGACCCGCTCACCCGCTTGGGGCTGGGGCCTCGGCGCCGCGGCGCCGGGGCGGAGGACGACCCCGACGTGCACCGCACGAGCATGCCGCTGCTGAGCGCGGGAGCCCGGGCGCGCCTGTCTCTCGCCGTGCGGTCGTTCGCCGACACCGCGGGCTCGGGCCTCGGGGCGCCGTGGCGCGCGGCGGTTCGCACCGCCGCCGAGGGCGCCCTCGACCGGCTGCCGGCAGACCTGGACCTCGCGATCGCCCGCACGAGCCTGCCCGCGCGCGGCTCTTGGTGGTGGGCAGTTGTCGGCGTCGTGCAGTGGGTAGCACTCGTCGCCGGAATCGGCGGGGCGCTGTGGCTGCTGGGCGCATCCCTGCTGCCGACGTTCGGGATGCCCGCTCCTCTCATTCCGCGCGTCGAGGAGGGCCCGCTCAAGGGCTGGGCGGTACCCGTGCTCCTGATCGTCGCCGCGGTACTGCTCGGCGTGCTGCTCGGGCTGCTGTCGGCCGCGCTGAGCGCCCTCACCGCCGCCGGGCGCCGGCGCCGCACGCGGCGACGCCTGCTCGCCGCGGTCGACGAGGTCGTGCAGCGCGAGGTCGTCGCGCCCGTCGCCGCCGAGCTCGACCGGGCTCGATCGGTGTCGGCGGCTCTCGCCGTGGCGCGCCGCTGAGGGTGGTGTCTGCCGTGGGTGCGGTTCTCGCCCGATAACCCACTCGACCCTCTCGCGCAAGCCCCTCGCGATTCGGGCGCGTCAGCGAGACAGTGGAGTCATGAGCGACACGTCAGAACCGAAGCAGCCCACCGACCACCTGCCGCCGAAGGACGAGCGCGAGCCCGACGACGAGCGCACGACCGCCGAGTCGTACCCGGGCGACGAGCATGGGCCGGGTGACGACTCGGGAGTCAGCGAAGACACCGCGGCCGAGCCCGGCAAGCCCGCCCGCCACGGCGTCGACAAGCTCCCGCCCGGGCCGCACTGATCCGCACAGCAGCACGGCTGCGGCACGGCTAGAACCCGAGCTGCAGCACCATGAGGCCCGGCCACACGGCGAACAGCACGGTGACGGGCAGGATGAGGAACACGAGCGGGATCAGCATTGCGACCTCGCGCGTGCCCGCGGCCTCGAGCAGGGCGCGCTTGGACTCCTCGCGGGCGTCGAGCGCGTGGGCGCGCAGCACCTCGGCGAGCGGCGACCCGCGGTCGAGAGCCGCGAGCACTTGGTCGACGAGGCGCGTGATGGGGGGCATCCCGAGGTCGTCGCGCAGCTCTGCGAGACAGGCCGCCACCGGCTGACCGGTCGCGGCGCGCGTCACGACGCGGTCGAACTCCGTCGCGAGCTCACCAGAGCCCGTGCGGGCGACGCGGCGGACGGCGTCGAGGATCGACTCGCCCGCCGAGACGCTCAGGGCGAGGAACTCGACGATGGTCGGGAATTCGTCGGCGATACGGGCGACACGACGCTTCGCCGCCCGGGCGAGCAGCTGGTCGACGAGAGCGAGCCCGGCGATCGAGCCCGCGAGTACTCCCCCGACCGCGGCGAGCACGATCGTGCCCGCGTCGCGCACCGCGAGGCTCGCGCCCGCGACGCCCGCTGCGGCTCCCAGCGCTGCGCCGGCGAGCTGCCGCGTGCGGTGCCCCGCGATCGTCGTCGACGCGCCCGACTGCCGCAGGCGCGTGCGGATCGTCTCCTCACCGCCGAGCACGCTCTCCAGCACGCGACTCGCGCCCTCCACGAGCGGGGCGAGCAGCGCCGAGGCGACCGGCAGCGGATCGCTGCGCTGCCCCGATGTCATCGCGTGCGCAGCGGGCGAGACATCGACGAGGTACGGGGCGAGGCGGTGCACGAGCCTCGGGCGGCCGAGCCGAGGCACGAGGCTCACGAGCAGCCAGAGCCCCGCACCGAGCCCCACGCCGCACAGCAGCGCCCAGCCGAGCAGCGGGCTCACGAGCGCGCCGCTCACCGGAACCACCGCTTCATCGGAACCACCGACCTTCCTCGGGCAGGCGCCCGAGCGCGATCATGATGCGGTAGGCGACGAGAGTCACCGCGAGGCCCGCCACGACGAGCACTGCGCCGCCGACCGAGTTGTAGGCAGCCGCGGCCTCCGGCCTCGTGCCGAGCAGCACGAGCACGACCCAGGGCGCGACGACGCCCAGGCGGGCGGCGGCGCGCACCCACGATTGCCGGGCATCCACCTCGCCTCGCACGGCCGCGTCGGCGCGCAAGTACTGCGAGAGCGACCGCAGCACCGTCGGCAGCTCGGTGCCGCCCACCTCGCGCGCCATGCGCAGCGTCTCGATGATGCGGTCGGCGACCGGGTCGGCGAGGTTCGCCTTGAGGGTGTCGAGCGACTCCTCGAAGCGCGCCGTGCGCACGTAGTCGCGGCGGAACTGGCGGAACGGCTCCTGCACGCTGCTCGGCGCCGACTCGGCGAGAGTCACGATCGCCTGCGGCAGGCCCAGCCCCGACCGGATGCCCGACAGCAGGTGATCGACCACGTCGGGCCACACCGCTCGCAGTGCGCGCCGCCGCGCCGCCGCCCTCGCCCGTAGCGCGACGACGGGCAGCGCCGCTGCGACCACTCCCGCCACGGGGGCGAGCGCGACGACGGGCACGAGGATGAGCGTGAGGGCGGCACCGACAAGACCGACGAGGATGTCCAGGGCCACGAACGTCGCCGGCGCGACCCCCGTCACGCCCGCGCGCGCGAGCAGGTCGGCGACGGCGCCCATCGTTCGACTGCGCTCGGCGGGCCGGCGTTCGGGGTCGCGCGGCCACAGCCACGGGGAGACGACGAGCAGCACGCCCGCCGCGAGCACCAGCCCGAGCGCGACACTCACGCGGGCACCGCTCGTGGGCCGGCGGACGGGTGGACGGCTGGGTTGACGGCTGGGGTGACGGCTGGGGTGACAGCGGTGTTGACGGCAGAGCGCAACAGCGGGCGCGGGTCGAGGCCCGCTCGAGCGAACACCTGCTCACGTGCGGGCAGCGTGCCCGTCGCCGCGAGCTCCTCCCCGCGCAGGGTGAAGATCGACTGCGCTTCGATCGACCCCTCGACGACGTCGCCCGTCGGCGCGACGATCTCGGCCACGCGGCGGCGCCCGCCGCGCACGAGTTCGCAATGCACCACGAGGTCGATCGCGCCCGCCACCGTCGGCACCACGAACGACGAGTCGATGTTGCGCCCCGCCAGGAGTGGCAGGGTGGCGAGCTTGACGAGAGCATCCCGAGCGCTGTTCGCGTGAATCGAGCACATGCCGGGCAGTCCGCTGTTGAGGGCGATGAGGAGGTCGAGGGATTCCGCCTCGCGCACCTCCCCCACGACGAGACGGTCGGGGCGCATGCGCAGGGCCTCCTTGATGAGGCGGCGCAGGCTGATCTCGCCCGAGCCCTCCAGGTTGGCGCTGCGGCATTGCATCGCGACGACGTCGGGCGCGCTGAGGTCGAGCTCGAAGGTCTCCTCGACCGTGACGATGCGCTCGCTCGGGCGCGCGCCGGCAAGCATCGCACCCATGAGGGTCGTCTTGCCGGAGTGCGTTGCGCCGCTCACGAGGATGTTCGCCCCCGCGAGGACGCTCATGCGCAGGAACTCGGCGGCCGGCGGTGGCAGGGAGCCGAGCTCGACGAGGCGGGACAGATCGCGGATGCGCTGCGAGAACTTGCGCACATTGACCGACCAGTGGCGGCGCGTGACGTCGGGGATGACGACGTGCAGGCGTGAGCCGTCGGGCAGGCTCGCGTCGACGAACGGGCTGCTCAGGTCGACGCGCCGGCCGGTGGACTGCAGCATGCGCTCGACGAGCGTGCGCACCTCCTCGTCGGTCAGCTCGAGGGCGGTGCGCTCACTGACCCCGCCGCGCGCGATGAAGACCGCGTCGGGCGAGTTGATCCAAATCTCCTCCACCTCGGGGTCGTCGAAGTAGGGCTGCAGGGGGCCGTAGCCGATCAGGCCAGCGAGCACCTCGCCGAGCGTCTGAGCCTCGTCGTCGATGACGGGCAGCGTGCCGCCGCCGAGCGAGCGCTCGGCGTAGCGCCGCAGCTCCTCGCGGGCCAGCCGGTCGGCGGCGGCCGGGTCACGGTGCAGGTCGAGCCGCTCGGCGCGCACCCGGTCGCGCACCCTGGCGGTGATGAGCGAGGCGGCGGAGGGCATGGCCGCCATTCTGCAAAGGCGACCCCGAGCATCCCGCCTGTTCTCCACAGCCCGGCGCCCTCGCGCGCCCCAGATTCGCCCCAAATGGGTCCATAGCCACGCATCAAGCGCCCTTTCGTGCCAGATCTGGCACGAAAGGGCGCTGGGGCGCCAGGGCATCCGCGGCCGGGCGGCCACCACAGCGCCCGGCCGCGGAAGTCTGGGGTATGGGATGCCGTCGGGCTGCGCCCGACGAGCATGCCGCACTCACGTCTTGGGGATGAACGTGTACTTCGTGGTGAGGTACTCGTCGATGCCCTCGAGCGAGCCCTCGCGGCCGATGCCGGACTGCTTGACGCCGCCGAACGGCGCCGCGGCGTTGGAGATGACGCCCGCGTTGAGGCCCATCATCCCCGTCTCGAGACGGTCGATCATGCGCATGCCGCGGTTCAGATCCTGCGTGTAGACGTAGGAGACAAGGCCGTACTCGGTCGCGTTGGCGAGCTCGACCGCCTCGTCCTCCGTGTCGAACGGCACGATCGCGAGCACGGGGCCGAAGA
Source organism: Microcella pacifica (assembly GCF_009371975.2). Lineage (GTDB taxonomy): Bacteria > Actinomycetota > Actinomycetes > Actinomycetales > Microbacteriaceae > Microcella > Microcella pacifica. The sequence continues at coordinate 43,080 of NZ_VIKT02000001.1, forward strand.
TCTCCTCCGACAGCAGGCGCGTGCCGGCAGTCACGCCCGTGAGCACCGTCGCGGGGTAGAAGGAGCCCGCACGGTCGGGAATCTGCCCGCCCGTGGTGACGGTCGCGCCGCGCGCGACCGCATCCTCGACAAGCTCATGAGAGCCTGCCACGGCCTTGTCGTCGACGAGCGGACCGATCTGCACGCCCTCCTCGGTGCCGCGGCCCATCTTCATGGCGGCGACGCGTTCGGTCACGCGACGGCTGAACTCGTCGACGACGTCGCTCTGCACGAGGATGCGGTTGGCCGCGGTGCACGCCTGCCCGATGTTGCGGAACTTCGCCAGCATCACGCCGTCGATCGCCTTGTCGAGGTCGGCGTCACCGAACACGACGAAGGGGGCGTTGCCGCCGAGCTCCATCGAGGTGCGCAGAATGCCGTCAGCGGCCTGCTTCATGAGCACGCGACCCACCTCGGTCGAACCGGTGAAGCTGAGCTTGCGCAGGCGCGGGTCGGCGATGATCTCGGCCGAGAGCGCGCCCGACTTCGCGGTCGTGACCACGTTCACCACGCCGGCCGGCAGGCCCGCGTCTTCGAGCGTCTTGACGAAGTACATCGTCGTGAGCGGGGTCAGCGCGGCGGGCTTGATGGTCGAAGTGCACCCAGCGGCGATCGCGGGCGCGATCTTGCGGGTCGCCATGGCGAGCGGGAAGTTCCAGGGCGTGATCAAGAACGACGGCCCGACGGGAGCGTGCGAGACCACGATGTGGCCCGTACCCTCGGGGTTCTCGCCGAAGCGGCCGTTAATGCGCACGGCCTCTTCGCTGAACCAGCGCAAGAACTCGGCACCGTAGGTGACCTCGCCGCGCGACTCGGCAAGCGGCTTGCCCATCTCGAGCGTCATGAGCAGGGCGAACTCGTCGGCCCGCTCGATGACGAGCTCCCACGCCTTGCGCAGCAGCTCGGCGCGCACGCGGGGGGCCGTGGCGGCCCAGCTCGCCTGCGCGTTCGCGGCAGCATCCATCGCCTTCTTGCCGTCGGCGACCGACGCGCTCGCGATCTCGGCGAGAACGTTTCCGTTCGACGGGTCGGTGACGGTCATGGTCGCGCCGCCCTCGGCGTCGATCCAGGCGCCGTCGATGTAAAGGCCGCGGGGAACCTTCGCGAGCAGGTCTGCTTCGGTGATCATGGTGGCTTCTCTCTTCTAGTTCGCTTCGAGGGCTTCGCCGATGACGCGGATGCCCTCTCGCAGCAGCTCGTCGCTGATCGACAGCGGCGGCAGCAGCCTGATCACGTTGCCGTCGGTGCCGCAGGTGAGCACCACGACCCCGTTCACGTGGCAGTGCTTGGCGACGCGGTTCGTGAGCGCAGCATCCGGAGCCCCGTGCTCGTCGACGAGCTCGATCGCCATCATGGCGCCGCGTCCGCGGATGTCGCCGATGCGGCCGTCGCGCGCCTGCAGCGTGGTGAGCTCGTCGAGGATGATCGCCTCGAGCTCGCGGGCCCGCCCGAGCAGATCGTGCTCGTCGTAGACCTTCAGGGCACCGAGAGCCGCGGCGGTCGCGATGGGGTTGCCGCCGTAGGTGCCGCCGAGGCCGCCCGCGTGGGGAGCATCCATGATCTCGGCCTTGCCGGTGACCGCTGCGAGCGGAAGTCCGCCCGCGATGCCCTTGGCGAGGGTGATCATGTCGGGAACGATGCCTTCGTGCTCGCTCGCGAACATCTGGCCGGTGCGGGCGAAACCGGTCTGCACCTCGTCGGCAATGAAGACGACGTTGTTTTCGTTGGCCCATTTCTGAAGGGCAGGGAGGAATCCGGGCGCGGGCACGACGAAGCCGCCCTCACCCTGGATGGGCTCGATGATGATCGCGGCGAGGCGGTCGGCGCCGATCTGCTTCTCCATCGTGTGGATGGCGCGCGCGGCCGCCTCGGCCCCGCTGAGGCCGTCGCGGTAGGGGTACGACATGGGCGCGCGGTAGACGTCGGGCGCGAAGGGTCCGAAGCCGGCCTTGTAGGGCATCGCCTTGGCGGTGAGCGCCATCGTGAGGTTGGTGCGGCCGTGGTAACCGTGATCGAACGCGACGACGGCCGACTTGCCGGTGTAGTAGCGGGCGATCTTGATGGCGTTCTCGACCGCTTCGGCGCCCGAGTTGAAGAGGGCGGTGCGCTTGGCGTGGCCACCCGGGGTCAGGCGGTTGAGCGCCTCGGCCACCTCGACGTAGCCGTCGTAGGGAGTGATCGTGAAGCACGTGTGCGTGAAGCGCTGCACCTGCTCGATGACGGCGGCGGTCACATGAGGGTCGGCGTTGCCGACGTTCGTCACGGCGATTCCCGAGCCGAGGTCGATGAGCGAGTTGCCGTCGACGTCGATGATCACGCCGCCGCCCGCGGCGACCGCGTAGACGGGCATCATGGTGCCGACGCCGGCCGAGACGGCGGCCTGCTTGCGGGCGATCCAGGCTTCGCTCTTCGGGCCCGGGATGCTCGTCACGAGCTCGCGCTTCTGCGGCAGGCTCGGGCCCCCGGTGACGGGTGGGCGGTCGGCTGCGGGGGCATCCATCGTCATGCTCATGCGGCCAGCGTAGGTGCGTGACCGCGCCTCGTCAGTGTCCACGGCGTACACTCTCAATCGCGCCTATGTACATTGCGTACACCTCCTTCGAGCCGGGAGCCTCATGCCCATCACCGTCGCCGACCTCACCGCGCACGCGCAGCTCGGGCTGCGCGTCGTGTGGGCCGACGAGCAGGCCGCCGCACGCCCCTGGAGCTGGGTGCACTCGAGCGACCTCGCCGACCCCACGCCCTTCCTCGGCGAGGGCGACGCCCTGCTGACCACCGGCACGCAGTGGAGCAGCGACGACGAGATCGAGCCGTGGGTTGCGCGCCTCGCGGCTGCCGGCGTTCCCGGAATCGGGTTCGGCACGGAGGTGATTCGCGACGGCACGCCCGACGCTCTCGTGGCGGCGTGCGAGCGACACGGCATCGCCCTGCTCGAGGTGCCGTACCGCACCCCCTTCATCGCGGTCACCCGGGCCGTCGCCGACGCCGATGCTCGAGAGCGGTACGCGCGCGTGCGGTGGACGCTCGAGACCCAGCGCGCGCTCGCGCTCGCGGCCTTGCGGCCCGAGGGCGTAGCAGCCGTGCTCGCCGAGTTGGCCCGCCGCATCGAGGCGCCCGTCGCGCTCGTCTCGCTCGTCGAGGCCGAGAGCGCGCACGGCGAGGCTCCCGAGACGGTCGCCGAAGCAGCGCGGCGGATGCTCACCGCGGGTCGCCGCGCCGCCCGCACGGTCGACGGCTGGAGCCTGCAGACCGTCGGTGCGCCCGGGTCGCTCGCGGGCGTGCTCGCCGTCGGCCCGATGTCGCCCGACGACGACGCCGTGCGCGCCGTCGTCACGAGCGTCGTCGCCATGGCGGGGCTCGCGCCGCGCGAAGCTCCCCGGTCAGAGGGCGGTGATGCTCGTGAGCGGCTCGAGCGCCTGCGCACGCAGCTGGCTCGACTGCTCGCCGAGAGCGACCCCGCTCCGCTGCGCCCCGCGGAGCAGGACGGCGAGACGGGCGCCGAGCTGCTCGCGACGCTGCGCGTGCACGACGCCGGGACGGGCGAAGAACTCGAGGCGACCCTCACCGCCTGGCTGCAGGAGGACGCCGTGGCAGAGGCGGCGGCGCTGCGGCTGGGCATCCATCGTCATACCGTGCGCGCCCGCGTGCGCCGCGCCGGCGACGTGCTCGACCGCGACCTGTCGTCGTTCGCGGCGCGCGCCGAGCTGTGGGCCGTGCTGCACGCGCACGGCCGTCTCTGAGGCGAGCGCCGCCGATACACTGGCCCCACCAGCGGGAGTGGTGGAATTGGCAGACACGCAGGATTTAGGTTCCTGTGCCTTCGGGCGTGAGGGTTCAAGTCCCTCCTTCCGCACGGTGCGTGCCGCACTTCGGGCCAGATCTGGCGCGAAAGGGCGCTTGACCAGAGGCCAAGGCCCCATTTGGGGCAAATCTGGGAGCGCGGGCTCGCGCGGGACGGGCACGAGCTCGTGTGGGGCGCGCGGCGCCACGCGACGCGCGGCGCCGCACCACGCGCGACTACAGCACGAAGAGCAGCGCGAGCACGCCGCCGAGCACGAGGTAGGCGAGCGCGGTCGGCACGGTCGTGCGCAGCACCTTCCCCTCCTGCCCGGTGAGCCCGACCGTGGCGACTGCCGCCACGATGTTGTGCGGCGCGATGATGTTGCCGACCGCGGCGCCGAATCCCTGCGCGCCGAGCAGCGGCAGCTCGGGCAGGGCGAGCGCGCGCGCCGTAGAGCTCTGCAGGTCGGTGAACAGCAGGTTCGACGCGGTCGCCGACCCGGTGATGAACGTTCCGAATGCGCCCACGAGCGGTGCGAAGACTGGCCACGCGAGCCCGAGCCCGGCGGCGGCGAGCGCGAGCTGCTCGGTCATGCCCGAGGCGGTCATGGTGCGCGCGATCGTGATCATCGCCACGAGCGCCACGAGGACCGGGCCGAGCTGCAGTGTGGCCGTGACGAAAGCCACGCGGATGCGCCGCCACGATGCCCGCTGCAGCAGCGCGCCCGCGAGGAACGCGATCGTGAGCAGCATCGTCGGGTGGTAGAGCGGCTGCACGCTGCCCGAGAAGCCACCGGGCAGCTCCCACGCGAGAGTGACCGACTGCAGAGCCTCCCGCAGCGGGCCGATGAGCCTCGTCAGCAGGACGACGCCGACGAGCACGAGGTACGGGGCCGCGGCGCGCAGAACGGTGATGTCTGCGGTGACGACGTCGCGAGCATCCGGATGCGGGTGGGTGGTGACCACCTCGTCGGGCACCCCGGACTCGCCGCGCGCGTGGACGCGCCGCCGATGCCGCACGAGAACGAAGGAGAACACGAGCACGCCGACGAGGGCTCCGCCGAGGGTAGGCAGCTCGGGCCCGAGGAACCACGCGATGAGCCCGTACGGCACGAAGAAGCACACGGCGGCGAGCGCCCCCCACCACCACAGGCCGCGGAAGTGCCCGTACGCGCGCCCGATGATGACCACCATGACGGCGACGGGCACGGCCCCGAGGGCGAGGTGGTACACGACCGTCGACTGCGCGAGCTCGGCACCGGTCGCGTCGACGAGGGCGCTCTGAGCGAGCACGGGCGTGCCGATCGCGCCGAACGAGACTCCCGCCGCGTGACCGACGAGCGCCGCGGCGACGGCGGGCAGGGCGGGCATGCCCGCCGCGACGAGGAAGGGGGCCGCGAGGGCGACGGGTGTGCCGAAGCCCGCCGCGCCCTCGAGGAAGAGGGCGAAGAACCACGCGACGAGGATCGCGCCGAGGCGAGGGTCGGGGTGCAGCATCGCGAGGGCTTGCCGCAGTCGGGCGGCGGCGCCCGTGCTGCGCTGCAGATAGTGGATGCCCAGGGCCGGCCCGATGATGCCGATCACGGTGAGCGCGATGAAGCCGGCTTCCGCGAGCACCCCGGCGAGGCTCGCGGCGACACCGACCCGGGCGTCCTCACCGCCGAAGCCGAACACGGTGAGCGCGAGCACGAGCGTCACGGCGGCGGTGACAAGGCCAGCACGCGCCGCCGACCAGCCCAGCACAGTCATGAGAACGAGCACGAGCAGCACGGGGGCGAGCGCGACGACGGTCAGCACGAGCGAAACCTCGGGCAGCGGAGTGACGAGCGACGAGTGGGCACCATGATCCCCCACAGCGTAGAGGCCTCGGCGCGCGGTACTCTAACGCTGACCGCCCCGCGGGGCATCCCGCTCGCTGACTAGACCGGAGTCGCCATGCTGCCGATGGACATCGGTCTCTTCGACGTGGAAGGCATCATCACCGGCGCGGGGCCCTGGGCTCTCGCTGTGGTGTGCCTCATCGTCTTCGTCGAGACCGGCCTCCTCGTCGGCTTCCTCCTGCCGGGCGACACGCTCCTCATCCTCACGGGCGTGCTCACCTTCACCGGGGTCATCCCGCAGCCCATCTGGCTCGTGGCGCTGTGCATAATGCTCGCGACGATGGCGGGCGACAATCTCGGGTACCTCATCGGCCGCAAGGTCGGGCCGCCCATCTTCGAGCGCAAGTCGGCGGGGTTCTTCAGCCGTCGCAGCGTGGCCCGCACCGAGGCCTTCTTCGCCAAGTACGGCGGCTGGGCGGTCACGATCGCGCGCTTCATCGCCGTCGTGCGCACCATCTCGCCCGTCGCCGCGGGCGTCGGCAAGATGCAGTACCGCAAGTTCTTCCTCTTCGACACCCTCGGCGCCGTGCTGTGGGGCGTGGGGCTGCCCGCACTCGGCTACGGCATTGCGCAGATTCCCGGCGTGGCCGAATGGGTCGTGGAGTACATCGATGTCGTACTGCTCATCCTCATCGGCCTCGTGATCATCGGCATCGCGTACCACTGGTTCCACGAGCGCCACCAGCAGCGCAAGGAGGACGAGCTCGAGAGGCAGGGCGTCGAGCTGCCTCCCGTGGAGATCTGGCAGGACGAGCCCGAGCACGACGGCAAGCACGAGGCGAAGGAGCCCACGTCGAGCCGCCGCACGTACGGCATCGGCCCGCACGACGGCAAGCACGAGAAGGACGACGAGCTGCCGTGAGCGCCTCCCGCACGCGCCGTCTGATGCGCACAGCGCTCGACGCCGTCCGCGGCGCCCTCATCGGTCTCGCCGAGATCGTGCCGGGTGTGAGCGGCGGCACGATCGCCCTCATCGTCGGCGTGTACGACGCGCTCATCGACGGGGCCGGCCACCTCGCGCGCGGGGTCGCGCGTCTCGTGGCCGACGGGCTCCGGGGCCGGGGCATCGCCCCCGCGGTCGGCCATTTCCGTTCGGTGCGCTGGGCGGTCGTCCTGCCAATCGGCATCGGGATGCTCGCCGCCATCGTCGCGGGAGCCGCTGTTCTCGCCCCCCTCGTCGAGGGCTACCCGACGGCGACCCGCGCGGTCTTCGCGGGCCTCATCGCCGCCTCCCTCATCGTTCCTGCGCGCATGGTCGGCGGCCGCTGGAGCACGCGCGAGTACGCGCTCGGGCTGATCGCCGCCGTCGCCACCTTCCTGCTCACGGGGCTGCCGCAGGCGCCGGACCAGGACCCGGCACTGTGGGTCGTCGCGATCGCCGCCGCGATCGCCGTGTGCGCGCTCGTTCTGCCGGGCGTCTCCGGCTCCTACCTGCTCCTCACCGTCGGCATGTACGCGCCGACCCTCGCCGCCGTCAACGACCGCGACTTCGCCTACCTGGGCGTCTTCGTGCTCGGCGCGATCCTCGGGCTCGGCGTCTTCGTCTCGGGCCTGCAGTGGCTGCTCGCCCACCGGCGCAGGGTCACACTCGTCATCATGACCGGCCTCATGGTCGGCTCCCTGCGTGCCCTGTGGCCGTGGCAGGACGACACGGGCGGCGTGCTCGCGCCCGGGGACGACCTTCCGCTCGCCCTCGTGCTCGCGATCGCGGGCGCTGCCTTCGTGCTCGGCCTCATCGCCCTCGAGGCTTTCCTGCTGCGCCGCCGCCTGCTCTCCGCCGACATCGGCGCCGACCCAGCGCTGAGCGTGGTCGACGAGTCCCGCGCGCTCGACGAGACGCAGGCGCAGGATGCCGCTGCCGGAGTGGAACGCGACGCAGACGCCGACGGGCGCCAGCACTAGGACCTAGCGCGACCGCGCCGGGGTCGCGTTGTGCGGAGCGATCCACAGCGCTCCCGCCACGGCGGGTGCGAGCACGACGACCGAGCCTCCCCGGCGGCGCACGCCGACACCGGCCCCGACGCCGTCAGCCGGCTCCACCGTCACGGCATCGTCGAGCGCGAGCCCCAAGCGGTCGACGACACGCAGCACGTCAGGGTCGCGGTCGCTGATGCGCACGATGACTCCCTCGAAACCGTGAGGCGCCTCGTCGAGGCGCACGGCGGCGGGCCGACGCAGCGTGCCGTCCGCAGCGGGGATGACGTCGCCGTGCGGGTCGCGCCCGGGGTACCCGAGCTGGGCGTCGATCGCGTCGAGCAGTCGGTCGCTCAGCGCGTGCTCGAGCACTTCGGCTTCGTCGTGCACTTCATCCCAGCCGTAGTCGAACACGCGCACGAGCCAGGTCTCGATGAGCCGATGCCGCCGCACCATGGCGACCGCCCGCTCCTCCCCCTGCTCGGTGAGCCGGATGGCGCTGTAGGGCCGGTGGTCGACGAGCCCGGCGGCCGCGAGCTTCTTGACCATCTCGGTGACGCTCGACGGCGCGAGCCCGAGCCGCACGGCGAGCTGGCTGGGCGTGATGGACTCGGCCTGCCACTCGGTGTGCGAGTAGATGACCTTGAGGTAGTCGTCGATCGCGATCGAGGTCGAGGTGCCGTTCACGGGTGCACGCTCTCGCGGCGCTCGTGCCCCTGCGGCTCGAGCTGGAAGGTCGAGTGCGCCACATCGAAGTGCTCGTCGAGGCACTCGTCGAGGTGGGCGAGGAGCGCGCTCGCCCGGTCGCCATCGAAGACGTCGTCGCGCACGACGACGTGGGCGCTGAACACGGATGCTCCGCTCGTGATCGACCACACGTGCACGTCGTGCACGCCGACGACGCCGGGGGCGGCGAGCACGTGCTCGCGTATCTCGGCGATGCTCGTCTCCGGCGGTGCAGCCTGGCTGAGCACGCGCAGCACGTCCCGCAGCAGCACGAGCGCACGCGGCACGATCATTGCGACGATGACGAGGGAGGCGACCGCGTCCGCGGGCGCCCATCCCGTGAGGAGGATGACGCCGGCGGCGGCGATGACCGCGAGTGAGCCGAGCAGGTCGCCGAGCACTTCGAGGTAGGCACCGCGCATGTTGAGCGAGTGCTGGGCCTCGCCGCGCAACAGGAGGGCCCCGGCGATGTTGCCGAGCAGGCCCGCGACGGCGACGAGCAGCATGGGCAGGCTCTGCACCTCGCCGGCCTCGGGCGCGAGCAGGCGCGAGGTCGCCTCGACGGCGACGAGGGCGGCGACAGCGAGCAGGATTCCGGCGTTGAGGGCGGCGCCGAAGACTTCCGCCCGGCGGTAGCCGTAGGTCTGCCGCTCGGTCGCGGGGCGGCGCGCGACGGTCAGCGCGATGAGCGCGACGATGAGCCCCACGAGGTCGCTCGCGACGTGCCCCGAGTCGGCCGCGAGGGCGAGCGAGCCGGTGAGCACGGCGCCGACGAGCTGCACGACGAGCACGACCGCGACGATCGCCATGGCCGCGAGCAGCCGCGAGCGCGACGCGGAGTGGGCATGGTCGTGGCCCCGTCGGCGCGGCGGCGGGGTTGAGGATGCGGGGTGCTCGGCCATCACGTTCCAGCGTAGGCGGCGACCGCCCGCCGTGCGCTCAGCGGTAGCGGTTGCGCAGCACCGCGGCGAGCGCCGTGAAGGCCCGCGCACGGTGGCTGATCGCGTTCTTCTCGTCCGCGGTGAGCTCGGCGCTCGTCACCTCGTGACCCTCGGGAACGAAGATCGGGTCGTAGCCGAAACCGCCGACCCCCGCCTCCGCGCGCGCGATCGTGCCCGGCCACACGCCGAGCTCGACGTGCTCGAACACCGGGTCGTCCCCCGGGTCGACGAGTGCAGCGGCGCACGTGAACGCGGCGACGCGGTGCTTCTCGTCGGCGAGATTCGTGAGCACGAGCCGCAGGTTGGCGCGGTCGTCGCGACGCCCCGAGTAGTGCGCCGAGTCGACGCCCGGCTCGCCGCCGAGCGCCTCGACGCTCACGCCGGAGTCGTCGGCGATCGCCGGCAGCCCCGTGTGGGCGGCCGCGGCACGCGCCTTGATGAGCGCGTTGGCGGCGAAGGTGCCGCCATCCTCGACCGGGGCGGGGCCGTCGTACGCCTCCAGCTGGATGCCCGGCAGCTGCTGCTCGAGAATCCGCTGCAGCTCGGCCACCTTGTGGGCGTTGTGCGTCGCGACGACGACCCTCACGAGGCGAGCGCCTCGCGCTGCAGGCGTGTGAGGTCCACGCCGCCGGCGAGACCCAGGTCGAGGAGGGCGTTGAGCTCGTCGCGGTCGAACGGAGCGCCCTCGGCCGTGCCCTGCACCTCGACGAAGCTGCCCGAGCCGGTGACGACGATGTTCATGTCGGTCTCCGCCCGCACGTCCTCCACGTAGGCGAGGTCGAGCATGGGAGTGCCGTCGATGATGCCGACGCTCACGGCGGCGACCGAGTCGGTGAGCGCGACGGCCTTCTTGGCGATGAAGCCCTTCTCGCGGCCCCACTCGACGGCGTCGGCGAGCGCGACGTACGCGCCCGTGATCGCCGCGGTGCGCGTGCCGCCGTCGGCCTGCAGCACATCGCAGTCGATCTTGATGGTGTTCTCGCCGAGCGACCGAGTGTCGATGACGGCACGCAGGCTGCGGCCGATGAGCCGCGAGATCTCGTGCGTACGCCCCCCTACCTTGCCCTTGACGCTCTCGCGGTCCATGCGCTCGTTCGTCGAGCGCGGCAGCATGCCGTACTCGGCGGTCACCCAGCCGGAGCCCTTGCCCATGAGCCAGCGCGGCACGCCGTTGGTGAAGCTCGCCGTGCACAGCACCTTCGTGCTGCCGAAGCTGATGAGCGCGCTGCCTTCCGCCTGGGCGCTCCAGTTTCGTTCGATCGTGACGGGGCGCAGCTGCGACTCGGTGCGTCCGTCGGCGCGCAGGCCGCTCGAGTCGGCGATGGTGGCGTTCATGGTGTGCCTTTCGGAAGGGGGATGGTGCCGGTCGGGAAGGCCTCGACGTGGCCGATCTCGGGCCCGAGGAACCGCGCGGCCAGCGCGCGGAAGCGCGCGGTGTCAGAACCTGTGGCCTCGAAGACGTGGCCCGGAGCATCCTGTCGGGTGGTTTCGAGGCCGTGGTCGACGAGCCGGCGGTAGACGTCGTAGGCAGTCTCCTCCGCGCTCGAGACGAGGGAGACCTCGGGGCCGAGCACGAACTGGATCGCGCCGGCCAGGAGCGGGTAATGGGTGCAGCCGAGCACGAGCGTGTCGATGTCGGCGGCCTTCATCGGGGCGAGGTACTCCTCGGCGAGCGCGAGCACCTCGGGGCCTGTCGTGACGCCCGCCTCGACGAACTCGACGAAGCGCGGGGCAGCGGCGAGGGTCAGCTCGATCTGCGGGTCGGCGACGAACGCCTCGGCATAGGCGCCCGAGCGGATCGTGCCCTCCGTGCCGATCACGCCGATGCGCTTCGACCGCGTGCGGCGCACCGCCTGCCTCACGGCCGGCTGGATGACCTCGACCACGGGAATGCCGTGGCCCTGCTCGAAGCGTTCGCGAGCATCGCGGAACATGGCCGCACTCGCGGTGTTGCACGCGATCACCAGGAGCTTCACGCCCTGCTCGACGAGCTCGTCGAGCACGGCGAGCGAGTGCTCGCGCACCTGCGCGATCGGGCGCGGGCCGTAGGGGCCGTTCGCGGTGTCGCCGAGGTAGAGCAACTGTTCGCGCGGCAGCTGGTCGATGATCGCGCGAGCCACCGTGAGCCCACCGACCCCCGAGTCGAAGACCCCAATCGGCGCATTGCTCACGCCCCGAGTCTAGGCCCCGTCCCCTTTGTGCCAGATCTGGCACATAAGGGCGCTTGCGGCGAGGACGAGCGCCCATTCGTGCCAGATCTGGCCCACAGTGGGCGGGGCGCGCCGCGGCGCGGCGGGTCAGTAGCGAGTGCGGGCGCGCTCTTGGGCGACGAGCTGGTCGCGGTCGGCGAGGCGGCGCAGTCCCGCGAGCGGTTGCGCCATGCGGTGATTGCCGCGGATGCTCGGCTCGACCCGATCGAGAAACGCCCAGTACCCCGCGGTGAAGGGGCAGGCATCCTCACCGACACGCTTTTTCGGGTCGAAGCGGCACGAGCCGCAGTAGTCGGACATGCGCTGAATGTAGGCGCCGCCGCTCGCGTACGGCTTGGTCGCCACGACTCCCCCGTCGGCCCACTGGCTCATGCCGACGACGTTGGCCGGCATGACCCACGGCGTGCCGTCGACGAAGGCGCCCTGGAACCAGCGGGTGAGCTCGACCGGGTCATAGCCGCGCTGCAGGGCGTGGTTGCCGAGCACCATGAGGCGCGGAATGTGGTGGGCCCAGCCGCGCTGCGCGACATCGGTGAGCACACTGCTCAAGCACGCGGCCTCGACCTCGTCGGCGATCACGGCGCTGTCGAACGCCCACCAGGATGCGGGCAACGGGGTGCGAGCATCCAGAGCGTTGTTCGAGGTCGTGTAGTCGGGGCCGAGATGCCAATACAGGTGCCACACCCACTCGCGCCAGCCGATGAGCTGCCGCACCAGCCCCTCGACGCTGTTCAGCGGCGCGCGCCCCGCCGCGTACTCGGCGACGACGCGCTCGACGACCTCGAGGGGGTGCAGCAGACCCAGGTTGAGGGGAACACTCAGCCGCGAGTGCGCCATGACCGAGTCGCCCGCGAGCATCGCATCCTCGAAGGGCCCGAAGTCGCCCAGCCGCACCTCGATGAAGTCGTCGAGTGCGGCGAGCGCCTCCTCGCGCGTTGCCGCGAACTGCCGCGGGCCGTCCGACCCGAGAAACCGCACGCCGTCGGCCTCGAGCGCGTCGAGCGTCGCGCGCACCTCGGCGTCGATGTCGTCCTCCTCTGGTGCCCACGGCGCGGGAAGCCCGAGCGTGGCCGCACCCTTCGGCGGTCGCTCGCGATTGTCAGCGTCGAAGCTGAACTGTCCGCCGGCTGGCGCCGATCCCTCCATGAGGATGCCCGACTCCTCCCGCACGAAGCGGTAGAAGCGGTCCATGACCAACTGCGAGGGTTTCCGACCCTCCGCCCACGCCGCGAAGTCGTCGCGCGACGTCACGAATCCGCGGTCGGGCAGCACGGTCGCGCCGAGCCGTTCCACGAGTGCGCGCATCGCCCACGACGTTGCGCCGACGACCTCGAGACGATCGCCCCTCAGGCCCCGCGCACCCAGCGCGTCGGCGTAGGAGGACGACTCGACGAGCTCGACGCGATCGTCGAGCTGCCGGGCTCGATGCCGCAGCGCACTCACGTACAGGTGCGCCTTCTGCCGGTGAGTCGGCCTGCGGCGGAACACCTCGTGGCTCTCGATCAGCACGACCGGCCCGCCGTCATCGAAGTGCGGGCCGAGTTGCTCGGCCGTGAGCCAGCGGGTCGCGACGGGCTCTGCGGTCATGGCGCCGAGGCTAGACGTCCAGCCTGGGCGCGGGCTCGTCGGTGGACGGCGTCGGCATGCGCGTCGCGCCGTCGGGCCACGCGCACACCTTGTTGCCGGCCGAATCGGCGAGGATCCAGTACTCGGGCGCGTCCCCGTCCTCGACGATCCGCCCGCCCGCGGCGAGCGCCGCCGCGAGTACCTCTTCAATGTGGTCCTTCGCCACGGAGACATCGATGTGCATGGCGTGGCGCAGCTCGCGCTCGGGGTCGAGCTCCTGCATCCACACGGTCGATCCGATGCCAAGCGGGTCGACGGCGTTGTCGTCGGCGCAGGGCGCGTAGCCGAGCACCGCGCGCCAGAACGCCAGATCGACGTCAGCAGGGCGCGCCGATACCGCGACCTGCACTTCGCGCACTCGCGATCGATCGGCGGGCGCACCGTGCGCGCGTGCCACCGACGACACGGCCCGGGCGAGCTCGATGTGCACCTCGTCGACGAGCCAGACGTCCCGTGTGAGGCGCACCACGACCCCGGTCTCGGTGAGGGTCAGCAGAGGTTGCGGACTCGCGCCGCGCGCCGCCTCGGCCACGCGGGCGGCGAGCGCCGCCGCATCGGCGAGGGTCGAGCACCGGAAGAACGCCGTGGCGCCACCGTGCAGCACGACCCAGTCCTCCACGCCCTCCGCGGCGAGGAACTGCCGCCACCCGGCCTCGCTCATGCTCGACTCCCCACGCTCCGCGGCGACGATGCAGGCATGCCCCGTCGGTGGCGCCGAGCGTAGCGAGCGCCGGCGACATCCGTCATGCCGACGAGCAGCGGAGCGCGCGTAGTCTGGGCGCGTGACGACCTCGCTGCTGACCGACCGCTACGAACTCACCATGATCGATGCGGCCCTGCACTCGGGCCGCGGTCTGCGCCCGTGCGTCTTCGAGGTCTTCGCGCGCCGACTGCCCGCAGGGCGCCGATTCGGCGTCGTCGCCGGGCAGGGGCGACTGCTGGATGCTCTCGCCGACTTTCGCTTCGACGAGGACGACCTCGCGTGGCTGGCCCGCGAGCGGGTCGTGAGCGAGACCACGCTCGAGTGGCTCGCCGACTACCGCTTCGCCGGATCCATCACGGGGTACCGCGAAGGCGAGGTGTACGTGCCCGGCTCGCCCCTGCTGACCGTCACGGGCACTTTCGCCGAGGCGGTCGTGCTCGAGACTCTCGTGCTCAGCACGCTCAACTACGACAGCGCGGTGGCGAGCGCGGCCGCACGCATGGTCGCGGCCTCCGACGGCCGGCCGCTCGCCGAGATGGGCTCACGCCGCACGAGCGAGGCCTCCGCCGTCGCCGCCGCGCGGGCCGCCCACATCGCGGGATTCGACGCGAGCTCGAACCTCGAGGCCGGGCGTCGCTGGGGCGTGCCGACGATGGGCACGGCCGCGCACTCGTTCACGCTCCTGCACGACAGCGAGGAGGATGCGTTCCGCGCCCAGGTGGAGACCCTCGGCACGGGCACGACGCTGCTCATCGACACCTTCGACGTCGAGCGCGGCGTCGAGACCGCCGTGCGCGTCGCCGGCCGCGAGCTCGGCGCCGTGCGCCTCGACTCGGGCGACCTGCCCTCGCTCGTGCGGGAGGTGCGCGCCCAGCTCGACTCCCTCGGGGCGACGGGCACGCGCATCACCGTCACGAGCGACCTCACCGAGCACACCATCGCGGGTCTGCGCGGCGCCCCCGTCGACAGTTTCGGCGTCGGCACCTCCGTCGTGACCGGCTCGGGCGCTCCCGCCGCGGGCCTTGTCTACAAGCTCGTCGCGCACCAGGCGCCCGAGGGCGGCGACTGGCAGCCCGTCGCGAAGACCTCCCCGGGCAAGGTCTCGCGCGGCGGCACGAAGCGCGGTGAGCGCCTCATCGACGGCCGCGGTCGCGCGGTCGCCGAGCACGTCATCATCGACGACACGCGAGACGGCCGGCCCGACGGCGGCGCCACGGGCAGCGGGGTCGGCAGTGAGGGTGAGCCGAGCATCCGCTCATTGACCGTTCCGCTCGTGACCGACGGCGAGGCGGATGCCCGCTGGATGGGCCCGGAGGGGGTGCAGCTCGCGCGCGCCCACTGCGCCGCCGCCGTGGCCGAGCTGCCCGCAGAGGCGATGCGCCTGGGCGACGGCGACCCGGCGCTGCCGACCGTCTACAAGTAGGGGCGTCTACACGGAGGGGCGGTCAGGCGTCGCAGCGCGGCAGAGCATCGAGATCGCCCTCGTCGGCGATCGTCTGCAGCACCACGATCGCCTCGTCGAGCGTCGCGACCGAGAACACCTCGAGCCCGTCGGGCACCGCGCCCACGACCTCGCCGCAGTTCGCCGCGGGAGCGAGGAACCAGTCGGCGCCGAAGTCGACAGCGCCGTGCATCTTCTGCTGGATGCCGCCGATGGGGCCGACCGCGCCATCCGCCGCGATCGTGCCCGTGCCCGCGACCTCGGCGCCGCCCGCGAGCGAACCCGGCGTGAGCTTGTCGACGATACCGAGGGCGAACATCATGCCCGCGCTCGGGCCACCCACGTTGCTGAGCTCGATCTCCACCTCGAAGGGGAACTCGTACTCGCCCGCGACGAGCACGCCGATGATCGGCACGCGATCCTGGCCGTCGCTGAGGACGGGTGTGATGAGCGCCGTCTGCTCGGCTCCCCCGCGCACGATGAGGAATTCCGCGGGGCCGCCCGTGCCGTTCACGCTGATGAGCTCGCGCAGAGCCGTGACATCGCGCACAGCCGTGCCGTTGACCGACACGATCACGTCGTCGGGCTCAAGCACGCCCTCCGCCGGCCCGGCCTGCATCGACTCGACGACGACGAGGGAGCTCTCGTACGGCTCCCCGAGGGCACGCAATGCGGCGGCCACGGCCTCGCGCTGAGAGTTCTGCATGTCGACCCGGGACTGCTCACGGCGATCCTCCGTCGACACGCCCTCGGGAAAGACCGAGTCGACCGGCACGACGGCCTGCGTCGGGTCGATCCACGCCTGCAGCACGTCGAACCAGGAGGGGCGGCTGTCGCGATTGCCGACGACGTTGACCGTGAGGAGGGCGAGCGAGCCAGGAGTGTCGTAGGTGGGCTCGGTGGGAATGTCGATGAGCGGTACATCCTCGCCATCGACCGAGACGGCATCGAGCGTGTCGAACACCGGCCCCGGCCGTTCGATCACGTACGGCGAGGGCAGGATCGCGAGGGCGACGACGCCGAACAGCGTGAGAGCCAGGAGGGTCCAACCGACCCGGCGGTCTCGCGACCGCGCCTCGAGCTCGGCGGTTGCCGCATCCTCACTGAACAGACTCACCCGCACCCTCTTCTCGCCGTGCCGATCCACGGCAGACTGCCGGGTCATTCCGCCCGGCGCGAACCTGATCGGTCGGCGCCAGACACTCGCACTAGCGTAGGGGCCATGGCTGAGGATCCCCTAGGCGGTGCGGAGGACGAGTTCCGCGAGATGATGCGCAAATTCCTCGCGGGCGAGGGCGATATCGACCCGTCGAAGCTCGCGGGTGCCGCAGGGCTACCGACCGACCCGCTCATGGTCGCGCGCCTCATGGGCCAGCTGCAGCAGGCCATGAACTCGACCGGCGAGGGCATCAACTGGCAGCTCGCGCGCGACGAGGCCGGCCGCATCGCCGCCGAGGGCTCGCTGCGGCCCAACCAGACCCAGCTCGACGAGCTGCGCCAAGCGCTGCACCTCGCCGCGCTGTGGCTCGACGAAGCGACGAGCATCACGCAGCTCACGAGCGAGCCGAGCCTCACGACGCGCGCCGACTGGGCTCGGTTGACCCTGCCGGTGTGGACGCAGCTCGCCGAGCCCGTCGCGCTCTCCATCGCCGACTCGCTCACCGAGGTGCTCGATGATCAGGTGCCGGAGGAGCTCAAGAGCATGGTCGAGAACGCGGGCCAGATGATGCGCTCGCTCGGCGGCACGCTCTTCGCCCTCCAGCTCGGGCACGTCGTCGGCCAGCTGTCGGCCGAGGTCGTCTCGGGCGGCGACATCGGCATCCCCCTTCTCCCGGGGCGCGAGGAGCACGACGTGCAAGCCTCCCTCCTGCCGCAGAACGTCGCCGCGTTCGGCGCCGACCTCGACATTCCGCACGACCAGGTGCAGCTCTACCTCGCGGTGCGCGAACTCGCGCACGCCCGCCTCTTCCGCCACGCCCGATGGCTGCGGCAGCACCTCATCAGCGCGATCACCGAGTATGCCCGGGGCATCCGCATCGACACCGAGCGCATCGAGTCGCTCGCGGCCGAATTCGACCCCGCGAACCCGGAGAGCCTGCGCGAGGCGCTCACGAGCGGCGCGCTCATCCCCCCGAAGTCGGATGCTCAGCTCGCCGCCCTCGCCCGCCTCGAGTCCACTCTGGCCCTCATCGAAGGCTGGGTCGACGTCGTGACCGCGCACGCGACGACCCGCATCCCCCGCGCCGATGCGGTCGCTGAGACCGTACGACGCCGCCGAGCCTCCGGTGGACCGGCCGAGCGCGCCTTCGCGACCCTCGTGGGCCTCGAGCTGCGCCCGCGCCGACTGCGGGAGGCCGCGGCCTTCTGGCAGGCGATCACCGACGCGGTGGGCGCGACGCGCCGCGATGAGCTGTGGGCGCACCCGGATCTGCTGCCCTCGAGCGACGACATCGACGACCCGCAACGCGTCATCGCGAGCCTCACGGGCGAGAGCGCCGAGCCCGACGACGTCGACCGCGCGCTGAGCGACCTGCTCGCCGACGACAGCGGCGACCGCCCCATTGAGGGCAATCCCGGCGAAGGCGCCCCCGGCGAGGAGCCGAGCGGCCCCGACGATGACGAGGACTCCCCCCGGGCGTAGCTGGTCCGCGTGCAGAGGCTGTGCAGAGTTGCCGCAGCGCGGTCAGCCGCGCGCGCATCATGTGCGGCATGATTCTGCGACTCGACCCCTCCCGACCCCTCGTGTGGCGCTCGCCCTTCAGCCTGCAGATCGGCGTCGACCCCGTCGCCGTCGTGCTCGAGGAGGTCGACGACGGGGATGCCCGCGTGATCGCGACGCTCGCCACGGGAGCCACGCGCGCGGCGCTCGACCGCTCCGCCACGGCCGCGGGAGTGCGCCGTGCCCGCGTGGACGAGTTGCTGCAGCGCCTCGAGCCCGCACTCCTTCGCGGCTCACGCGCGATCACCGCGCCTCCGGCCCGCGTCGCCGTGCGCGGCACGGTCGACGGTCGAGCAAGCATCAGCCGCGTGCTCGCCGAGGCTGGGTGCACGATCGTCGGCGGCCCCGCGAGCGGTGCAGCGCGCGAGCCCGCGGCGCAGGCCGCCGTGCTCGTGAGCCACCACGTCGCCGACCCGCTCGAGCACCTGACGTGGCTGCGGCGCGACATTCCCCACCTTCCCGTCGTGTTCGGCGAGCGCGCCGTCACGATCGGCCCGCTCGTCGTGCCCGGCGAGAGCCCGTGCCTCGCGTGCCTCGAGCAGCAGCGCGCCGACGCCGACCCCGCGTGGCTCGCGATCGGCAGTCAGCTGTGGGGTCGTCGGGCGGCGGCGGAGTCGGGCCTCACCGCGACGCTCGCGGCGCTCGAGACCCTCACGATGCTGCGCGAGCTCGCGGCGGGGCGGGGCGGCAGCGGAACGAGCATCCGCCTCGATGTCGTCGACGACACGCGCACCGTCACGCGGTGGGCCGCTTCGGAGCGATGCGGATGCCGCGGGCTCGAATTCAGCGCGCCCGCGAGCGAGACGCGCTGACGCCGGCGCCGCTCGGCGCCGCGGGAGCCCGCACCTCGTCGAGGAAGCGGCTCGGGGCGCGCTCGGCTCGGGCGCTCGACGCGCGCTTGCTCCACGAGAGCTCGAGGGCCCGCCGGGCGCGCGTGATGCCCACGTACAGGAGTCGGCGCTCCTCGTCGACCGCCTCGAGCCCCTGCGCGAAGGTGATCGGCACGAGCCCTTCGCTGAGCCCGGCGATGTACACGGCGTCCCACTCGAGGCCCTTCGCCGCGTGCAGCGTCGACAGGGTCACCGCCTGACGGGTCGGCTCGTGCTGCTGCTGCTGACGGCGCTGCAGCTCGCGCACGAAGTCGGCGAGGCTCGTGCCCGGCGGCGCCTCCTCCGCAAGACCGAGAAGGGCGTTGAGGCTCTCCCACGCGACCCGCTCGGCGCCGCCGCCCTCCGGCGGGTCCTGCCGCCAGCCGAGACCGCGCAGCACGTCGCTCACGCTCTTGAACAGGGGCTCGTCGACGATCGAGATCGATGCGCCGCGCAGCAGGAGAATCGCCTGCTTGACCTCCTGCTGGTCGAAGAACCGACTGTTGGCGCGCGACTGCACGGGCACCTCGAAGCGCCGCAGAGCCGCCTCGAGCGCGATCGACTGCGTGTTGATGCGGTACAGCACGGCGATCGACTCGGGCGGCGTGCCGTCGGCGATGCGCTGCGCGATCGACTGCGCGATGCTCGCCGCCTCCGCCGCGTCGTCGACGTGGGCGCTCACGCGCGGCGTCGGGCCCGACTGCGCGCCCTCCGTCGCGGCGTGCAGGGTGAGTGCTCCGGGGCGGCCTCGCATGAGCCGGTTGGCGAGCGTCACGATGGGCGCGCTCGAGCGGTAGTTGTCTTCGAGCCGCACGACGCGCGCCTCGGGGTACTCGCTGCCGAAGCGCACGAGGTAGTCGCTCGTCGCGCCCGCGAACGAGTAGATGGTCTGCGAGGCGTCGCCGACGACGCACAGCTCACGCCGCCCGCCGAGCCACAGCGCGAGCAGGTCGTGCTGCAGCGGCGAGACATCCTGGTACTCGTCGACGACGAAGAAGCGGTACTGCTCGCGCACCTGCTCGGCGACGCGCGGCTCATTCTCGATCATGCCCGCCGTCGCCAGCAGCACATCCTCGAAGTCGATCTGCTTGCGCTCGTCCTTGAGATCCTCGTAGCGCTGGTGCAGCGCGACCATCGCGTCGACGCTCAGTTGCGCGGGCAGCGTGCGCGAGTGGGCGACGCGCGCGTACTCCTCGAGCCGCAGCCGCGAGACTTTGCGCCACTCGATCTCGGCGGCGGTGTCACGCAGCGCCGCCGTATCCAGGCGCAGCTTGAGCGCACTCGCGGCATGGCCGATGAGCGCCCCCTTGCCGTCGAGGATGCGCGGCGGGTGGCCGCCCGCCACGACGGGCCAGAAGTAGTGCAGTTGACGCAGGGCCGCGGAGTGGAAGGTGCGTGCTTGCACGCCATCCGCCCCCAAGGCGCGCAGGCGGCCCAGCAGCTCGCCCGCCGCGCGCGTCGTGAAGGTGAGCGCCATGACGCGCTGCGGGTCGTACGTGCCCGTCGCAACGCCGTAGGCGATGCGGTGCGTGATGGCGCGCGTCTTGCCCGTGCCCGCACCGGCGAGCACGCACAGCGGGCCGCGCAGCGTCTCGGCGACCTCCTTCTGCCGCTCGTCGAGACCTGCGAGCAGGCGGTCGGGATCGCTCACGAATCCTCGAGCGGGCCGCCGAACCAGTCCTCGATGATCGCGCGCGCGATCGAGGTGCGGCCCGGCAGCAGGATCGAGTCGAGATTGTCGGCGAGGTCGTCGCGGCTGAACCAGCGCAGGTCGAGAATCTCGGTGCCGTCGGGGCGCAGGAGGTTGTCGGCGTCCGCGTCGAGCGTCGCGCGAAACCCGAGCATGAGGGAGGCGGGGAACGGCCACGGCTGCGAGCCGACGTACTGCGGGTCGATGATGCGCAGGCCCGTCTCCTCGAACACCTCGCGCACGACGGCGGCCTCGAGCGACTCCCCCGGCTCGACGAAGCCGGCCAGGAGCGAGAACCGGTTCGACTCCCACAGCGCGTTGCTGCCGAGGACGAGACGATCCTGCGCGTCGGTGATACCCACGATGATCGCCGCATCGGTGCGCGGGAACATCTCCTGGCCGTCCTCGTCGTCGATGCGCACCCAGCCGCCCTTCGCCGGGGTGGTCGAGTGGCCGGTGCGCGGGGAGAATCGGTGCGTCTCGTGCCAGTTGGCGATGCCGAGCGCCTCGATCGCGAGGCCGGCGTCACGGTCGCCGAGACGGTGGCCGAGGGTGCGCGGGCTGCGCCAGCGAGCGATGTCGACGTCGAGCGCCTTCGCGGCCTCGTCGTCGAACACCGCGGCGACGATGGGCGAGCCGGCGGGCAGTGCCGGGTCGACGTCGAGTGCGCGACCCAGGTAGATGCGCAGCAGTCCCTCGGGCACGGTATCGGTCACGAGGTACTCCAGCGCGGGCGCCTCGTCGTCCTCGGCGATGAGCACCTCACCGCGCCACAGCGCGATGACGCGCGTGCGGGGGTCCTCCGCGAGCTCCTCGAACAGACGCGGCCGCTCCCGCGTCAGGTGGTCGCGGTCGATGCGGTAGCGCGACAGCGGCAACTGAGCGGTGAGTGATCGATGCATGGTGAGCCCTCTTCTTGACCGGGCGCACTGCGTGGCGCGGGCCTCCGAGCACGCGCCTCGACCTACTCTGTCGGTATGGCCCGTTCGCCCCTCACTCTAGCCGCGCTCGCGACGGCCGCCGTGCCCGGCCTCGAGGTCGCGGGGGCGGCCGCGCTCGGCTCGCAGGGGCGCGGTGACGTCGACTCTGCGCTACTGTCGACCCGCGACGGGCGCTCGCTCGTCATCCGCGTTCCGCGCACGCCAGCCGCCGAGAACGAGCAGTCGGCCGACCTCGTCGCGCTGCGCGCGCTGAGCGACGGCGTGCGGTCGCGTCTGCCGTTCGCGGTGCCCCGGATGCTCGGCCAGGCCCCCGTCGACGGCACACGCGCTCTCGTCTCCGAGTTCGTGGCCGGCACACCGCTCACCCTCGAGGGCATCACTCCCGGCATCGCCGCGTCGATCGGTCACGCGATCGCCGCGATCCACGGTCTGCCGACGAGCGTCGTCGCCGACGTGGGACTGCCGCAGCGACGCCCGACCGACGTCGTGCGCGACGCCGTCGTCACGATGGACCGCGCCGCAGCGACCGGGCTCGTGCCCGCGGCACTGCTCGCCCGCTGGGAGGCTGCGGCGGAGGACTCCACGCTGTGGCAGTTCAGCCCGGCCGTCATCAACGGCTCCCTGGGGGCATCCTCGTTCCTCACCGTCGGCGAGACCGTCACGGGCGTGCTCGGCTGGTCGCACCTGCAGGTCGGCGACCCGGCGCGCGACCTGTTCTGGCTGCTCGGCGCGAGCGACCCGCTCGTCGCCGAGAGCGGCCTCGACGCCTACCACCAGGCGCGCGGGATGCACGACCGCCAGGTCGGCCGCCGCGCCGTGTTCGCCGCCGAGCTCGAGGTGGCACGCTGGCTGCTGCACGGCACCGAGCAGCGCTCGACAGAGATCGTCGACGACGCCGTGGAGATGCTCGGTGCTCTGCTCGATCGCGTGCAGGGCGACGTCATGAACCCGCTGACCCCGGAACCGTCGCGCAGCGCGACGCTCACCGACGCGATCCAGCTCAGCGAGTCGACGCCGCCGTCGTCACCGCCCGGTGAGCGCGGCCTCCCACAGCGCGGCGAGTTCTGACTCGTCGGGGAGGTCGTCGGGCCGCAGCACGGCATCGTCGGCGACGAAGTAGAACGCGGCGCTGACGTCGTCGATCGGCCGCCCGCTCCAGCGCGCGTAGGCGAGGCGGTAGAGGGCGAGCTGCAGTTCTTTCGCGCGGCGGTCGTCGTCGTCGCGGGGAGCGCGCCCGGTCTTCCAGTCGACGATCTCGACGCCGTCGCGGCCATCGGGCAGGGTCGTCGCGTACACGGCGTCGATCTTGCAGACGAGGATGCGCCCGGCGAAGGGCACGTGCAGTTCGCGCTCCACATCGAGCGGCTGCCGGGTGGCCCACGGCGAGGTCTCGAAGGTGCGCTGCAGTGCCGAGAGGGCGGCCTCATCGAGATCCTCGGCCGGCGCGTCGTCGCTCTCTCCGCCGAAGGGCAGGGCGAGGCCGTCGACGGTGTCGGGCAGAGTGGCGAGGCCGTACCGCTGCTCGACCCAGCGGTGGAAGACCGTGCCGAGCCGAGTCTGTCGGTAGGGCCGCTGCGGCACGGGGCGGCGCAGCCGCTCGGCCGAGCCTGCAGGGTCGCCGACGAAGTCCTTGAACGCCGAGGCGGGCACGCGCAGCGGCACGGGCACGAGGTCGGCACGGCGGCGCCGCTCGTTGCGCTCGGCGAGCAGCAGGTCGACGTCGGCGTGCCAGCCGTAGGGGTCGGTGCCGGGTCGAGCACGGGCATCCTCGTACCGGCTCGCGTCGACGGCGCGCACGCGCTGCGCGGCCGCCTCGAGCTCGCCGCGCCGCCGACCGAGCGGGTCGCCGGGCCACCACGCGGTGGTG
This sequence comes from Microcella pacifica, assembly GCF_009371975.2. Taxonomy (GTDB): domain Bacteria; phylum Actinomycetota; class Actinomycetes; order Actinomycetales; family Microbacteriaceae; genus Microcella; species Microcella pacifica. Next base: position 66,426 of record NZ_VIKT02000001.1, read on the forward strand.
TCGTCCTCGGGCGGGCGGGGGTTCTCCTCGTGCTCGCTGGCCTCCGGCCACGGGGGCAGGATGCTCCGCTCGGCGAGGGGACGGAAGAAGCTGCTCGGCCCGCGCGGCTGGGTCTGGCTCGCCCACCACGATCCGCTCAGCAGCAGGCGGTGCCGCGCGCGCGTGACGGCGACGTAGGCGAGCCGGCGCTCCTCGCGCTCGTGATGGGCGGCGACCTCCGCCTGGAAGTCCTTCACCGCGTCGAGCAATTCCTTGCGGTCGGCGGCGCCGCGCCAGGCGAACTGCGGCAGCTCGGCGGCGTCGCCGCGCAGCTCGTAGGGAAGAACGCCGAGGCTCAGCCAGCCCTTCGTGCCGTCGCGCGGGCGCGCGGGCAATTCGCCGTCGACGCAGCGCGGCACGGCGACGTGGTCCCACTCAAGCCCTTTCGCGCCGTGGATGGTGAGCACCTGCACGGTGCCGGGCTCGGGGTCTTCCGAGCGCGGCGACAGGTTGTCGCGCCACTCGGCCTCGCGCAGCCAGGAGAGGAAGCCGCCGAGGGTCGCGTGGTCGGCAAGACCGAGGTAGCTGTCGAGGGCGTCGAGGAAGGCAGTGCGCGGGGCGTCCCCGAGCACGCGGTACGGGTTTGCGGCGACCTCGATATCGAGCTGCAGCTCGTGCTCGACCGCGACGACGAGGTCGGGCAGCGCGAGCGAGCTGCGCCCGCGCAGGGTGGCGAGCACGCGGCCCGCCTCGCGTAGCCGCGCGAGGCCCGCAGCGCTGAAGCGGCGCAGCTGCCCGTGGTCCTCGCGCGCAGTCGCGACGAAGTCGAGGGCGTCGACGAGGGAGACGCCGTCGCCCGCGGCGACGGAGGCCCGCAGCGCCTTGATGACCTCGGGAGCGAGAGGGCGCTGGGCCAGGTCGCGATCACGCAGCCAGCTCGCGACACGGGAGAGCGCGTGCAGGTCGGCGACGCCGATGCGCCAGCGCGGGCCCGCGAGCAGGCGCACGAGCTCGGTGCCCGCGCTCGGGTCGTGCAGCACGGCGAGGGCGCACACGAGGTCGCTGATCTCGGGCTCCTCGAGCAGTCCGCCGATGCCGAGCACATGGAACGGCACCCCCGCCTCCCGCAGGGCGGCGAGAAACACGGGCTGGGTCGTGCGGTTGCGCATCAGGAGCGCCGCGCTCGGGCGCAGCGGTCTGCCGTGATCGTCGGTCGCTCCAGGCGAGGCTCCCACGACGGGCTCCCCGAGGCGATGGGCGAGCCATGCCGCGACCGCGGCGGCCTCCTCGTGCACCTGCTCCTCGAAGACCGTCTCGACGGCGTGCGCGCTCGCGCTCGGGCCGCTCTCGAGTCGCGCGACGGCGACGCTGCCGGGCGTCGTGAGCGGCTCCACGAGCGCGTTCGCGACGTCGAGGATGCGCTCGCCGTTGCGCCAGCTGATGCTCAGCGAGTAGCGGCCGACGGGCTGCTCCGCGCCCCCATCGTCGTCAGCCCCGCGAAACCGCGTCGCGAAGTCGTCGAGCCCCGCCGCGCTCGCGCCGCGCCAGCCGTAGATCGACTGGTGCGGGTCGCCGACGGCCATGACGGGGGTGCCGCCGAACAGTTCGGCGAGCAGCCAGGTCTGCGCCACATTGGTGTCCTGGTACTCGTCGAGCAGCACGACGCGGTACCGCGCGCGGATGCCCGCCGCGACCTCGGTGTGGGCGCGCACGATCTGCAGGGCGAGCGTCACCTGGTCGGAGAACGCCACGTAGCCCTCGCGCTGCTTGGCGAGCTCGAAACGCTCGACGAGGTCGCTGAGTGGCAGCGTCGCGTCGAGGGTCGTCGCGAGTCGGTCGACGTCGGCGCGCGCGTGCCGGTCGGGGCTCGGCAGGTCGCGCATGCGCACGAACTCGGCGATGAGAGCCCGCAGGTCGTCGACGGTCGCGTGGTGCTCGGCGAGGCCGTGGGCGAGACGCAGCACGGCCTCGGTCGCGGAGTCGACGGAGAGGTCGAGGTCGGCGAGCCGGGCATCCGTCGCGGTGGCGACGATGTCGCGCGCAAGCTGCCAGGCGCCCGCCTCCCCGAGCACGACGCCGTCGGGGTCGCGGCCGATGAGCACCGCGTGGTCGCGGTACAGGCTCGAGGCGAAGGAGTTGTAGGTCGACACGGTCGGCTGCGTGAACGCATCCACGAGCGGGGCGCCGTCGGGGCCGGGCGGCAAGAGCCCGCTCGCGCCGAGCGCGATGAGGCGCGACCGGATGCGCGCGGAGAGTTCACCTGCTGCCTTGCGCGTGAACGTGAGCCCCAGCACGCCCTCGGGCGCGACATGACCGTTGGCGACGAGCCACAGCACGCGCGCGGCCATCGTCTCGGTCTTGCCCGAGCCGGCTCCCGCGACGACGAGGGCCGGGCCGAGCGGAGCCTCGATGACGGCACGCTGCTCGGCGGTCGGACGGTAGATGCCAAGTGCGTCGGCGATCGCGTCTGCGCTGATAGGTCCACCGCTGATCGTTGCGCGCGCGCCGCTCACGAGTCGTCCCCCGTGACGGGTGGCACGCGGTGCACCCGGTGGGCGAGCGAGCCGTAGTCGTAGCGACCCACGGTGCGGGGCCCCGCGAGCTGGTCGACGGTGATGGCCGCGAGCGCGAGGCGCAACCGATCACGGAAGGCCTCGAGTGCCTCGTCGTCGAGCACGGCCTGCACGGCTTCGCGGTAGGACTGGTCGCCTTTTCCCTCGCGCACATAGAGCAGTACGGCGCCGCCCGCGGTCACGGGTGCCGCGGGGTCGAGAGCCCCGCTCTCGCGCAGGGGTCGCAGCGCCTCCTCGAGCGCCTCGTCGAAGGCGCCGTCGGCGAAGGCGAGCTGGTACGCGCCGAGTTGCGCGTTCGCGGCGACCTTTGCGGCATTCGTCTCGGGTCGACCCGTCTTGAGGTCGATGATGCGCAGCGCACCCTCGGCGCCGACCTCCATGCGGTCGACGATGCCGCGCACCTGCACGCGGTCGACCTGCACGGCGAAGCGCTGCTCCGCGGCGACGGCCGCGCGGCCCTCGGCAGCGGCATCCCGCAGGTAGTCGGCGAGCCCGACGGCGTAGCGACGCGCGAGGCGGTGCTGCTGCTCGGCGAGCCACGGCGACTCGAAGCTCAGCTCGCTCCACCGCGCCTCGATCGCCGCCCACACCTCCTCGACGCCCACTGCGGGCGGGGCAGCGGGGTCGAGAACCTCGGCGCTGAGTGATTCGAGAGCCCAGTGCACGATCGTGCCGATGCCCATCGCGGGAGTGCTCTCGCCCGGCGCGATCGTGTCGAGGAACCAGTCGAGGGGCGACCGCTCGATGCTCTCGATCTTGCTCGGCGACAGCCCGACGGTCTCCTCCTCGATGAAGAGCGGCGCCTCGGTGGAGACCTCGAGCAGGCCCCACCAGTCGTCCGGGTCGGCTCCGGGCACACGTTCTGCGGCGAGGCGTGCGAGCGCTGTTGCGGCCTCCGCGCGCCGGTCGTGGCTCTCGTGGGGGTCGGTGAGCACGCGGCGCAGCTGGCCGACGGTGCGGCGCAGGGAGCGAGCGCGGATGACGCGGCGCGGCGGCCCCGCGTACTCAGCCCCGTCGCGGCGCGGCGGCGCCGCGTACTCAGCCCCGTCGCGGCGCGGGCCCCTGTCGTCGCTCGCCTCCGCGACGATCTCGTGCAGGGCGCTCGGCTGCTCGTCCTCCCCCGAGCTCGCGGTGACGACCACTTGGCGCCGGGCGCGCGAGATCGCGAGGGCGAACATGCGCAGCTCGTCCTCGAGCACGAGGCGCCGCTCGTCGAGGTCGCCCGTGGGCAGGCCGCGCGCGACGCGGCTGAGCAGCGGGGCGTGCAGGAGGCTGCCGCGCAGGCGCAGGTCGGGCCACACCCCATCGAGCACGTTCGCGACGACGACGACGTCGACCTCGAGACCGGCCGCCGCGGAGGGGGACGTGACGAGCACCGCCTCGGTCGTGCGGGCGGGCGCGAGGAGGTCATCGGCGACGTCGCTGTCGAGCACGCGCGACAGGAAGGTCTCGACCGTGGCCTCGGGCACGGTGTCGACGATGACGGTCGCGGTCGTGAAGACGGCAACGACCGCGTCGAGCGCACGATCGGCCTCGCCCCCGGTCGTGCCGCCGGCGACGGCCTCGCGCTGCCAGCGCTCGACGACGCGCGCGTCGTCCCACGCGATCCACAGCAGCTCGTCGACGGTCGCGCCCTCCGCATGCCTCTCGCCGATGCGCGCGAGCGTTCGGGCGAGTCGGGCTGCACGGCGCGCGACCCGGTGGTCGATGGTCGCGAGCCGGTCGGGAGCCGCGAGCGCCTCGACGAGCAGCTCGTCGGCAGTGCGCGCGCCGTCGCCGGCGAGCTCCTCCGCGCGCAGGGCGCGTCGCAGTCGGCGCAGGTCGACGCGGTCGAGGCCGCCGAGCGGCCCGAGCAGCAGCTCGGTCGCGGCCTCCGCCGTGAGCGGCGCACGCCCGACCCCGAGGTCGACGTGGCGGATGAGGGCGCGGGCGGCCGGATGCTCGCGCAGCGGTCGCCCGGGAGCGGTGCTGCGCACGGGCACCTCGGCGAGGGCGAGCGCCCGAACGAGCGGCGGCACGAGAGCGCCGCTGCGCACGATGACGGCCATGCGCGACCACGGCACCCCGTCGATGAGGTGGCGCTCGCGCAGCACGTCGGCGATGAGCGTGCGCTCGCGCGCGGGGCTCGAGGCGGTCAGCGCGAGGAGGGGGCCGCCGAGCTCGGGCGCCTCGGCCCCCGCGCCGCTGCGCTCGTCACCGCGGGGCTCGACGCTGTGCCCCGGCCGTGCGCGACGCTGCGCACCGGCCGCCGCCGCGCCGATGCGGCTCGTGAGCTGCACCGTGAGGGCGCGCAGCGTGGGGCTCTGCCGGTGCGCCGTCTCCAGCACGAGGGTGGGAAGGCCCGCGAGTCGCGTGAGGGATTCCGGCTCGGCCCCGCGGAAGGTGTTGGTCGCGACGTCCGGGTCGCCGAGGGCGATCACGGTCGCCCCGCGGGCGGCGAGCGCCGCGAGCAGGTCGAAGCCGCTCGGCGTCGCGTCGTGAGCGTCGTCGAGGATCACGAGCGAGGGCGCCTCGGGAGCCGCCGGGTGCGGGTCGGCGAGGAGGCCGACTGCCGCGCGCACGAGTTCCGCCGGGTCCTGCTGCCCGAGCCGCGCACCGCCGAGGCTGTCGCGGTACTCGTCGGCGAAGTCGGCGACCGCGGCCCACTCCGGTCGGTCGAGCCGCGCCGCCGCCGCCCGCAGGTCGTCGGTGCCCCAGCCGTGCTCCGACAGCCGGGCGAGCACGTCGCGCAGTTCGGTGCGGAACGCCGTGAGCTGCCGCACCTCCGGCCCGAGGTGCTCCGGCCAGGTGGGCCCGGGCGAGGCGGCCGCGCCCAGCACAGCCTCGAGCTCGCCGCGATCGAGCAGCTCGGCGATGTCGGAGTCTTGATCGGCACCGCTGAGCAACCGTGGCTCCTGGGTGCCCGTGAGCCGAGCATCCGCCTGCACGACGCCGAACGCGTAGGAGGCGATCGAGCGCGCGAGCGGACCGGGCAGCACCGAGGCCGGGCCCGCCAGGCGCAGTGCCAGCCGATCGCGCAGCGCCGTCGCGCTGCGCCGGGACGGCGTGAGAACGAGCACGCGCTCCGGGTCGAGACCGTCGACCTGAATGGCGTGCGCGACGAGCTCCACGACCGTCGCCGTCTTGCCCGTGCCGGGCGCACCGAGCACGACCGCGCCCGGCCCGAGCCGGGCATCCAGCACCGCCTCTTGCGAGGCATCCAGCGAGACCGGATGCGCGAGCTGCGCGGGGGGCGCGGCATCGAGGGCGGTCATGACTCCACGCTACTGGCGGCGTCAGACACCGTCGGGCGCGGCCCGCACTGCGCCCACAGTGAACGCGGCCGCGGCCCGCAGGGCGAAAAGGTACGCTGACGGACGTGGACATTCGCATCGGAATTCTCAACAGCCCCCGCGAGCTCTCGTTCGAGTCGTCGCAGCCCGCCGCCGACATTCAGAAGGCCGTGACGGCGGCGATCGAGAAGGGCGCGCCCCTCCTCGAGCTGACCGATGACAAGGGCAAGCACTACCTCGTGCCGACGACCGCGATCGGCTACGTCGAGATCGGCTCCGACTCCGCCCGCCGCGTCGGCTTCGTCGGCTAAGAGCGCACCGTGGAGCTGCTCTTCGTCACCGTCATCGGCGCGTCGATCTCGCTCGGCGTGCGCTACCTCGTTCCCGGGCGGCAGACGCACGGCCTCCTCCTCGTGCCTGCCGTCGGTGCCGCCGCGACGGCCGCCGTGTGGGCCGTGTGCGTGTGGCTCGGCCTGACCTTCGACGGCGGCTGGATCTGGGTCATCGCCCTCGTGCTCGGCCCGCTCGCCTCCCTCGCCGTCGCGCTGGCGCTGCCGAAGCGGCGCGAGACTGCCGACGCCGAGCTGCTCGAGCGCCTCATGAGGCCGACCGCCGTCTGACGCGGGAGAGCGCGGCCCGACGGGCTCAGCAATTTTGTGACCGGCCGTGCTCGCTCGGCACGGGCTGAGGCGCTAGAGTCGAATCAGCTTCGGCTAAACTCCCCCGCCCCTTCCCCTCACTTCGGAGCCATCCATGCGCGCTCGACTCCCCCTCACTGCACTCGGCCTCGCCGTGGTCGCCACGCTCGTCGTCGCCACGCCCGCGACGGCCGCGCCGTTCACGGACGGCGACATCACGGTGGGCGGCACCACCTGGTACGTCGAATACTTCGAAGCGGGTGAGCAACCAGAGCTCGAGGAGGCGACGCGCGACGACTGGGATGGCGGCGACGACTCGTTCGACGCGGGCCTCCAGCCGATCTATCTCGCGTCCGACGCGACCGGCCCCACCGACTATGACTTCGCCGAGTGCGCCGCAGACGGCGACCTCTCCCCCGCGGCCGACAGCACCGGCGACGAGATCGCGACGTGCGCCCTCGAGCCTCTGACGACCGGCGACGGCACGCTCGACGCCACCTACGAGCTGCGATTCTTCAGCGACGGGGTGACCGTGCGGTCGCGCATCACCGTCACCAACACGAGCGGCGACACCGTGAGCGGCGCCGAAGTGGGCTTCCGCGACAACTACTACCAGGACGACGACACCCGCCTCGGCGCGTCGACCACCGCCGGCCACCCGGCTGACACCACCGACACCGTCGTGGACGGCGACCTGCTGTGGATCATCTACGACATCATCGACGAGGACAGCTACGAGGTACCCGTCATCCTCACGGCGGCAGGCACCACCGACGCCGCCGTCGCGCCCGCGATTGCCAACGCGGCGGGCGACGGAGATGACCGGCAGGCCACGCTGTACCCCCTGCCCGACATCGCTCCGGGCGAGTCGGTCGAGGTCGTGCAGTTCTACGTCTGGAACTTCTTCGCCTTCGACCCCGAGCAGCAGCCCGTCGATGCCCCCGCCAGCACGGACGAGAACCTGCGGGCGACCGAAGAGGTTGTGACCGACGAGGGCGTCACCAAGAGCGCCTTCCTCGAGCCCGCCGCCCTCTTCGTGCCCTCCGCGCTCGCCGCGGTCGAAGAGTCGTGGGATGCGCGCGACCGCTTCGACACGCTCAGCGCCCGCGACGCGGCCGGCATCGCCGACCCGAGTGCGGTGCTGAACTGGAACCCGACGGCCGAGCCCACCGAGCCGGAGCTCGCCGAGACGGGTGCGGGCGACACGCTGCCTCTCGCCGCCCTCGCGGGCCTGCTGCTGCTCGCCGGCGCCGGCGTCATCGCCCTGCGTCGACGCGCAGTCTGAGCCTGATCGCCGGGGCGCTACGGCGCCCCGGCTCCCGCTCGCGCGACCGCTAGAACAGGGCTGGCAGCGACAGCACGCCGAGCACCGTCGCGATGATCGTCACGACGAGCAGCACGATCGAGCGGTCCTTGCGCGCGGCGATCGCGATCCAGCCCATGATGGCGGCGATCACGAGGGCGATCGTCGCGGCGGCGTTGAGCGTCACGAAGATGATCACGCCGACCGTGCCGAGCGGGTTCACGAGCACGGGGGCGAGGAACGGGATGATCGCGCCCGCCGCGATCGCGACGATCGCGAGGATGCCCGAGCGACGCCCGAGCTCCGTCTCGGGCATCTGCGGCCGAGGTCCGTCTCCGTACGCCATCAGGCGGTCAACCCCAAGCGGTCCATGCGGCGCGTGTGCGCGGCGATGAGCTCGGTGAAGACGGGCTCGATCTGCGCCTCCTCGCGGGCGTGGTCGCCGTGGAATACCAGGGCTGAGCGGGCCTGCAGCATCGTGTCGCCCACGAGGCGACGGCACCACAGCGCGAGCCGTGACGACAGCCGCGGGTTCGCGGCGATCTGCCCCTCGATGATGCGGTGCATCGGCGACTGCAGGTCGCCCTCGCTCAGGGCCGCCTGCACCGCTTCGCGCGTGGGGCTCGGCAGGCCTCCCGCGAGGCGCATCCAGAAGTCGGTGAGAAAGCCGATCGTGACGTGCGCGCTCGCGACCTGCTCGTGCCAGTCGGCGCCCTGCGTACGGCGTTCGAACTCCTCCACGCCGATCAGGTGCGGCTCCATGACGTCGGTGCGGTCGAGCTTGTGGCGCTCGAGCTCGGCGACGAGGGCCAGGTAGCGGCGCAGCGAGATGTCGCACACGCGCGCGAGGGCATCCTTGTCGGCGATGCGCGGCGCGTTCGCGGTCGCGTGGCTGAGCGCCTCGAAGAACGTCATATGCAGTGCGGCGCATTGACCGAGGAAGTGCTCGACGGGCGGCGTCAGCTCGGCCAGATCGACCCGGAGTGCGGCGACAGCGGCATCACGCTGGGTGAGGGAGGGAGCCTCAGCGCGCGGGCGAGAACGTCGAAACCACGATGCCACCCGCTCAGCCTAAGCGATGCCCGCGACCGGTCGGCCCCGCGGCGGCTAAACTGGTGCCACTCATCTATATAGACAGGCGATACACCCACGTGACTTTCTCCGACCTGGGCATCGAGACCGACATGGTCGACGCCCTCGCAAGCAAGGGCATTATCGAGCCCTTCCCCATCCAGACCCAGACGATCCCCCTCGCGCTCAGCGGGCAGGACATCATCGGCCAGGCCAAGACCGGTACCGGCAAGACCTTCGGTTTCGGGCTTCCGCTCATCCAGCACCTCGGCCTGCACCCCGAGCCGGGCGTCAAGGCGCTCGTCGTCGTGCCCACGCGCGAACTGTGCGTGCAGGTGACGCAAGACCTCGAGCTCGCCTCCGCCAACCGCGACGTCAAGATCGTCTCCATCTACGGCGGCAAGGCCTACGAGGGCCAGATCGAGCAGATCAAGGCGGGCGCGCAGATCGTCGTCGGCACACCCGGTCGTCTGCTCGACCTCGCCAGCCAGCGGCTGCTCTCGCTCGCCGACGTGCAGGTCATGGTGCTCGACGAGGCCGACAAGATGCTCGACCTGGGCTTCCTCGGCGATATCGAGAAGCTCTTCGCGCAGACCAAGCCCACACGCCACACGATGCTGTTCTCGGCCACCATGCCGGGCCCCATCGTCGCCCTGGCGCGCCGCTTCATGACGCGCCCCATCCACATTCGCGCCACCGACCCCGACGAGGGCCTGTGGCAGTCGAACATCAAGCACATCGTCTACCGGGCGCACGCGCTCGACAAGGACGAGGTCATCGGCCGCATCCTGCAGTCGGAGGGCCGCGGCAAGACCGTCGTCTTCACGCGCACCAAGCGCGCGGCGGCGAAGATCGTCGAAGAGCTCAACGATCGCGGCTTCAGCGCCGGCGCCGTGCACGGCGACATGACGCAGGAGGCGCGCGAGCGCTCCATGGCCGCCTTCAAGGCCGGCAAGAAAGACATCCTCATCGCGACGGATGTCGCCGCGCGCGGCATCGACGTCAACGACGTCACGCACGTCATCAACCACACCGTGCCTGACGACCACGACGCCTACCTGCACCGCGTGGGCCGCACGGGCCGCGCGGGCAAGACCGGCATCGCCGTGACCTTCGTCGACTGGGCCGATATGCACAAGTGGGCGCTCATCAACCGCGCCCTCGACATGGGCCAGCCCGACCCGGTCGAGACGTACTCGTCGTCGCCGCACCTCTACGCCGACCTGAACATTCCCGAGGGCTCGAAGGGCCGCCTCAAAGCGACCCCCATCCCCCGCGTCGAGCGCGAGGCCTCGCGGCCTCCGCGTGAGCGCAGTCGGCGCAGCGGTGGTGGCGGTGGCGGTGGCGGCGAGGGTCGCGGCGGCCAGGGTGGCGGCGAGCAGCGTGGCGGCGAGCGCTCCGGCGGTGGCCGCGGCGCTGGTGCGTCCGAGGGCTCGAGCGCAGCATCCTCGTCGGGTGAGGGCGGCGCCCCGCGTCGGCGCCGTCGTCGTCGCAGCGGCGGAGGCGGCGGCGGTCAGAGTTCGGGCGGGAATACCGGCGCGAACTCGTAGGTTGACCTCGCGGTGGCCTCTCCCCCCGCAGCGCCCGCCGCGCGCACCTCTCCGGCCGGTCGGCCGACGATGGATGCCCGGCACAGCCTCGTCATCTCGCTCCTGCTCGTCTCCGCCTTCGTGGTGATCCTCAACGAGACGCTCTTCGGCGTCGCGATCCCTGAGCTCATCGACGACCTCGGCGTCACGGCGGCGATGGCGCAGTGGCTGACGACGGCCTTCATGCTGACCCTCGCCGTCATCATCCCGATCACGGGCTTCCTGCTGCAGCGCTTCCAGACGCGGCCCATGTTCATCGTCGCGATGAGCCTGTTCAGCCTCGGCACGCTCCTCGGCGCGCTCTCCCCCGGCTTCGAGATGCTGCTCATCTCGCGCATCGTGCAGGCGAGCGGCACGGCCATCATGATGCCGCTGCTGTTCACGACCGTGTTCGGGCTCGTGCCGCCGCAGATCCGCGGCCGCATCGTGGGGCGCATCTCGATCGTCATCGCCGTCGCGCCCGCGCTCGGGCCGAGCGTGTCCGGCCTCATCCTCGACTCGCTCGGCTGGCGCTGGCTGTTCATCGTCATGCTGCCGATCGCGCTCGCGGCCTTGACCCTGGGCGCGCTGCGCGTCGTCAACGTGGGCGAGCCGCAACCGGGCCGCCTCGACGTGCTCTCGGTGCCGCTCTCGGCGATCGGGTTCGGCGGCTTCGTCTACGGGCTGAGCCTGCTCGGCGAGGCCGGGCAGAGTGGTGGCGCGGGCGGCGAGGCGGGAGCATCCGCGGTCAGCGAAGCGACGACGACCGCGATCATCGCGATTGCTATCGGGATGCTCGGGCTCGCGGTGTTCGTCTGGCGCCAGCTCGTGCTGCAGCGCCGCGGGGAGCGCGCTCTGCTCGACCTGCGCACCTTCCAGGCGCGGCAGTTCACCCTCTCCATCATCACCGTGTCGGTCGCGTCGATGGCGCTGTTCGGGGCGATCATCCTCATCCCGCTCTACGTGCAGCAGGTGCTCGATCTGAGCCCGCTCGTCTCGGGCCTGCTCATCCTGCCGGGAGCGCTGCTGCAGGGGCTCATCGCGCCGCTCATCGGGCGCCGCTACGACGCCGTCGGGCCGCGCGGCCTCGCCCTCAGCGGAGCGATCCTGCTCGCCGTCGCCATGTGGGGCATGACGTTCCTCTCGGCGTCGACGCCGCTCTGGCTCATCACCGCCGCGCACATCGGGCTCAGCATGGGCCTCGCGCTGCTCTTCACGCCGCTGCTCACGAACGGGCTGTCGGCGATCCGCCCCGAGCTCAACTCGTACGGCTCGGCGATCGTCGGCACCATTCAGCAGGTCTCGGGGGCTGCGGGCATCGCGCTCTTCATCTCGGTCGCGGCTGCCGCCGGTGGGCCGAGCAGCGTGGCGAGCGAGGTCTCGGTGCCGGGCATCCAGCTCGCCTTCATGGTCGGCGCGATCATCGTGACGCTCGCCCTGCCGGTCGTGCTGCTCATCCGCCGCGTCATCCCGGCCGAGCCACCCGCGACGACCGGGCAGATCGCCGCGCAGACGCCGTTGCACACGGAGGCCGAGCCGACGAGGTAGGTGCCCTGACTCAGTGGCGCGCGACACCACTGGCGCACGTTGCCGCTCGAGCGCACCCAGCCACGCCGTTTGTGACACACCACGCCGAACGTTTCGCGTGTCTTGTCACAATCGGCGTGACTCGCCTCGCGCCCGCCCTACGCCCGCAGGGGCGGCACGCCGCGCGTGCGCGCGATGAGGCGCTCGAGCGCCTCGGGCTCGGTCGTGTTCTCGGCGAGGCGGTTGGGCTTGCCCTCGCCGTGGTAGTCGCTCGACCCGGTGACGACGAGGTCGAACTGCGCGGCGAGCTCGCGTAGGCGGGCGCGGCCGTCGGGCGTGTTCTCGCGGTGGCCGACCTCGAGCCCGACGAGCCCCGCCTCGACGAGCACCGCCATGCCGCGGTCGTCGACGACCGCCTCGCGTCCGCGCGTCGCCGGGTGGGCGAGCACCGCGGCTCCCCCGGCCTCGGTGATCATGCGCACCCCGTCGAGCACCGTGGGCGCCTCGTGCGGCAGGTAGTAGCCGCCCGTGAAGTGCAGGATCGACGCGAAGGCCTCGCTGCGCGTGCGCACGATGCCGCGCGCCACGAGCGCGTCGGCGATGTGGGGGCGGCCGATACTGTCGCCTCCGCTCTGCGCGAGCACGTCGTCCCAGCTGACGTCGTAGTCGCGCGCGATGTTGGTGACCATGCGCTCCGCCCGGCCGAGGCGGTCGGCGCGGATGTGGGCCGTCTCGGCGACGAGCTCGCCGTCGTTGGGGTCGAAGAGGTAGCCGAGCACGTGCACGCTGCGCCACTCGTACCGCGTGCTGAGCTCCATGCCCCGAATGATCTGGATGCCCGTGCCGCTCGCCGCGGTGAGCGCCTCGTCCCACCCCGCCGTCGAGTCGTGGTCGGTGATCGCGATCGTGTCGAGGCCCGCCTCGACGGCCGCGCGGATCAACTGCGTGGGTGTCTCGGTGCCGTCGCTGACGCTGCTGTGCGTGTGCAGGTCGATCGGGCCGCGGGGCATGGGGTTAATCGTAGGTGGCGCGGGCTGGGACATTCGGTGCGGTGTGCGGGCGATACCATCAGGTCGCCGGGATAGGCTCGCCGAGTCATGATCCGCCGAGTCGTCTCCGCCGCCGTGCTGCTCGGCGTGGCCGCCGCGCTGCTCGTCATCGCGTGGCCGAGCCTGTTCGGGCTCTCCGCTGCCCCGGTCGTCGCGCAGCTCGTCTCGCTGCGCGCGCTGAGCGCCGCGCTCGCCATCATCGGGGCGCTCACGCTCGCCCTCATCGCCATGCTCTGGCGGGGCGCCCGGCGCTTCCTCGCCTCGCTCGCCCTGCTCGCGCTCATCTTTGCCGCCATCAACGTCGCCGTGCTGTCGACGCGCGGGTTCGGAAACGAGTCGTTCCCGACCCGGGCACCTGCCGAACTCTCCGTGCTCAGCTGGAACACCCTCGGCGACGCCCCCGGCGCCGACCGCATCACGCAGCTCGCCCTCGACGAGCAGGCCGACATCATCGTGCTGCCCGAGACCAGTCAGGAGACGGGCGTCGAGGTCGCCGAAGGCCTGCGTGCTGCCGGCCGACCCATGTGGGTGTACTCGTTCGCCTTCGACTACATCGCCAAAGCGCGTTCGACGACCGTCCTCGTCTCCGCCGCGATCGGCGAGTACGTCGTCGACGACAGCGTCGGCAACACGACCGTGCTGCCGAGCATGGTGCTGCGCCCCGACGGCCATGACGGCCCCACCATCATCGGCGTGCACCCGGTGGCTCCGCTGCCCAGCCAGCTCGCCAACTGGCGCGCCGACCTCGACTGGATCAACGGCATCTGCCGCGGCGAGCAGACCATCCTGGCCGGCGACCTCAACGCGACCGCCGACCACTTCCGCACCATCGGCGGCGACTCCGGCGGGGCACTGCGCCTCGGCCTCGGCGATTGCCTCGACGCGGGCCTCCTCACCGGCAACGGCGCCGTCGGCACGTGGCCCACCCGCCTCCCGGCCATCCTCGGCGCGCCCATCGACCACATCATGGTCACCGACGACATCACCGTCACCGGCTTCCGCGTCATCACCACCGAGGACGGCACGGGCAGCGACCACCGGCCGATCGTCGCGCGCCTGATTCTCTGAGGCGGGTGGCGGAAGAACTGGGTGGATGCTCCGGGCCGGCCCTGAGCATCCGGTGCCAGAATGGGCGCATGGCCGACACCGAACTCAGCGCAGCCAGCGAGACCGAGACCACCGAAGCGCCCCCGCGCGCGACCGAGAACCGGTCGACGACGCCGCGCTCCGACGCCTTCCAGCAGTACATCTCGACCGGGTGGGCGGAGCGCGCGACCGGCATCGGCGGGCCGCGCGAGCAGGCGCCCTTTGCCGCGGCACGACGCGCTCGCCTGAGCGGTCTGTACACGGGGGTGCGGCTGCTCGTGCCCGCCGGCGACGCCCGCCAGCGCTCCAACGACACCGACTACCCGTACCGCGCTCACAGCGCCTTCGCGCACCTCACCGGGTGGGGCAGCGACGCCGTGCCCGGCAGTGTGCTCGTGCTCGAGCCGCACGCCGACGGGGCCGAGGGGCACGAGGCCGTGCTGTACTTCCGCGAGGCGGCCGGGCGCGACTCCGACGAGTTCTACGCCAACCCCGCCGTCGGCGAGTTCTGGACGGGGCCGCGGCCCTCGGTCGACGACGTCGCGACCGACCTCGGGCTCGACGCTCGGCCGCTGAGCGCGCTCGACGCCGTGTGGGACGCCCTCGATGCTGACGGCCCCGAGACCCTGATCGTGCGCGAGGCAGAGCCGTCGCTGACCGACCGACTGGATGCTGCGCGCATCCTGCACGCCGGCGCCGAGCCCGGCACGGCCGAGGTCGACACGGCGCGCGACGACGAGCTCGCGCGCGACCTCAGCGAGCTGCGTCTCGTCAAAGACTCGTTCGAGCTCGCGGAAATGCGCCGTGCCGTCGACGCCACCCAGGTCGGGTTCGACGACATCATCGCCGACCTGCCGCAGATCGTGGCGCACCCCCGCGGCGAGCGCCTCGTTGAAGGCACCTTCAACCGGCGCGCCCGCGCCGAAGGCAACACGGTCGGCTACGACACGATCGCCGCGAGCGGGCCGCACGCGTGCATCCTGCACTGGACGCGCAACGACGGGCCCGTCGTGCCGGGCGACCTCATCCTCATCGACGCCGGCGTCGAGCTCGACAGCTACTACACGGCCGACATCACGCGCACCCTGCCCGTCTCCGGCCAATTCACCGAGGTGCAGCGGCGGGTGTACGAGGCCGTGCGCGAGGCGGCCGACGCGGCGTTCGCGATCGTGAGGCCGGGCATCCGGTTCAGGGATGTTCATGCCGAAGCCATGCGCGTCATCGCGCGCGTCACCGCCGAGTGGGGGCTGCTGCCCGTGAGTGCTTCTGAGTCTTTGGAGCCGTCGGGCGGGTACCACCGGCGGTACATGGTGCACGGAACCTCGCACCATCTCGGCATCGACGTGCACGACTGCGCGCAGGCGCGGCGCGACCTGTACCTCGACGGCGTGCTCGAAGAGGGCATGGTGTTCACGATCGAGCCGGGGCTGTACTTTCAGCCGGACGATCTGACGGTGCCGTCTGAGCTTCGTGGGATAGGTGTGCGCATCGAGGATGACGTGGTTGTGACGGCTGATGGGGTCGAGAGTCTGTCGGCGGGGATTCCGCGCACGGCGGATGAGGTCGAGGCGTGGATGCGCGAGGTTGCTGCACGCCGGTAGATCGCGCTGAGGGTGCATCCTCTCCTCCACAGGCGGCGCTCCACGCGAGTTATCCCAAGATTTCCTCATACCTCTTGTTCGAACGTATGTTCGATGGGAGCATGAATGCATGACCTTCCCCGCACCCCTCGAGCACTTCACCGCCCTCGTGGCGGAGCTCGAGCGCGCACCTCTCGACGCAGCCGCGCTGCGCGCCCTCGGGGATGAAGATCTACTCGCCGTCACCGAACTCGGGGCGAAGGCGCATCGACTGCTGGATGCCCGAACCGCACTCTTCGCGGGGGAATTGGCCCGCCGCTCGCGCCCAGAACTCGCTCACGACGGGCTTGCCCAGCGCTCGGGGCATCGCACGGTCGAAGAGCTCGTGCGTGTCACGACCGGGGAGTCCCGGCGCGACGCTGTTGCAGCGGTGAACACGGGTCGGCTGCTCGTCGCACCCGACTCCAGTGCGGGGCGTGAGGCCGGCACTGACGACCTGCCGGTGGTTGCCCCCTACTTGACCGCGGCGTTGCAGGCGCTGCGCGCGGGCAGCATCAGCATCGGCGCGCTCGACGTGATTCGTGGCGCCTTCGACGGCATCGATGAGTCGGTGGCGCCGGACGCACTTCGGTCGGCCGTCGCCCGGGTCGTGGAGGCGGCTGCGCACCTCGACGTCGACAGACTGCTGCGGCTTGCTCGCCACGCGCGCGAGGAGCTCGATACGGCCGCACTCGTCGATCGCGAGCGCGCACAGAGAGATGCGCGGTCATTCCGATTGTGGACGCTGCCAGACGGCATGACGCGTGCGACGTGGATGCTCGACCCGGAATCCGCCGCACAGGTTCGTGAGCTTGTCGAACGAGCGACCACCCCGAAACGACGTGGCGTGCACTTCGTCGAGACGGTCGGCGCGAGGAACGATGCCGACGCTGAGAAGGCTGCACGCATCGCCGAGGATGAGCGCACGCCCGAGCAGTACACCTCAGACGCCCTCGTGCACCTGCTCGCCGCGGGAGCCGACGCCGACTCGAGCATGATCCTCGGCACGGGTGCCCCGCAGGTGCGCGTGCTCGTCACCGCGGCTGACCTCGCGCGGGGTGAGGGCGCAGGCTCTCTCGAACCTGCGACGGGCAGCCCCGAGGGCACCGTCGTCGCGCTCCCGACCGTGCAGCGGCTGCTGTGCGGCGGCGTGCAGACCCCGATCCTCATCGGCTCGACCGGTCAGCCGCTCGATGTCGGCCGGTCGCAGCGCCTCTTCACCGCCCGCCAGCGCGTCGCCCTCGCGGCCCGCGACGGCGGATGCCGCTGGCCCGGCTGCGAGCGACCGCCGAGCTGGTGCGAAGCGCACCACATCGACGAGTGGGAACGCGATCACGGTCGCACCGACGTCGACGTCGGAATCCTGCTCTGCCGACACCATCACCTGCTGCTGCACGACCACGGCTGGCGCATCACCAGAGTCGGGAGGTCACGGGAGTACGAACTCGTGCCACCCGCGACCGTCGACCCACAGCAGAGACCTCGCCCCATGCCCAGCAGGAGCAAGGAATGGCAGCGCGCCCTCGGCGGGGTGAGCTGCGCGCGCGAGTACTAGTCGCGCTTCTCGGCGGGCGCGTCGACCGGGCCCGAATCGGAGGGCGGGGCGTCGGCAGGAGCGTCGGCCGGGCTCGAGGCCGAGGAAGTTGCCGAGGACGTTGGCGAGGACGTTGGCGAGGCGTGCTGACCGCGCGGGGACTCCGTGAGGGAGACCGGCGCATCCGGATTGCCGCCCGCGAGCACCGTCCGCGCACGAGCGGTCTGCATCGGGTCGATGATCACCTGGTACGACGACGCCAGCACCTGCTGCTGCGACGCGAAATCGCGGCGACGACGCGCGAACGCGTACGAGACGAGACCCAGGAGCATTCCAAACCCCGCACCGATGAACACAGCCGCGAGAATGAACGAGAAGTCCGGCTCCGGCGAGAACAGGAACAGAAGCAGACCGAAGAACAGGCCGAACCAGATACCGCTCAACGCGCCAGACAGTGCCGCACGGCCGTAGCTCAGGCGCCCCCCGATCCGCTCCACCGTCTTCAGGTCGTGGCCGACGATCGCAAGACCCTTCACGGGGAACTCCGCCTTCGCGAGACGGTTCACGACGCTCTGGGCTTCCGGGTACGTGTCGTAGCTGCCGAGCACGTCCCCTCGCGGCACGCTCAACGGCGCGGCACTGCGACGGCTGAACGGACTCTGGTTGCTCACCAGACCATTGTGACAGGGCGACGATAAGGTTTAGCCGTGAGCGCCTCGACTGTCTTCGTCGCCCGGCTCAACGGGTGCTCCGTTTTCGACCCCGCAGGCGACCGGGTCGGCAAGGTGCGCGACGTCCTCGTCGTCTACCGACCCACCGAATCGCCCCGCGTCGTGGGTCTCATCGTCGAAGTGCCCGGTCGTCGGCGCGTGTTCCTCTCCATCGGTCGTGTCACGAGCATCGGCAGCGGCCAGATCATCACGACCGGCCTCATCAACCTGCGCCGTTTCGAGCAGCGCGGTGGCGAAGTGCGCGTGCTCGCTGAGCTCGTCGGCCGCACGGTGCGCTTCCGCGAAGGGCACGGCACCGCCGTCATCGAAGACGTCGCGATCGAAGAGTCCGGCCCCGGCGAATGGGCCGTCGAGCAGCTCTTCCTGCGCAAGCCCCGCTCCGTGCCCGCCCCGTTCACCAAGGGGCAGAGCGTCTTCGCACGCTGGAGCGACGTCATCGAAGTCACCAACCGCTCCGAGCCGCAGAGCGCCGAGAAGCTCATCGCCGAGTACAACGACCTCCTTCCCGCAGACCTCGCGGCCACACTCCTCGAACTGCCCGACGGCCGCCGCCTCGAAGTCGCCGAAGAGCTGCCCGACGAGCGCCTCGCCGACGCCCTCGAAGAGATGCCCGAAGCCGACCAGGTGGCCCTCCTCACGCGCCTCGACGACGAGCGCGCCGCCGACGTGCTCGACCACATGGAGCCCGACGACGCGGCCGACCTCATCGCCCAACTGCCCGTCCTGCGCGGTGAAACCCTGCTCGACCTCATGGAGCCCGAGGAGGCGCAAGACGTCCGCTTCCTGCTCTCCTACGACGCCGACACCGCCGGCGGGCTCATGACCACCGAGCCGATCATCGTCTCCGCCGACGCGACCGTTGCCGAGGGCCTCGCCCTCATCCGTCGCCACGAGCTCGCGCCCGCGATCGGCGCCGCCATCTGCGTCACCCTCCCCCCATACGAGCCGCCGACGGGCCGCTACCTCGGCATGGTTCATTTCCAGAGGATGCTCCGCTACCCGCCGCACGAACGCCTCGGCACTCTCCTCGACCAGGGCATCGAGCCGGTCACGCCCGAGACCTCAGCCGCCGAAGTCTCCCGCCGCCTCGCGAGCTACGACCTCGTCTCGCTGCCCGTCGTCGACGAGACCCGTCGACTGGTCGGCGTGGTCACGATCGACGACGTGCTCGACTACCTCCTGCCCGACGACTGGCGCAGCACCGACGAGCACTCCCCCGCACCCCCGCGCCCCCCAGCACGCGGCAAAGCTCGGGGCCGCGCGCCCGGGTCGACGGCGCCCGCGCGCGACCGCCGTGCCACCGTGGGCGAGCATCCCGCTCCCGGTCGGTTCAGCACCGCGAACCCCACCACGCGGGCGATTCCCGTCGTCGCTCCCGAGACACCTCCCACCGACCCGCCCCGCACGGGCACGCCGCCTGGTGATCGTCCGGGTGATCGTCGATGACCGCGCGCGACAAGGACGCCGTCCGTCGGCGCGCGACGCGCGACTCGCGCAGCCTCTCCGCTCCCAAGGGTCTCCGAGCGGGGCTCCTGCCCAGGTTCTCGAGCCGCGACCGCTTCGGCCGCTTCACCGAGGCTGTCGCCCGCGGCATGGGAACCCCGTGGTTCCTGTTCGCGCTGTCTGTCTTTGTCGCCGCGTGGATCACGTGGAACGTGCTCGCCCCGGAACGACTGCGCTTCGACTCGCTCGCGCTCGGCTTCACCGCGCTGACCCTCATCCTGTCCCTCCAGGCCTCGTATGCGGCCCCGCTCATCCTGCTCGCCCAGAACCGGCAGGACGACCGGGACCGCGTGCAGATCGAGCAGGACCGTCAGCGGGCCGAGCGGAACCTCGCCGACACCGAGTACCTCGCCCGCGAGGTGGTCTCGCTGCGGCTCGCCATGAAAGAGGTGGCGACGAAAGACTTCATCCGCGCCGAGTTGCGCGCCCTGCTCGACGAACTCGATCGCGAGCCGGACGACACGACTGATTCCGAGCACGGCGAGGGCACGTCCCGGTGACGGCGGAGTCCTCAGCGAGCGCCCTCGAGCAGCGCGTCCTCGCAGCCCTCGAGCGCGTCATCGACCCGGAGATCCGCCGCCCGGTGACCGAGCTCGACATGATCGACGGTGTCACCGTGAGCACAGTCGCCGACGGCACGACCCGCGCCGAGGTGCAGCTGCGGCTCACGATCGTGGGCTGCCCCGCAGCTGACCGCATCGAGCGCGACGTGCGCACGGCAGCATCCTCGGTCGACGGCATCGACGACGTGGCCCTCGACGTGGGCGTCATGGATCGGGCGACGCGGGATGCGCTCATCGACCGCCTGCGCGGCGACCGGCCGCGCGGCCACCCCTTCACTCCGGATGCTCTGACTCGCGTCATCGCCGTGACGAGTGGCAAGGGCGGTGTCGGCAAGTCGACCGTCACCGCCAACCTCGCCGTCGCGCTCGCTCAGCGCGGGCTGCGCGTCGGGCTCATGGACGCCGACGTGTTCGGCTTCTCGATTCCGGGCATCCTCGGCATTGCCGACGCGAAGCCGACCCGCGTCGGCGAGATGATCATGCCGCCGCGCGTGCACGGTCTCGCCGTCATCTCGATCGGCATGTTCGTCGACCCGCACACCTCCGTCTCGTGGCGCGGCCCGATGCTGCATCGCACGGTCGAGCAGTTCCTCACCGACGTGTACTTCGGCGATCTCGACGTTCTCGTCATCGACATGCCGCCCGGCACGGGCGACATCGCCATCTCGATCGGGCAGCTGCTGCCGCACGCCGAAGTGCTCGTCGTGACGACGCCGCAGAAGGCGGCCGCCGATGTCGCCGAACGGTCGGCGCTCGTGGCCCGGCAGACGGGCCAGACGGTCATCGGGGTCGTCGAGAACATGACCGGCTACGTGCAGCCCGACGGCAGCGTGCTCGACCTGTTCGGCTCGGGCGGCGGCGATGAGACCGCGGCGAGACTCGACGTCGACGTGCTCGCGCGCGTGCCCCTGAGCCTGGCCCTCCGAGAGGGTGGCGATGCCGGTCGGCCGATCGTGCTGGCCGGTGACGACGCACCTGGCGAGACAGATGCGGCCGCCCAGGCGATCCGCGACCTCGCCGACCGTGTGATCGAGCGCGGGCGTGGACTGGCCGGGCGGCCGCTCACCGTCACCCCGCGGTAGCCGAGTCGCTCCATCACTCTCAGAGGGCTCACCGCCGGCGGGGCCGGGTGGATCGAGCGAGGTCGATCTAGCCGTGTCGACCCGGCCGGGTCGATCTAGACGAAGCGCACGGGCACCCGACGGTAGCCATCGCGCACCGTCACGACGACGGTCGCAGTGATGGCGGCGACTGCCAGGGCGGCGGTGAGAATGGCGACGATCATGGGGAGTGCTCCTTCGGTCTGGTGATCTGTTCGATGATCTGTGTGGTGATCTGTGCAGTGTTCTCGGTGATGCTGAGCCACTCGTGACGGGCTCGTGTTCTGTCCTGAACAGTGCCCAGTCCAGCGCATCGCTTTCTTTAGCACAATCGATAGTTACTACACGTAGCGTGTAGTTTCTCTACATGGACGTGCGCCGCTTGGAACTGCTCCGCGAACTCGCCGACCGGGGCACCATCACGGCCGTGGCCGCCGCGACCCACCGCACCGCATCCGCCGTCTCGCAGCAGCTCAAGCTGCTGGAGGCCGAAGCGGGTGTGCCCCTCACGGAGAAGGAGGGGCGGGGCATCCGGCTCACCGGAGCGGGACGCGCCCTTGCCGAGACGGCGCGCAGAATCGCCGTCGCGATCGAGTCAGCCGAAGCCCTGTGGTCGGAGTACAAGCAGACCCCGACCGGCACGGTGACGCTCAGCACCTTCCCGACCGCGGGACAGATGCTGCTGCCGGGCGCGCTGAGCGCGCTCGAGAGCGAGCCCGCGCTGCGCCTGCTCGTGACCGACCAGGACCTCCCCCTCGCCGACTTCGCCGAGCTCACCCCCGACTTCGACATCGTGCTCGCCGACTCGCAGGGCGTGCCCTCGCACTGGAACGAGCGCGGGCTCACGACCGTGCACCTCATGACGGAGCCGTTTGACGTGGCTCTGCCCGCCGGCCACCCGCTGCTCGAGAAGAGCGTGCTGAGCCCCGCCGACGTCGCCGACTACCCCTGGATCGGCGCGCCCGTCGGCTACCCGTACGATCGCTGGCTCGACGCGCTCGGCGCCGCCGTCGGGCGCGAGCCGCGCATCGTGCAGCGCATCATGGACAACCTCGTCGTCGAGGGACTCGTCGCCGCGGGGCTCGGCCTCGCGATCCTGCCCCGCTTCACGACGCGCAGCCACGGCACCGAGATTGCCACCCGACCTCTCGTCGGCATTCCCGCCGAACGGCAGATCTCGGCACTGCTGCGGGCCGACCGCGCTGAGCGCCCGAGCGTGCGGCGCGTGCTCGACCTGCTGCGCGCCGAGGGCGAGCGCGTCGCCGCCAGCCACCGCATCGTGGGCGTCCGCTAGGCCGCGTGTGGGGCGAGGCTCACGGTCGGGCGAACAGCGGGCCCACGGTCAGGCGCACAGGCGGGCGCGCAGCGGGGCGAGGCTCACGGTCGGGCGCGCAGCGGTACGCACGGTTAGGCGCACAGTCAGGCGCCGGGCCTACAGCTCTACGTGGCCTCGAGGTCGAACGGAGCCGGCTTGCCCTCGCGGATCAATCGCTGACGCTGGGCATAGGCCGACTCGCGCTTCGGTACCGACACCGTCGGCGCGACCGGCTTCTCCTCATCCTCCAGGAGCGCCTCCCGCACGATGCGACGCGGGTCGTACTGGCGCGGGTCGAGCTTCTTCCAGTCGATGTCGTCGTAGTCGGGGCCCATCTCCTCGCGCATGCGATCCTTCGCCCCGCTCGCCATGTCGCGCAGAGACCGCACGAGCCGCCCGAACTGCGCCGCATACATCGGCAGACGGTCCGGGCCGATGAGGAGCACGGCAATGAGACCGATCAGCAGAAGCTTCTCGAACGTCAGGCCTAGGGACACCCCTCGACAATAGCCCGGCGAGACCGAGTCTTCGCCCTAGGCTGGGCGCAACGAGGAGTGCGCGTGCCGAGCAAAGAACTGTCCTGGAAGTACGTCGAAGAGACCACGGTCGAACCCGACGTGATCGCGCGCGCCCGCGCGCAGTCGGTCGAGCAGGGCATCGACGCGGTGAGTCCCGCCACGGGGGCTCAGCTCGCCCTGCTCTGCGGCGCAGTCGACGCCCAGTCGATCATCGAGATCGGTACCGGTCTCGGCGTCAGCGGGCTCTGGATGCTCAACGGCGCGCCGCACGCCCACCTCACGTCGATCGACCTCGAGGCCGACCACCACGAGGTCGCGCGCACTGCGTTCACCGATGCCGGGCATCCCGCCGCGCGCGTGCGCCTCATCACGGGACGTGCACTCGAGGTGCTGCCGCGCATGAACGAGGCCAGCTACGACGTCGTGCTCGTCGACGGCGACGCCGCGAACATTCTCGACTACATCGCCCACGCGATCCGGCTCGTCCGCGTCGGCGGGCTCGTGCTCGTACCGCACGCGCTGTGGCGCGACTTCGTGCCCGAGCCGGCGAAGCGCGACGGCGTGACGGCGCAGCTGCGCGGGCTGCTGCGCGAGCTGCGCGACTCGCCTGCCGTGCGCATCGCGGTGTCTCCCGTGGGAGACGGACTGCTGCAGATCCTCACCGTGCCCGAGTAACGAGCCAGGCCCGTATCGGCGCCCGCGTGCTGAACCGAGCGACGACGAGGCGCGCCGGGTGGTGGTGCGCTCGACAGAGCGCGCGCTCGGGAGAGGGTGCGCTAGGAGATCGCCGCGGCGAGCGCGTCGTGCAGCTCCTGCGCCTCGGCGTCGTTGACCGACACCACGAGGCGTCCACCGCCTTCGAGGGGCACGCGCACGATGATGAGGCGACCCTCCTTGACAGCCTCCATCGGTCCGTCTCCGGTCCTGGGCTTCATGGCTGCCATGGTGGTATCCCCTTTCAATGAGACTTCCCCTCTATTATCCCGCATCCGCCGACATTGCCTAAATCGAGGGGATGATCGGGGCCGCAGTCGAGCGTCGCGCGGGTCACGGCGGGGTCCAGTCGTAGGCGTCGACCCACCAGCCGAGGTGCACCCAGAGAACCTGCCCGGCGATGCCGATCGCGATCGCGAGCACCGCGAGCACCCCGCGCACCGGCCCCACCGCGGCCCGCGGCAGCCGCCGCCCGAGCGTCCCGTTCCCCACGCTCACGATGCCGAGCGCGATCGCCCCGAGAGCGGGCGCGAGCGGCACGAGCAGGCGGAACGTGCTCGACTGGGGGAAGAACACTGCGAGCAGGTACAGCGCGTAGGCGACGATCCAGCAGCGCAGCTCCACGGGCATGCGCCGCATCGCCGGGAGGGCGAACGCGCATGCCGCGAGCAGCAGCACCGTCACGAGTGCGACCGGCCCGAGCACGTCGCCGAGCCACCACTGCGCGCCCTGCCACCACGGGGTGAAGGGCACGAGGTGCACGTCGCCGATGTACGGTCGGCGCCAGGCGAGCTCGGTGTCGGTGTATCCGAGAAAGTCGCCGGTGGCGAGGGCGACGATGCCCGGCCACGCGAGGCCGGCGAAACCGGCGACGGCGGTGACGCTGAGCAGGGTGACGCGCTCCCGCATCCCGAACGGTTCGATGCCGCGTCGCGCCCGACGCCACCGCCACAGCCAGACCAGCGTGAGCAGCAGCGCGAAGGCGAGCCCGCTCGGGCGAGTGAGGGCCATGACCGTCACGACGACCGCGAGGGGCGCCCACCGCCGCTCGAGCACAAGCAGGAGTGCGAGGAAGAGGAGCGCCAGGTGCAGCGCTTCCGCGTAGGCGACCTGGTAGATCGGGGAGAGCGGGGCGACGCAGAACAGCGCCGTGCCGAGCATCGCCGCCCCCGCGCTCATCCAGCGCCGCAGCAGGGCGTGGAAGAGCAGCGCCGCAGCGCCGCCCGCAACGACCGAGATCGTCACGGCGACCGCCGCGAAGTCGATGGCGGACCCGCCGCCGGTGAGACCGAGCCCCGCCCGCACGAGCATCGGGTAGACGGGCATGAACGCCCACGCGTTCTCCTGCGCGAGGCCGTCGTCGTCGCGCGGGATCTCGTCGGGGTAGCCGACGGCGGCGATGATCCAGTACCAGTGGCCGTCCCACAGGCGCGCGAAGTCGAGGTAGCCGGGGCTCGCCTCCGTCCACGGGTTGTCCTCCTGCCGGGCCGCGAACGCCATGAGGATGCTCGTGGTCACGACCCGAGACGCGCTGTAGACCGCGAGCACCCACGCCCACCACGGCACCCGGCCGAGGGCGGTGGCGAGGCGCTCGGCTGCGTGCCCGACGGCCGGAACCGCTACTGCCCGCTCAGCCACGCTCGAAGGCCCCGCTCGCACGCGCGGATCTGCTCGACCGGCACGCGCTCGTCGTCGGCGTGCGCGAGCGACCCGTCGCCGGGACCGTAGTTGACGGCCGGGATGCCGAGCTCGGCGAAGCGCGCGACATCCGTCCAGCCGTACTTGGGCGCTGGGGTGCCGCCGACCGCTGAGACGAAGTGCTGCGCGAGCGGAGCATCCAGTCCCGGCCGGGCGGCGGAGGACTCGTCGGTCACGATCATCTCGAGGCCCTCGGTGTCTGCATCAGCAGGCAGCAGCACCGAGCGCACGTGCTCGAGCGCCTGCGCGACCGTCTTGTCGGGCGCAAAGCGGTAGTTGACGGTGAGCACGGCCGCGTCGGGGATGACGTTGCCGGCCACTCCCCCGCTCACGCCCACGGCGTTGAGCCCTTCGCGGTAGGCGAGCCCGTCGACCTCCACGGTCGCCGGCTCGTAGGCGGCGAGCGCGGCGAGCGCCGGTGCGAGCGCCTGGATCGCGTTGACGCCCATCCACGACCGCGCCGAGTGCGCCCGACGGCCGGAGGCCCGCAGCTCGACGCGCACGGTGCCGTTGCAGCCGCCCTCGACGACGCCGTTCGAGGGTTCGCCGAGGATCGCGAAATCCGCCGCGAGCAGGTCGGGGTGCGTGCGCGCGAGACGGCCGAGACCGTTGAGGGTCGCCTCCACCTCCTCGTGGTCGTACCAGACCCACGTGACGTCGTGCACGGGCTCGGTGAGCTCGACCGCGAGGGCGAGGGCGACCGCGACGCCGCCCTTCATGTCGACCGTGCCGCGCCCCCACAGGGTGCCGGTGAGCTCGTCGCCCTCGAGCCGTGTCGGCAGGTTGTCGTTGATGGGCACGGTGTCGATGTGGCCGGCGACGATGATCCGCTGCGCGCGCCCGAGCTGCGTGCGGGCGACGACCGCGTCGCCGTCGCGCGTGACCTCGAGGTGGGGCGCCTCGGCTCGCAGCGTCGCCTCGAGGGCGTCGGCGAGCATCCGTTCATCGCTGGAGACGCTGGGCAGGTCGCACAGGGCGCGGGTGAGGCCGACGACGCCGGCGCGCACGGGAAGGGTGGCGGTCACGTCGCCCAGCCTAGTTCGGCGCCCCGGTAGCCTGGGGTCATGGCCTCGAGCACCTCCCCCACCGCGACTGACACCCCCGCCGACGGCACCGCGCCGACCCACGCCTGGGGCTACGGCCTCGCGACGGTGCGCGCGAGCGACGGCGAGGTGCTCGACACGTGGTACCCCGAACCGCACCTCGGCTCGCTGCCGGAGGGCCGCGACCCGTACATCGTCCCCGCCGAGATCGCCCGCCTGCAGGGTGACGACGAGCGGCGCGGCGTGCGCCTCGAGGCCCGCACGGTCGAGATCGAGCTGGATGCGCCCCCCGCCTCCACCCCCGACGCCTACCTGCGCCTGCACCTGCTCAGCCACCGGCTGGTGCTGCCGAACAGCATCAACCTCGACGGCGTCTTCGGCCACCTGCCGATCGTGATGTGGACGACGGGCGGCCCCCTGCACCCCGACGACCTCGACGCGCTGCGCCCCGGACTGCAGCGTGCGGGCCTCTCGCCGCTCGGCATCGACAAGTTCCCGCGCATGCTCGACTACGTCACGCCGCCGCGCGTGCGCATCGCCGACGCCTCCCGCGTGCGCCTGGGCGCCTACGTCTCGCCCGGCACGACGGTCATGCACGAGGGCTTCATCAACTTCAACGCCGGAACCCTCGGCGCCTCCATGGTCGAGGGCCGCATCAGCCAGGGCGTCGTCGTGGGCGACGGAACCGACATCGGCGGCGGCGCGTCGATCATGGGCACGCTCTCGGGCGGCGGCACGCACCGCATCGCGATCGGCGAGCGCGCGCTGCTCGGCGCCAACAGCGGCATCGGCATCTCGCTCGGCGACGACTCAGTCGTCGAGGCGGGGCTCTACGTGACCGCCGGCCAGAAGGTCTACGTGGTCGATGGAACGACCGGGCCGGATGGCCTGCCTCGCGCCGTCAAGGCTGCTGAGTTGAGCGGGGTCGCGGGGCTGCTGTTCCGCCGCAACTCGCTCACGGGAGCCGTTGAGGTGCTGCCCCGCACGGGAGCGGGCGTGCAGCTCAACGAGGCCCTGCACGCGTAGGTCGCGGTGCGGTGCTGCTAGCGCTGGGGCCAGTCGCGCGCGGCCGAACCCGTGTACAGCTGCTGGGGGCGGCCGATCTTCGTGCGCGGGTCGTCGTTCATCTCGCGCCAGTGGGCGATCCAGCCGGGTAGGCGCCCGATCGCGAAGAGCACCGTGAACATGCGCGTCGGGAAGCCCATCGCCTTGTAGATGACGCCCGTGTAGAAGTCGACGTTCGGGTACAGCTTGCGCTCGATGAAGTAGTCGTCGGCGAGCGCGATCTGCTCGAGCTCGCGAGCGATGTCGAGCAGCGGGTCGCTCATGCCGAGGTCGGCGAGCACGGCATCCGCGCTCTCCTTGACGAGCTTCGCGCGCGGGTCGTACGACTTGTAGACGCGGTGCCCGAAGCCCATGAGCTTGACGCCGTCCTCCTTGTTCTTGACGCGCTCCACGAACCGCTCGACGCTCTCGCCGCTGTCACGGATGCGCCCGAGCATGCTCAGCACCGACTCGTTCGCGCCTCCGTGCAGCGGGCCCGAGAGCGCGTTGATGCCCGCCGAGATGGAGGCGAAGAGGTTGGCCTGCGTCGAGCCGACGAGCCGCACCGTCGAGGTGGAGGCGTTCTGCTCGTGGTCCTCGTGCAGGATGAGCAGCCGCTCGAGCGCCTGCGACAGCACGGGGTTGATCTCGTACGGCTCGGCCATCGTGCCGAAGTTGAGACGCAGGAAGTTGTCGACGAAGCTCAGCGAGTTGTCGGGGTACAGGAAGGCCTGCCCGACCGACTTCTTGTGCGCGTAGGCGGCGATGACGGGCAGCTTCGCGAGGAGGCGGATCGTGGAGATCTCCACCTGCTCGGGGTCGTGCGGGTTGAGCGAGTCGCCGTAGTAGGTCGAGAGCGCCGAGACCGCGGAGGAGAGCACCGACATGGGGTGCGCCTGGTGCGGGAGGGAGTCGAAGAAGCGCTTGAGGTCTTCGTGCAGGAGCGTGTGGCGGCGCACGCGCGAGTCGAAGGCGTCGAGCTCGGAGGGCGTGGGCAGCTCGCCATAGATGAGCAGCCAGGCCACTTCGAGGAAGGAGGCGTTGGCCGCGACATCCTCGATGGCGTAGCCGCGGTAGCGCAGCACGCCGTTGTCGCCGTCGATATAGGTGATGGCGCTCTGCGTCGAGGCGGTGTTGACGAAGCCGTAGTCGAGCGCGGTGAGCCCGGTCTGCTTCGTCAACGTTGAGACGTCGATGCTGGAAGCGCCGTCGACGCTCGTCAGGATCGGGAACTCCGCGGTTCCTCCCGGGAACTGCAGGGTGGCCTTCTGATCGGCGTCGCTCACTGCGCCTCCTCGCGTTGGTCGTGTCCGGGTTGGACGTGTCCGCAACGGTCGTGTGGCCGCGTGGGACGGTTCTGGGGAGAGGGCTCTCCGCTGCGCGCCGGGTGTGGTGGCGTGCGGGGAGGGCCCGCTTACAGCCTAGGCGCAAATGGGAGCCAGTGCGCCACCCGCCAACGGAGACGCTCAGTCGTTGGAGGATGAGACCAAGCGCGCGGCGGCCGCAGTGATGCGCTCATCGCTCGCGGTGAGGGCGAGGCGCACATGGCGCGACTGTTCGCCCTCGTAGAAGGTGCCGGGGGCGACCAGGATGCCCTTCTCGGCGAACCAGGCGACGGTGTCGAGGGCGGGCTCGTCGCGCGTGCACCACAGGTACAGCCCGGCTTCGGAGTGGTCGATGCGCAGGCCCGCGGTGCGCACGGCGGCGGCGAGGGCATCCCGCCTGGCGCGATAGCGCTCCTTCTGCTCGGCGACGTGGGCGTCGTCGCCGAGGGCGGCGATCATGGCGGCCTGCACGGGCGCGGGCGGCATGAGGCCGGCGTGCTTGCGCACCTGCAGGATGCTGCGCACGAGCTGCTCGTCGCCGGCGAGGAAGGCGGCGCGATAGCCGGCGAGGTTCGACTGCTTGCTGAGCGAGTAGACGCTGAGCACGCCGGTCGCGGGGCCGTCTCCGACGACGCGAGGGTCGAGGATGCTCGGCGCAGGCGCGTCCGCCCACGCGCCCTCCCACCCGAGTTCGGCATAGCACTCGTCGTTGACGATGACGGCGCCCAGCTCGTGGGCTCGCGCGACGGCGGTGCGCAGGGCGTCGACGTCGAGCACGGCGCCCGTGGGGTTGCCCGGGCTGTTGAGCCACACGAGGCGCGTCTCGGCGGGCCACAGCGCGGGGTCGTCGGCCGCGACAGCCGTGGCACGCGCGAGGGCCGCACCGACCGCATAGGTGGGGTAGGCGACCTGGGGGTGCACGACGGCGTCGCCCGGCCCGAGCCCGAGCAGGAGCGGCAGCCACGCCACGAGCTCTTTCGAGCCGATCGTGGGCAGCACCGCGTCGGGGTCGAGGCCACTCACGCCGCGGCGGCGCGCGTACCAGTCGACGATCGCCGCGCGCAGCTCGGCCGTGCCCGTCGTCTGCGGGTAGGCGTGGGCATCCGTCGCCGCGCGCAAGGCCTCGCGCACGACGTCGGGGGTCGGGTCGACGGGCGAGCCGACGGAGAGGTCGCAGATTCCGTCGGCGTGCTCACGGGCGCGGGCCGCATGGGGCGCGAGCGAGTCCCACGGGAAGTCGGGTAACGCGATACCCACCGGTACGGCTACTGCTGCTGCGGCGGCAGCGCGGCCACGATCGGGTGGTCGTAGTGGATGACGCCGACTTTGGCGGCTCCACCGGGTGAGCCGATCTCCTTGAAGAACTCGACGTTGGCCGTGTAGTAGTCGGCCCACTTCTCGGGGGTGTCGTCTTCGTAGTAGATGGCCTCGACGGGGCACACGGGCTCGCAGGCGCCGCAGTCGACGCACTCGTCGGGGTGGATGTAGAGCATCCGGTCGCCCTCGTAGATGCAGTCGACGGGGCATTCGTCGATGCAGGCGCGATCCTTGAGGTCGACACAGGGGAGGGCGATGACGTAGGTCACGGTGCAGTCGAGTCCTTCTCTTCGGCGGGCCCCTCCATGGTAACGGCCCGAAGCCGTGAGAGCCGTGCAGGGTCGGGCCACGCGATCACGACGAGGGCGATGAGCGCAACGCCGAAGGTCCAGGCGAGGCCGACGGCGTTGGCGGGCACGAGCACCGTGCCGCCGACCGGCAGGCTCAGGATCGCGCTCATGCCGGCGACCCCGAGTGCGCCGGTCGCCGCAGGCGACCGCACGGATGCCCAGCTACGCAGCCCCGCCAGGAACAGCCCGACCGTGCCGAGGGCGACGATGAGCCCGATCGGCGGCAGCGACTGATGAAAGAACGTGCCGATGAAGCCGAGCACGGTGCCCAGCAGCAGGACGACCGCCAGAGTGCCCGCTTGCGCCCAGCTGGGCATGCGGGCGAACTCGTGCTCAGGCATCCAGGCGCAGCATCCAGTCGTGCGGGTCGGGTCGGCGACCGTACTGAATGTCGGTGAGCTCCTCGCGCAGCGACATCGTGAGCTCGCCGGGCTCAGCGTCGGCCGAGCCGATCGTGAAGTCGCGGGCCGAGATCATGCCGATGGGCGTGATCACGGCGGCGGTGCCGCACGCGAACGCTTCGACGATGTCGCCGTTCGCGACGCCCTCGCGCCACTCGTCGATCGAGACCTGGCGGCGCTCGACCGTGTGGCCACGGTCTTCGGCGAGGTGCAGCACGGAGTCGCGCGTGATGCCGGGCAGGATCGATGCGCTCTGCGGCGTCACGAGTGTGCCGTCGCGCTTCACGAGCACGATGTTCATGCCGCCGAGCTCTTCGAGGTAGCGGCCTTCGACGGAGTCGAGGAAGAGCACCTGCTGGCAGCCGTGCTCGGCGGCTTCGGCCTGCGCGACGAGCGAGGCGGCGTAGTTGCCGCCCGTCTTGGCGGCGCCCGTGCCGCCCTTGCCCGCGCGCGAGTACTCGGTGGAGAGCCAGATGGAGACGGGGCTCACCCCACCCGGGAAGTACGCGCCGGCCGGCGAGGCGATGACGTAGTAGGCGACCTTGTGGGCCGGTCGCACGCCGAGGAACGCCTCCTTGGCGAACATGAAGGGCCGCAGGTACAGGCTCGTCTCGGGCGCGGTGGGCACCCAGTCGCCGTCGACGGCGACGAGCTGCCGCAGCGACTCGATGAAGTACTCCTCGGGTAGCTCGGGCAGCGCCATGCGCCGCGCGGAGGCCTGCATGCGGCGCGCGTTGGCGTCGGGGCGGAACGACCAGATGGAGCCGTCGGCGTGCCGGTAGGCCTTGAGCCCTTCGAAGATCTCCTGGCCGTAGTGCAGCACGCTCGCCGCGGGGTCGAGGGCGATGGGGCCGTAGGGCTGCACGCGCGGGCGGTGCCAGCCGCCGTGCTCGCTCCAGCACACGTCGACCATGTGGTCGGTGAAGGTCTTGCCGAAGCCCGGATTGGCGAGGATCGCCGCGCGATCGGCGTCGCTCACCGCGGACTCGTTGCGCGTCACCGCGAACGTGAGGTCCTTCTGGGCTAGGGGCAGCGAGATCGTCATGGTGTGTCCTCGGCAGATTGACGGCGGCGCGACTGCGCGCCGGTGAAGCGTTGGTCTAGCGTACTCCGGGCTGCCGCGTGACGCCCGTGCGGGATGCTCGGCTCAGGCCGCGGCGGCCTCCGCGATTGCCGCGCCGATCTCGGCGGTGCTGCGCGGGGTCGCGCCGCGCGCTGCGAGGTCGGCTTCGACGGCGCGCGTCACGCGGGCCGCGGCCTCGCCGAGCCCGCTCTGCTCGAGCAGCAGCGCCACGGAGAGGATCGCCGCGGTCGGGTCGGCCTTCTGCTGGCCGGCGATGTCGGGCGCCGAGCCGTGAACCGGCTCGAACATGCTGGGGAAGTCGCCGCTCGGGTTGAGGTTGCCCGAGGCGGCGAGGCCGATGCCGCCGCCGATCGCGGCGGCGAGATCGGTGAGGATGTCGCCGAACAGGTTGTCGGTCACGATGACGTCGAAGCGCGCGGGGTCGGTGACCATGAAGATCGTCGCCGCGTCGACGTGCAGGTAGTCGACGCTCACCTCGGGGTGCTCGGCGGCGACGGCGGTGACGATGCGCTGCCAGAGCCCTCCCGCGTGGACGAGCACATTGGTCTTGTGGACGAGCGTGAGCCTCCCCCGCCGCGCGGCGGCCTGGGCGAAGGCGAAGCGCACGACGCGCTCGACGCCGAAGGCGGTGTTGACGCTCGTCTCGTTGGCGATCTCGTGCGGCGTGCCGACGCGCAGCGCGCCGCCATTGCCCACATAGGGTCCTTCCGTGCCTTCGCGCACGACGACGAAGTCCACGTCACCGGGATCGGCGAGCGGTGAGGTGACGCCGGGCAGGATGCGCGTGGGCCGGAGGTTGACGTGGTGGTCGAAGGCGAAGCGCAGCTTCAGCAGCAGCCCGCGCTCGATGATGCCGCCCGCGAGCTTCGGGTCGCGCGGGTCGCCGCCGACGGCGCCGAGCAGGATGGCGTCGTGCTGGGCGAGCTTCTCGAGGGTCTCGTCGCCGAGAATCTCGCCGGTCGCGAGGTAGTGCGTGGCACCGAGCGGGTAGTCGGTCTGCGTGACCGTCGCCTCGTCGCCCACGGCGGCGCGCAGGACGCGCAGCGCCTCGGCGGTGACTTCGGGGCCGATGCCGTCGCCGGCGATGACGGCGAGGTCGAGGGTGCGGGTGCGGGTCATGGGGCCTCCATCAGGCAATTCTCAGTCAACGGGCAGGATCCGCACTCCCGTGCCGATCTGCCGCTCTCAGGCTAGCGCCAAGCCCTGCGCCCCCGGGGTCGGGGCCCTCGCGAGCAGGCGCGGCCCGCGCTACGGTCTCAGTCGGCTCCTACCGGGGTCACAACGAAAGGACCACGTCATGAGCATTGGTTTCGGAATCTTCCTGTTTGCCGTTGGCGCGATCTTCGCCTTCGCCGTCAATGTGAGCCTCGACTGGATCGAGCTCTCCACCGTCGGCTACATCCTCATGGTGGCCGGTGCGGTCACCGTCATCATCGGCGGAGCCCTCATGGCCCGTCGTCGCTCGTCGACGCACGAGACCACGGTCGACCCCGCATCCGGTGCGAGGACGACGCGTCGCAGCACGACCGACCCTGTCGAGTAGCGCGCCAACCCGGAGGGGTCGGGCCTGAGGCTCAGACCTCGTAGAGGGTAATCTCGCGCAGGAACGAGGCGTCGATCTCGCCGCGCAAGCGCTCCAGCAGCTCGTCCGGCACCTGCGAGTCGACGGTCAGCACACTCAGTGCCGGCCCGCCCGCCGTGTGCCGGGCGATCTGCATGCCCGCGATGTTGATCTGGGCCTCGCCGAACTCCTTGCCGTAGACGGCGACGATGCCCGGCCGGTCGGTGTAGAGCATGACGATGAAGTGCTCTGCCATGGGCACTTCGACGTCGTATCCGTTGATCTCGACGATCTTCTGCACCTGCTTCGCGCCGACGAGCGTGCCGCTCACCGAGAGCTGCGTGCCGTCGGCGAGCGAGCCGCGAATCGTCAGCAGGTTGCGGTACTCCTCGCTCACCTCGTCGGTGATGAGGCGCACCTCGACTCCGCGCTGCTCGGCGAGCAGCGGCGCGTTGACGTAGCTGACCTGCTCGGAGGAGATCCGGCCGAAGATGCCCTTGAGGGCCGCGAGCTTGAGCACGCCGACGTCGTGCGCGACGATCTCGCCGCGCACCTCGACGTCGATGCTCGCGAACGAGTGGTCGGCGAGGCTCGCCCACACCTGGCCGAGCTTCTCCATGAGCGGGATGCCCGGGCGCACGCTCGGATCGATCGTGCCACCGGCCACGTTCACGGCGTCGGGAACGAGCTCGCCGTCGAGCGCGAGGCGCACCGACTTGGCGACCGAAACCCCGGCCTTCTCCTGCGCCTCGTCGGTCGAGGCGCCGAGGTGCGGCGTGAGCTGGATGGTGGGCAGGTCGAGCAGCGGGGAGCCCTTCGGCGGCTCGCTCACGAAGACGTCGAGGCCCGCGCCGGCGATGCGGCCGCTCGCGAGGGCCTCGTGCAGGGCATCCTCGTCGATGATGCCGCCGCGGCTCGCGTTGACGATGCGCAGGGAGGGCTTCGCCTTCGCGAACTCGTCCGTGCTGATGAGGTTCGTGGTCTCGGGGGTCTTGGGAATGTGGATCGTGATGACGTCGCTGCGCTCCATGAGCTCGTCGAGGGTCACGAGCGTCACGCCGAGCTGCGCGGCGCGCGCCGGCGGAACGTAGGGGTCGTAGCCGAGCAGCTCGACCTCGAACCCGGCGAGACGCTGGGCGACGAGGGTGCCGATGCGGCCGAGGCCGACGATGCCGATGGTCTTCTCGTAGAGCTCGAAGCCCGTGAAGGCGGAGCGCTTCCACTCCCCCGCCTTCATGGAGGCGTTCGCCTCGGGAATGTGGCGGGCGAGGGCAAGGATGTGCCCGACCGCGAGCTCGGCGGCGCTCACGACGTTGCTCGTGGGCGCGTTGACGACCATGACGCCGGCCTCGGTCGCGGCCTTGATGTCGACGTTGTCGAGCCCGACGCCGGCGCGCGCGACGACCTTGAGGGCGGAGCCGGCGGCGATCGCCTCGGCGTCGACCTGCGTCGCCGAGCGGATGAGGATCGCGTGCGCCTCCGGCAGGGCGGCGAGCAGTGCGGCGCGGTCGGTGCCGTCGACGTGGCGCACGTCGAAGTCGGGGCCGAGAGCGTCGACGGTGGCGGGAGACAGCTGTTCGGCGATGAGCACGACGGGCTTGGACACGAGTGGAACCTCACGGGGGTGTCGACAGGATGGGCGGACTGCGGGCGAGCACGGGGCTCGCACAGGGCGATCACGGGGCGCGGTGGTCGGGGCGCCGTTGGCCTGTGCCTCCAGGGTAGTGGAGCGCTCGCGGCGCCCAGGACCGCGGGCGCGAGCGGGCCCGCCCCGGCCGCGCCGACCGGCTAGCGTGAAGCCATGGTCGGCACGTCGCGCATGCGCAGCGTCGAGGAGCACCTCGACGACATCCTCGCGGGCGTTCGCGAGCTTCCGGTCGAGTCCGTCCCCCTCGACGCGGCCCTCGGGCGCGTGCTCGCACGGGAGGTCACGGCGACGACGGCGATCCCCCCGTTCGACAACTCGGCGATGGACGGCTACGCCGTGCGCGCGGAGGACGTGCGCGGAGCATCCGATACCGCGATCGTCAGCCTGCCCGTCTCAGCCGATCTTCCCGCAGGCGCGGCGGCGGATGCTCGGCTCGAACCCGGCACGGCCGCACGCATCATGACGGGGGCCCCGGTGCCGCCCGGGGCGGACGCGATCGTGCCCGTCGAGCACACCGACGGCGGCACGGCGAGCGTGCGCGTGCACCGGGAGCCAACCCTCGGGGCGCACGTGCGACGCGCGGGCACCGACCTGGAGGCCGGCGCGACGGTGCTCCCGCCCGGCGTGACGCTCACCTCGCGCGCGATCGCCGCGGCGGCGAGCGCGGGACGCGCGACGGTCGAGGTGCATGCCCGCCCGCGCGTCGCCGTCATCTCGACCGGCAGCGAGCTCGTGCCGCCCGGCGAGCCAACGCGGCGCGGGCAGATTCCCGACTCGAACTCCTTCCTGCTGGCCGCCGCCGTCGCGGAGGCGGGAGGCGCGGCCCTGCGACTCGGCTCGGTGGCCGACGACGTCGACGCTCTGCGAGCGCTGCTGGAGCGAGCCGCGCGCGAGGCCGACGCCATCGTTCTCTCGGGCGGCGTGAGCGTCGGCGCCTACGACGTCGTCAAAGAGCTACTCGCGCCGCTGGGCGTGCGCTTCGGCACCGTGCGCATGCAGCCGGGCAAGCCGCAGGGCTTCGGGCACTGGCTCGACGGCACCCCGATCTTCGCGCTGCCCGGCAACCCCGTGAGCGCGGCGGTCTCGTTCGAGGTCTTCGTGCGGCCCGCGCTGCGGCGCCTGCAGGGGCTCCCCGAGGTGCATCGCCCCCGCAGCACGGGCACTGCCGAGGTCGGGTGGCGCACGCCGCCGGGCCGCCGGCAGTACATCCCGGTGACGATCGTGCGGGATGCCGCGGGCGCGGCGCGCGTGCGCCCCGCGACCGCGGGCGGCTCGGGTTCGCACCTCGTGGCGAGTCTCGCGCTCGCCGACGGGCTCGCGATCGTCGACGCGGAGGTCGAGGAGGTCTGCCACGGCGATGTCGTCGAGGTGCTCGACTGGCGGGATCAGCCGCCTACCGCGTGAGCGACGGCTCCGTGTCGGGCTGGTGCTCGGGCTCGGGCGCGCGATCAGTCTCTGGCGCGGCGACGCGGTGCGGTTCGAGCCGCACGACGACCGCTTTCGAGACGGGCGTGTTGCTGCCCTCGGCGACGCTCTCGAGCGGGACGAGCACGTTCGCCTCCGGGAAGTAGGCGGCAGCGCATCCTCTCGCCGTCGGGTAGGCGACCACGCGCCAATCGCTGAGGGAGCCGTGGTCGGCGCCGCGCCACTCGCTCACGATGTCGACCCGCTGGCCGTCCTCGAGGCCGAGCTCGGCGAGGTCCTCGGGGTTCACGAACACGACACGGCGACCCTTCTTGATGCCCCGGTAGCGGTCGTTGAGCCCGTAGATGGTCGTGTTGAACTGATCGTGCGAACGCAGGGTCTGCAGCAGCAGTCGGCCGGCGGGCCGCTCGACGGCCTCGAGCGTGTTGACCGTGAGCATGGCGCGCCCCGTCGCGGTCGCGAAGCTGCGGGAGTCGCGCGGGCCGTTGGGCAGCACGAAGCCTTCGGGGCGGCGCGCCTTGGCCGAGAAGTCGTCGAAGCCCGGCACGACGCGGCTGATGCGGTCGCGGATGAGGTCGTAGTCGCCCTCGAAGTCGCGCCACGGAATGCTCACGCGGTCGCCGAGCACGGCCTCGGCCATACGGCACACGATCGCGACCTCCGAGAGCAGGCGCTCGTCGACGGGCTGCACTGCGCCGTAGGAGGCGTGCACGGCGCACACCGTGTCCTCGACCGTCACGAACTGCTCCCCTGACGTCTGACGGTCGATCTCGGTGCGGCCGAGCGTGGGCAGGATGATCGCTTCGCGCCCCGTGACGACGTGGGATCGGTTGAGCTTGGTCGAGATCTGCACGGTGAGGGCGGTGCCGCGCATCGCGGCCTCCGCGGCGGCGGTGTCGGAGATCGCACCGACGAAGTTGCCGCCGAGCGAGATCCACGCGCGAATACGCCCCTCGCGCATCGCCTGCACGCCGTGCACCGAGTCGACGCCCTCCTCGCGCGGAGGGGCGAAGCCGAACTCTCTCTCGATTGCGTCGAGGAACCACGCCGGCATCTTCTCCCACACGCCCATCGTGCGGTCGCCCTGCACGTTGCTGTGCCCGCGCACGGGGCACGCTCCCGCGCCGGGCTTGCCCATGTTGCCGCGCAGCAGGAGCAGGTTGACGATCTCGCGAATCGTCGCGACGGCTCTCCTGTGCTGCGTGATGCCCATCGCCCACGTGATGATGACGCGGTCGGCGCGCAGGTAGCGCTGCGCGAGCTCGTCGATCTCCTGCGAGGTCAGGCCCGTCGCGGCGAGCACCTCGGCCTCGTCGACCGCGCTCAGGTGGGCGAGGGTCTCCTCGACGCCGCTCGCGTGCTCGGCGAGGAAGGCGTGGTCGAGCACGCTGCCAGGCGCCGCCGCCTCGGCCTCGAGCACGCGCCGGGAGAGCGCCTGCAGGAGCGCCATGTCGCCGCCCGAGCGGATCTGCAGGTACTGGTCGGCGATGCTCGTGCCGCGCCCCACGACGCCGCGCACGGTCTGCGGGTTCTTGTAGCGCTTGAGGCCCGCCTCGACGAGCGGGTTGACGGCGACGATGCTCGCACCGTTGCTCTTCGCCTCCTCGAGCGCGGTGAGCATGCGGGGGTGGTTGGTGCCCGGGTTCTGCCCCATCACGATGATGAGGTCGGCCTGGGCGAAGTCGTCGTAGGCGACCGTGGCCTTGCCGATGCCGAGCGTCTCCGTGAGCGCCGCGCCCGTCGACTCGTGGCACATGTTCGAGCAGTCGGGCAGATTGTTGGTGCCGTAGGCGCGCACGAACAGCTGGTAGAGGAAGGCGGCCTCATTGGATGCTCGCCCGCTCGTGTAGAAGGCCGCCTGGTCGGGCGACTCGAGCGAGGCGAGCCGCTCGCCGATGATCGCGAACGCCTCCTCCCAGCTCACCGGGCGGTAGTGGTCGCTGTCGGCGGCCTTGTGCACGGGCTCGACGAGGCGGCCCTGCTGACCGAGCCAGTACTCGTCCCGCTCGAGGAGGTCCGTAAGCGAGTTCTCGGCCCAGAAGCTCGACGGCACCGTGAGCGGCGTCGCCTCCCACGTGACCGCCTTTGCGCCGTTTTCGCAGAACTCCGCCGCCTTGCGGTGCGTGGGGTCGGGCCACGCGCAACTCATGCAGTCGACGCCCTGCTGCTGGTTGAGCTTCGTGAGGAGCGTCAGCGAGCGCCCCACCCCGAGCTCGGCGAGCGCCGGGCCCATCGCGTGCAGCACGCCGGGAACACCCGCGGCCCACTCCTTCGGCGCGGTCACGACGAGGTCGGGCTCGGGGCTGGTCGCGCCGGAGCCGCCCGGTGCTGAGTCGTCGGTCAGATCTTTGCGGTCGGTCACGGGACGAGTTCCTCCTGCGGGAGCGCGAGCTGAGCATCCTCGATGCGGTCGATGCCCGTGTACACGACCATCGACTCGCCGCGCAGGAAGCCCACGAGGGTCATGCCGAGCTCCTCGGCGAGCTCGACCGCGAGCGACGACGGCGCCGAGACCGCGGCGAGCATCGGGATGCCCGCCATCGACGCCTTCTGCGTGAGCTCGAAGCTTGCGCGGCCCGAGACCATGAGCACGGTGCCGGTGAGCGGCAGCCGGTCGTTCATGAGTGCCCAGCCGACCACTTTGTCGACGGCGTTGTGCCGCCCGACGTCCTCGCGCAGCACGAGCAGCTCGCCCGTCGCGCCGTCGACGAGCGCGGCCGCGTGCAGCCCGCCCGTCTTCTCGAACACCGCCTGCTGCTCGCGCAGGCGATCGGGCAGCGTCGTGAGCAGCTGCGCGCTCACGACGAGCGGGTCATCGGCGACGGGGTGCTGCGAGCTCGTGCGCACCGCCTCGATGCTGTCCTTGCCGCACAGCCCGCACGAGCTCGTCGTGAAGAACGTGCGCGCGAGACTCGGGTCGGGGGCCGGAACGCCGGGAGCGAGGGCGACGTCGAGCACGTTGTACGTGTTGCTCACGGTCCCGGTCGCGCGATCCTCCGCGGTCGCGTCGACGCAGTACCGCGCTGCCGAGAACTGCTCGCCGCGCGCGATCACACCCTCCGAGACGAGGAACCCGGCCGCGAGCTCGACGTCGCTGCCCGGGGTGCGCATCGTGATGGCGAGGGGCAGGCCGCCGACGCGGATCTCGAGCGGCTCCTCGACGGCGAGCACGTCGGCGCGCTCGCTCGGCGCGTGACCGAGCGTGATCCGCGTGACGCGGCGGCGTTGCGTGATGCGTCCCACTCTCCGATCGTCGCACATGCCGCCCCACTAGCGTGGAGCCGTGATCGTCGACGCTCTCGTGCTCAGCGGCGGCCGGGGTGCGCGACTCGGCGGGGTAGCCAAGGCCGGGTTGCTGGTCGACGGCGCGACGCTCCTCGAGCGCACGGTCGGCGCGCTCTCGGCCGCGCGCTTCCTCGTCATCGTCGGCGACGCTCCCCCGCAACTGCTCGACGCCCGCGTGAGCGCGACGCGCGAGCATCCCGCATTCGGCGGCCCGGTCCCGGCGATCGGTGCCGGCCTCGCGGCCCTGGATGCTCGGCGCGAGCCCGCCGCCGACGCGGTCCTCCTGCTCGCCGTCGACATGCCGCACGTCACCCCCCTCGTGCCGGAGCTGCTCGCCGCCCTCGCCGCGCTGCCGGCGGCTGACGCGGTGCTGGCGCTCGATGAGTCGCAGCGCGTGCAGCCGCTCGCGGCCCTCTACCGCGCAGCACCCCTGCGTCGCGTGCTCGCCTTGCTCGAAGCGGGCAGTGATGACGCGGAGGGCGCAGGGCGCGCAGGGCGCGCAGGGCGCGCAGGGCGCGCAGGGCGTGCAGGGCGTGCAGGGCGTGCAGGGCGTGCAGGCGAGCATCCCGCACCGCACCCGCTTGCCTCCCTGCCCCTGCGGGCGATCACCGCGAGGATGGTCGTCGAGACGATCGCGGCGCCCCCTGGGTCGACGGCCGACGTCGACACGCTCGACGATGCGGCGGCGCTCGGCGTCACCGTGCCCCGCACGACCGAAGGAGACCGCACACTATGACCGACGATCGAGACGCCCTGCTCGCCGCCTGGGTGGACGAGCTGTGCGCCGCCCTCGGGCTCGAGCAGCCTCCCGCCGACATCGACACCCTGCTCGCGCTCGCCGGGAGGGTCGCGCACGGCGTCGTGCGCCCCGCCGCGCCGCTCGCGACCTTCCTCGCCGGGTACGCCGCTGGCCGACGAGCCGGAATCGAGGATGCTGCGCTCACGCCCGGAACCGGCGCCGGCGCCGGCATCGGCCCGGAGCTCGCGACGATCGACCGGTTGCTCGCCGAGCGGGGCGCCGCATCGAACGAGGAGGGTGCCTCGTGACCGTCGAGCTCGCGCTCACCGTGGCGCGCATCATCACGGCCGTCGTGTTCGTGGCCATCGGCATCACCCACTTCGTGCCGAGCGTCGTGCGCACGATGGCCGCGATGGTGCCCGCCGTCTTCCACGGCCGCCCGTTCAGCCCGCGCGGCTGGGTCTGGGTCACGGGCGTCGCGGAGATCGCGGGAGGGATCGGGTTGCTCGTGCCGGCGACGAGGCCCGCGGCGGGCATCCTGCTCGCGGTGTTCCTCGTGTGCGTATTCCCGGCCAACGCCTACGCGGCGCACCATCGCGACCGCTTCGGCGTCGTCGCGGTGCCGCTCGTGCCGAGAATGCTCATGCAGCTCGCGCTCATCGCGCTCGTGCTGTGGGTCGGCCTCGCCTGACTCGCCCTCGCCGAGGACGGCGGGCCCTACAGAACCACGAGCGTGCCGGTCGCGACGGCGATGAGGCTCAGCCTTGTCGCCGCGATCGCTGCGAGGCTAGCGATGAGCACGAGCGTCAGACGCGCGAGCGTCAGGCGCACCCCGATGACGACCGCGGCCGCGTAGTACACGACGGGCATGGCGACGCCGAGGACGAGCGTCGGCCACGGCACGCTCTCGGCGAGCCCCAGGTCGCTGAGCAGCTCGGGCAGGGCGATGAGGTTGCCGACGGCGTCCCACGTGAACCAGGCGACGACGAGGCCCAGGAGCAGGATGACGCCGAGCCGGGCGACGCGAGAGCCCCGGTCGGCGGGGGCGGTGCCGACCGGCTCGGTGCCGGGAGGGGTGAGATCGCGCGCCTCGGTCATGCGAGCACCCCCAGCACGAAGGGCCAGGGCAGCAGCACGAGGGTGCCGAGCGCGAGCCATCCCGCGCGGCGGCCGAGACGACCCGCCGTGAGCATGACCGCCGTCACGAACCAGAGGGCGCTCGCGATGATCGCGAGGAACTCGGCGAACTGGTAGAGCACCTCGAGCACGAGCGTCGGTCCGTTGAGCGGCAGGCTGCTCACGCCGACAATCCAGGCGATCGAGTAGACGAGGTAGACGAGGGCGCCGACCGCGGTCACGAGAGACAGCGCGAGCGAGCCGCGCGACGGCTCCGGCGACGCCGAGAAGCGCCCCTCAAGCTCGCCCACTTCGTCAGAGTCTGCTTCGGCCTTGCCCTGCGACGCCCCATTCTGCGCTTCGACCCAGCTCGGGTCGTCGACGTCGTCCCACCGCAGGGCGGAGTCGTCGTCGGGCGGCGTGCGAGGCATGAGCGAGAGCCTAGCGGGATGATCTGCGCAGAGACTGCCGCCAGACCGGTCAGGTCGTACTGCCTACGCCGAGCCGCTCGGCGGGAAGCTCGGCGAGGTGCCCGCGGTGAAGCGCCGCACGAACTCGGTCGCAGGGTCTGCGGTGAGCTCGGCGAGGGTTCCGCGCTGCACGACGCGGCCGCCCTCGATGACAAGCACCTGCTCGGCGAGCGCCGCGACGTCCTCCCGGTCGTGGGCGACGACGACGGTGACGCCGCCGAAGGCGCGCACGTGCGCGGCGAGGTCGGCACGCACGGCGTCCCGCACCTCGACGTCGAGGGCGGCGAGCGGCTCATCCAGCAGCAGCAGGCTCGGCGCGACGGCAAGTGCGCGCGCGAGAGCGACGCGCTGCGCCTCTCCCCCCGAGAGACCGCCCGGCCGACGGTGCGCGAGGGGCGCGATGCCGAGCCGGTCGAGCCACGAGCGCGCCAGCGACCGTGCTGCGGGGCGGGTCTGCCCCCGTTCGCGCGGCCCGAAGGCGACGTTGTCGAGCACGGTCAAGTGCGGGAAGAGCAGAGCATCCTGGAACACGACACCGACCCCGCGGCGCTCGGGCTCGGCATCGAGCGCAACTCCGTCGATCGACACGGCTCCCCCCTCGAGCTCGATCGCCCCGGCGATGGCGAGCAGCAGGGTCGACTTTCCGGCACCGTTGGGCCCGATCACTCCGAGCACGCCCCCGGCCGGCACGCTGAACTCCACGTCGAGGGCGAACTCCTCTCGCCGTACGCGCAGCGTTGCCGTGAGCCCGGTCATCGCGCCACCTGAGGCACCCACCGGTCGCGGAAAGCGAGCAGCACGACCACGGAGACCGCGATGAGCACGAGGGAGAGCGCGATGGCCGCATCCCGGTCTCCGAGGGCCAGCTCGCCGTAGATCGCCATCGGCAAGGTCTGGGTGATGCCCGGGATGCTCGTGGCGAACGTCACCGTCGCCCCGTACTCGCCCAGCGCCCGTGCGAAGCACAGCGCGGCTCCCGCCGCGATGCCGGGCGCGATGAGCGGCAGCGTCACCCGCACGAGGCGGCGGCTCGGCGTCGAGCCGAGGGTCGCGGCGACGAGGTCGAAGCGTCGATCGGCGCCGCGGATGGCGCCCTCGATCGCGAAGACGAGGAACGGCATGGCGACGAAGGTCTGCGCGAGCACAACCGCGACGGCGCTCGTCGGCGGCGCGAGGCCGAACCAGTCGGCGAGCGGCTGGGAGACGAGCCCGCCCTCGCCGAGCAGGGCGACGAGCGCGACACCGCCGACGACGGGCGGCAGCACGACGGGCACGGTCACGAAGGATCGCACGATGCGCACGCTCAGCGACGAGCGCCCGCTCGGCGCACCGGCGAGCAGCAGAGAGAGCGGCAGGCCGAGCAGGAGGCTCAGCCCCGTCGCCGCCGCGGCGGTGCCGAGGGAGATACCGAGGGCGTTCAGTGCGCTCTCGCGCGACACGATCTCGAGCATGAGCGGCCACGGCGCGCGCAGGACGATCGCGAGGAGCGGGCCGACGAGCAGGAGGAGACCCGCGACGGCGAGAACCACGAGGGGGCGCGGAGTGCGCGTGACCGGCGCGAGACTGCTGCGGCTCATCTCATCCTCCTCTCGGTCATGCCTGCGACAATCTCACCATGCCCGACGCCTCCCGCCACGCGCGCCAGCTCGCTCTGCCCGGCTTCGGCGCCGCCGCGCAGGACGCGCTCGCCCACGCGCGCGTGCTCGTCATCGGCGCGGGCGGGCTCGGCAGCGTGCTGCTGCCCCAGCTCGTCGGCGCGGGGCTCGCGACCGGCCCCGGGGGGCGTCTCGGCATCGTCGACGACGACGTCGTCGAGCTCAGCAACCTGCACCGCCAGCACCTGCACGGCACGGCCGACGTGGGGCGCCCGAAGGTCGACTCCGCCGCCGAGCGGCTGCGCGCCCTCGACCCCGCCGTGACGATCGTGACCCGCCGGCAGCGCTTCACGAGCGAGAACGCACTCGAGCTGCTCGCCGACTACGACCTCCTCGTGGACGGCAGCGACGGCTTCGCCACGCGCTACCTCGCGGCCG
Organism: Microcella pacifica; assembly: GCF_009371975.2. Taxonomy (GTDB): domain Bacteria; phylum Actinomycetota; class Actinomycetes; order Actinomycetales; family Microbacteriaceae; genus Microcella; species Microcella pacifica. Next base: position 110,628 of record NZ_VIKT02000001.1, read on the forward strand.
ATGCCGCCACCCTGCGCGGCATCCCTCTCGTGTGGGGAGCCGTGCTGCAGTACGGCGGGCAGACCGGGGTGTGCCCGGTGGGAGGCCCGGGCTACCGCGACCTCTTCCCCGCCCCACCCGCACCCGATGCCGTGCTCGACTGCGCGACAGGGGGCGTGCTGCCCTCCGTGTGCGGAGTCATCGGCGCGATCATGGCGGGCCAGGCCCTGACCCTGCTGATGGGTGTCGGCGATGCCCTCATCGGCCGCGTCACGACCTACGACGCGCGCACCGGCCGCTTTCGCGAGCTGCCCTTCGGCCACGACCCGCACGCCGCCTCCGTGACCGAGCTCATCGACTACGAGCAGTTCTGCGGCACGGCCTCCGAGCCGCCTGCCGCGGGCGACTCGGGCCGGTCGCTCGACGTGAGCGCCCCCGAGCTCGCCCGACTTCTCGAGACCGGCACCGGCGACGGGACCGAACGGAATGCCCGACCGCTGCTGCTCGACGTGCGCGAGCCCTGGGAGCACGAGCTCGTTGCCCTGCCCGACTCGACGCTCGTGCCGCTGGGCCAGCTGCCCTCCGCGCTCGACGCGCTCCCCCGCGATCGCGAGACGATCGTCTACTGCCACCACGGCATCCGGTCGCAGGATGCCCTGCGCCAGCTGCTCGCGGCCGGCATCCCCGCCCGGCACCTCGCGGGCGGCATCGACGCCTGGTCGCGCGAGGTCGACCCGGCCGTCGCGCGGTACTAGGCCGTCTCGCGGTACTCGGGAGCGGCTCAGCCGTCGACCTGCACGGTGACGGCGTGGTACCCCTCGGCGCCGTCCGGGGCGACGGGCACATACTGCGCACGCTGGGTGAAGCCCGAGGCGTCGGTCGCCCGAGCCTCGATGACGTGGGTGCCGCTCGTGGCCTCCCACATCCACACCCACTGCCGCCAGGTGTCGACGGAGATCGCCTCGGCGAGACGCGCCTCGTTCCACGCGCCGCCGTCGACGCGCACCTCGACGCGCTCGATACCGGTCTGCTGGGCCCACGCGATGCCTGCGACCGGCACGGTGCCGGTCGAGACGCGGGCGCGCTCGCGCGGCACGTCGATGCGGCTGTGGGTCTTGACCGGTCCGAGGGCTGACCAACCTCGTGGCGTCCAGTAGCCCTGCTCCTGATCGAAGCGCGTCACCCGCAGCTCGACGACCCACTTCGTCGCGGAGACGTAGCCGTAGAGCCCCGGCACGACCATCCGCACGGGGAACCCGTGCTCGAGCGGCAGCGGCTCGCCGTTCATGCCGATCGCGAGCAGGGCATCCCGCTCATCCTGCAGCACCTGCAGGGGCGTTCCCGCCGTCCAGCCGTCCTGGCTGACCGAGAGCACCATGTCGGCCTCCGGCAGCGGGCGGGCGCGTGCGAGAACCTCCCTGATGGGATGCCCGAGCCACAGCGCATTGCCCGTCAGGTCGCCCCCCACGTCGTTGGAGACGCACATGAGGGTGACGTAGGTCTCCTGCAGCGGCAAGGACGACAGCTCGTCCCAGTCGAGCTCGATCTCCTCTTCGACGAGGCCCGTGACGCGCAGCCGCCACTGCGCCGCGTCGATGCGCGGCACCTGCAGAGCGGTATCGATGCGGTAGAAGTCGCGATTGGCGGTCACGAGCGGGGTGATGCCGGCCACGTCGAGGCTCGCCCCAGCGGGGATAGGTGCGGCCGCGATGGTCGGCGCGGGCAGGGTCAGGGCCTCCCGCACGGCGGTGACGGCCGCGGTCGCCGAGTTGGCCACGCGCGCCGCAATGCCCGCGATCGCCGCGCCGGCGGCAGTGCCGACGAGGCCTCCGAAGAAAGTTCGCCGGGCGAGCGCAGTCGCGGGCTCGGTCGTGCGGGCGGGGGCGGCGCTGTCGGTGCCGATGCGGGCGGGGCCGGTGCTCTCGGGGGCGGCGCGGTCGGGGGCGGAGCGGTCGTGGTCGCGCGCTCGCGCCACGAGCCACGCCGCGAGCCGCGCCGAGAGACGGCGCAGCGCGACCACGCCGACAAGGGTTCCCACGATCGTGGGCACTGCCCAGAGCGGCGAGGCCTCGGCGCGCGTCACGACGGCGACGACCGCGACGGCGCCCACGACGCCGAGCAGTGCGGCGCCGGCGGGCGGGCGACGGCGCTCGAGCATCCCGCTCGCGATCGCGAGGATCGCGACGAGGAGGATGACCATGGTGAGCAGGAAGGCCTTGTTGTCGGTGCCGAACACGGCGATCGTCGCGTCCTTGAGCCAGGGCGGCGTCAGGTCGATGACGAGCGAGCCGACGGCGAGAACGGGGCTGCTGGCCGGCGCGAGGAGGAGCGCGACGACTTCGGCCGACGCGAGGGTCGCCGCGGCCGCGACGAGGCCGACGACCGCGCTCCACAGGAGGGGGCCTCTCGACCGCGGCATCGACGCTCGAGCACCCGGGGGCGCCGTCGTTCCCGTGCTCGTCATGCTCGCCGCCTCTCTGCAGGGTCGCCGTCGTGGTGAGGTCACGGTCGTGGTGGGGACGCCCTCACGTGGCGCGGCCCTGTGCACAGGCTAGGCCGCGAGCCTCCACGTCACCCCAGGCAGACCTTTCCGAATCCTTACAGCAGTCGCTGCTCGCCGGCGAGGCGGGCCTGCGTGGGACGATGGGGTCGTGACCGATTCCCCGCACGACGCCGAGCTGAGCCACCTCGACAGTGACGGGCGCGCGCGCATGGTGGACGTGAGCGGCAAGGACGTGACCGCTCGCCGGGCCGTCGCGGCGGCGCGGTACGTGACCCGGCCCGACGTCATCGCCCTGCTGCGCGACGACGCCCTGCCGAAGGCCGACGTGCTGACGACCGCACGGCTCGCCGGCATCGGGGCGGCGAAGCGCACGAGCGAGCTCATCCCGCTGTGCCACCCGCTGCCCCTCGACGCGGTGAGCATCGACCTCGATCTGACCGACGACGCCGTGCTCATCACCGCTACCGCCTCGACGAGCGGCCGCACGGGCGTCGAGATGGAGGCGCTCACGGCCGCGACGGTCGCAGGGCTCACCCTGCACGACATGATCAAGGCCGTGGACCCGGAGGGCACCCTCACCGATGTGCGCCTGCTCGAGAAGAGCGGCGGCAAACGCGGCGACTGGCGGCGCCAGGGCAGTGCCGGGGAGGGCGGTGCTGGTGAAGCCGGTGCCGGGGAGGCCGGGCCCGAGGTACACCACCGAGATGTGCGTGGCGGCGCTGTGCGGCCGCGCACGGCCGTCGTACTCGTCGCCTCCACCCGTGCGGCGGCGGGTACGCGCGCCGACGAGACCGGCCCCACGATCGCGCACTGGCTCGCTGCGTACGGGCTCGCCGTCGACGAGCCGGTCGTCGTTCCCGACGCCGAGATCGGCCAGGCACTCGCAAGCGCGCTCGCAGACTCACCGGCGCTCATCATCATCACGGGCGGCACGGGAGTGAGCCCGAGCGACCGCACTCCGGAGGCCGTGCGGGCCGTCCTCGACACCGAGCTGCCCGGCATCGCCGAGGCCGTGCGCGAGCGCGGGCGGGCGGCGACCCCGACCGCCGTGCTCAGCCGCGCCGTCGCCGGGATCGCGCGGGGCACCGTCCTCGTCGCCCTGCCCGGCTCCCCCGGGGCTGTGCGCGACGGTCTCGCCGTGCTCGAGGGCAGCCTCGATCACCTGCTCGCCCAGCTCGCCGGCGGAGGCGGGCATGACTGAGGCCCACGCGAGGACACCCCAGGGGACGGCCACGGGCGATGCTGCTCGCGACACCGGCTCGGGTGAGGCCGTGCTCGCGCTCGTGACCGACCAGCCGCTCGACGCCGCCGCCCTCGAGTCGTGGGCCGCCACCGCCGCGGACGGCGCCGTCGTGACGTTCCGCGGTGTCGTGCGCGACCACGACCACGGTGTGACCGTACGGGGGCTCGACTACCGCGCCCACCCGGAGGCCGAGAGCATGCTGCGCGCCGCGTGCGCGCGCCTCCACGAGCGCACGGGCCTGCGGGTCGCGGCGGCGCACCGCACCGGATCTCTCCTCGTCGGTGACATCGCCCTCGTCGCCGTCGTCGCCTCCCCCCACCGTGCAGAGGCGTTCGCCGCCGTCGACGGGCTCGTGGCGGAGATCAAGGCGAGCGTGCCGATCTGGAAGCGCCAGCACCTCGCCGACGGCTCGACGGAGTGGGTCGGGCTCTAGCTGTCGCGCTCAGCCGCCCGCGAAGGGCGGCAGCACGTCGACGCGCGCCCCGATCGGCGTCGCGTCATCCCGTTGCACGACGCCATCGACGAGGAACGAGCCGTTCTCGAGCACGCGCGCCATCGGCTCGCCGTACCGGGCGATGAGGTGCGCGCGCACGGCTCCGACTGTCGTGAGGGTGTCGGACTGCTCGGCGCCGAGCACCTCCTCCTCGCACCCGGCAGCGTCGGCCGCCGCAGCGAAATAGCGCACGAGCAGCTCAGCCACCGATGGCCCCCATCGTGCGCTCGGGGCGGCGGAACCCGGCCAGGGACATCCCGTGGCCGGCCTGCTTGCCCCACATCGCCGCGCGCCAGCGCTCAGCGAGCTCGTCGTCGGTCGCACCGCCGCGCAGCAGGCCGCGCAGGTCGGTCTCGTCATCGCCGAACAGGCACGAGCGCACCGTGCCCTCCGCCGTCAGGCGCGTGCGGTCGCACGCCTCGCAGAACGACCGCGTGACGGAGGCGATGATGCCGATCGAGGCGGGGCCGCCGTCGACGAGCCAGGTCTCGGCGGGAGCGTGCGGGTCGTCGCGGTGCGGGTGGCTGAGCACGAACCGCGGTGCGAGGGAGTCGATGAGCTCCGCCGCATCGACCATGTTCTCGCGCACCCATGCCTCGTCGGCGTCGAGCGGCATCTGCTCGATGAAACGCAGCTCCACCCCGTGGTCGAGCGCCCAGGCCACGAGATCGCCCGCGCCGTCGAGCGTGTCGCGCATGAGCACGGCGTTGATCTTGAGCGGCGTCACACCCGCGCGCCGCGCCGCCTCGATGCCCCGCAGCACGGCCGGCAGACGGTCGCGGCGCGTGAGGCGCGCGAAGTGGTCGCGGTCGACCGTGTCGAGGGAGATGTTGAGGCGGGTGAGCCCGGCCGCAAGGAGCGCATCGATGCGCCTCTCGAGGCCGATGCCGTTGGTCGTGAGAGACAGGGATGCTCCTGCCGCCACCCGCGCGCTGCGCTCCACGATCTCCACGAGGTCGGGGCGCAGCAGCGGCTCGCCCCCCGTGAAGCGGATGTCGCGCACGCCGAGGTCGTGCACCGCTAGAGCTACGAGCCGCGCGATCTCCTCCGCGCTCAGCAGCTCGTCCCGCGGGACGACGGGCAGCCCCTCGGCCGGCATGCAGTAGGTGCACCGCAGCGAGCACGCACTGGTGAGCGAGATGCGCAGGTCGCGCGCGACGCGGCCGAACCGGTCGACGAGGGCCGGCGTGTCGGGGCGCCCCGAGGTGTCGAGCGCGGCGTCGGGGTCCGCGCGGCGTAAGCCGGGCATCCCGAGAGCGATCATCGACATGACGTCACCCTAACCGCCGCGGCCGAGTACTCCGTTGTCGCTCTCGACCGACCATGCCCGCCCCGTACGATCGAGGAGGAGGTTGCCTCATGCCGTTTCTCACCGCCGCGGGCGAGCCGCTCGACGCGCTGCCGCTGATCTACCGGCGCGGTCGCGACTTCCAGGTCGCGGAGGACTTCCTCTACCTGAACCCGCGTGACGGCATCCGCACGCTCGTGCCCGCGCACGAGCTCGACCTGCCACCGCGGGACGGCAACAGCACTGACTTCGCCTCGGTGCCGCCGTTCCTGTGGGGGCTCATCGCCAACTACGGCACGCAGACGCTGCCGGCCATCATGCACGACGCGCTCGTCGGGCAGCTGCTGCGGGAGCCGGAGGAGCAGCGGCTCGCGCTGCGGCGGGAGGCCGACGAGCTGTTCCGCGTCGCCCTCATCGACAACGGCGTGCACCGTCTGCGCGCGCGCGTGATGTGGGCGGCGGTCGGCCTCGAGAGCTGGGGACGGCACGGTGGAGCGCTCGGGAGGCTGCTCATCGGGCAGGTCGCCGTGGGTGTGCTCGCGATCGTCGCGGCCGTCGCCCTCGGCGTCGCGGTATCGCCGTGGTGGTTCGCGCTCGCCCTCGCACCGCTCCTGCTCGCCGCCCCGTGGGGTTCCACGTTCGGCCTCGTGAGCACAGCGACCTACCTGGCAGCGCTCTATGCTCCGCTCATCCTCGGCGCTTTCCTCGCCTCGCACGTCGAGAACGCGATCGCGATGATCGTGTGGCTCGCGACCGGGTGCAAGGGTCCCCGGCCGCGCGCCGAGCCGACGGTCGCGTGGAAAGAGGAGTACGCGCCCGAGTCGGCGGCCCCGAGGGCCCGCTGACCCGGGCGCGCCCGGTCATGCTGTGGTGCTGCTAGCGCGCAGCAGAACCATCGGTGTAATCCGAGTCCTGCTGCTTCCACGCGAAGAGCGAGCGCAGCTTCTTGCCGGTCGCCTCGATGGGGTGAGCGGCGCCCTGGTCGCGCAGCTTCTGGAACTCGACCGCACCGTTGTCCTGGTCGTCGATGAAGCGCTGCGCGAAGGCTCCGGACTGGATGTCGGCGAGAACGGCCTTCATGTTCTCCTTGACGTTCGGATCGATGACGCGCGGGCCGGAGACGTAGTCGCCGTACTCGGCGGTGTCGCTGATGCTCCAGCGCTGCTTGGCGATGCCGCCCTCCCACATGAGGTCGACGATGAGCTTGAGCTCGTGCAGCACCTCGAAGTAGGCGATCTCGGGCTGGTAGCCGGCTTCGGTGAGGACTTCGAACCCGTACTGGACGAGCTGCGAGGTGCCACCGCAGAGCACGGCCTGCTCGCCGAAGAGGTCGGTCTCGGTCTCCTCGGTGAAGGTCGTCTTGATGCCGCCGGCACGCAGGCCGCCGATGCCCTTGGAGTACGACCAGGCGAGGTCCCAGGCCGAACCGGTCGCGTCCTTCTCGACGGCGACGATGACGGGAACGCCGCGGCCGGCCTCGTACTCGCGACGGACGGTGTGACCGGGGCCCTTGGGGGCGACGAGGACGACGTCGACACCCTCGGGGGCCTCGATGTAGCCGAAGCGGATGTTGAACCCGTGGCTGAAGAGCAGCGTCTTGCCCTCGGTCAGGTTGTCCTTGACGTCGGCCGCGTAGAGACCGCGCTGGTGCTGGTCGGGGGCGAGGATGACGATGACATCGCCCCACGCTGCCGCCTCGGCGGGCGTGTGCACGGTGAAGCCGGCCTCTTCCGCCTTGGCGCGGCTCTTCGACCCCTCCTTGAGGCCGATGCGCACCTCGACGCCCGAGTCGCGCAGGTTGAGCGCGTGGGCGTGGCCCTGCGAGCCGTAGCCGATGACGGCGACCTTCTTGCCCTGGATGAGGCTCAGATCGGCATCCTTGTCGTAGATGACGTCAGTCATGCGTGTGATTCTCCTTGTATTCGGGGTGGATGGGCGGGGCCGGCCGGTGGGCTGGCGCTAGTTCTTGAGGACGCGCTCGCTGATGCTCTTCGAGCCTCGACCGATCGCGAGCAAGCCCGACTGCGCGATCTCCTTGATGCCGTACGGGTCGAGGACGCGCAGGAAGGCCTCGACCTTGGGGGTGTCGCCCGTGACCTCGATCACGAGGGAGTCGGGGGCGACGTCGACGACGCGGGCGCGGAAGAGGTTGACGGCCTCGAGCACCTGCGAGCGCGTCGAGTTGTCGACACGCACCTTCACGAGCATGTGCTCGCGCTCGACGGCCTGGGAGGAGTCGAGTTCGACGATCTTGAGCACGTTGATGAGCTTGTTGAGCTGCTTCGTGATCTGCTCGAGCGGCAGGCCGGAGACCTGCACGACGACGGTGATGCGCGAGAGGCCCTCGACCTCGGTCGTGCCGACGGCGAGGGAGGAGATGTTGAACCCGCGGCGGGCGAAGAGCCCGGCGACGCGCGTGAGCAGGCCGGGCTTGTCCTCGACGAGCAGGGAGAGCACGTGGTAGGTCATCGGTCTACTCCTCGTACCAGTCGGGGGCGTGGTCGCGGGCGTATTGCACCTGCGAGTTGCCGACGCCCTGCGGAACCATGGGCCACACCATCGCGTCGCGGCTCACGATGAAGTCGATGACGACCGGGCGGTCGTTGGTCTCCATGGCGAGGCGGATGGCCGGCTCGACCTCCTCGGGCGTCGTGACGCGGATGCCGAGCGCGCCGTAGGCGTCGGCCATCTTCACGAAGTCGGGGATCATGACCGTGTCGTGCCCGGTATTGAGGTCGGTGAACGAGTGCCGGCCCTCGTAGAAGAGGGTCTGCCACTGACGCACCATGCCGAGCGAGGAGTTGTTGATGATGGCGACCTTGATGGGGATGTTGTTGATGGTGCAGGTCGCGAGCTCCTGATTGGTCATCTGGAAGCAGCCGTCGCCGTCGATGGCCCACACGAGCCGGTCGGGCTGGGCCACCTTCGCGCCCATGGCGGCAGGCACCGCGTAGCCCATCGTTCCCGCACCGCCCGAGTTGAGCCATGCGCCGGGGCGCTCGTACTTGACGAACTGCGCCGACCACATCTGGTGCTGACCCACGCCCGCGGCGTAGACGGCCTCGGGGCCGGAGAGCTCGCCGATCTTCTCGATGACCCACTGCGGGGAGAGCTGGCCGTCCTCCGGGATGGTGTAGCCGAGCGGGTACTGCGACTTGAGGGTCTTCAGCCGGGTCCACCAGTCGGCGGTGTCGCTCGGGTGCGCGGCGACCGCCTCGTCGTAGGCGGGCAGGAGGTCGAGCAGCACTTCGCGCACGTCGCCGACGATGGGCACATCCGCATGGCGGATCTTGCCGATCTCGGCGGGGTCGATGTCGACATGGATGACCTTGGCACCGGGAGCGAACTCGCTCACCTTGCCGGTCACGCGGTCGTCGAATCGTGCTCCGAGGGCGATGAGCAGATCGCTCTCCTGCAGTGCGAGCACCGCCGGCACAGTGCCGTGCATGCCGGGCATGCCGAGCTGCTGGGGGTGGCTGTCGGGGAAGGCTCCGCGCGCCATGAGGGTCGTGACGACGGGCGCCCCGGTCTTCTCGGCGAACTCGAGCAGCTCGCGGTGAGCACCGGCGCGCACGACGCCGCCGCCGACGTAGAGCACGGGCTTGCGGGCTTCGGCGATGAGCTGCGCGGCGGCCTGGATCTGCTTGCCGTGCGCCTTGGTGACGGGTCGGTAGCCGGGCAGGTCGATCTTGGGGGGCCAGATGAACGGCGCGCTCTTCTGCTGAGCATCCTTCGTGACGTCGACGAGCACGGGGCCGGGGCGCCCGGTCGTGGCGATGTGAACCGCCGCGGCGATCACTCCGGGCACGTCCTCGGGCTTGGTCACGAGGAAGGAGTGCTTCGTGATGGGCATCGTGATGCCCGTGATGTCGACCTCCTGGAAGGCGTCCGTGCCCATCGAGGTGGAGAACACCTGGCCGGTGATGGCGAGCATGGGCACAGAGTCCATGTGAGCATCCGCGATCGCCGTCACGAGGTTCGTCGCGCCGGGCCCCGAGGTCGCGATGCAGACGCCGAGCCGGCCGCTCGAGGAGGCGTAGCCCTCGGCCGCGTGGCCGGCGCCCTGCTCGTGACGGACGAGGATGTGCCGGATGGCGGTGGACGCCATGAGCTCGTCGTAGAACGGCATGATGGCGCCGCCGGGCAGGCCGAAGACATCGGTGACGCCGAGGCGCTCGAGAGAGGCCAGAATCGCACCGGAACCGGTGAGGATGGGCGGCTCAGCGGCGGCCTTGGCGGAGGCCGCCGAGGTGGCCTTGCCCGCAGCGGCACGCGCGGGCGGGTTCGGCACGGGAGTCGATTCCGTGGTCATGAAGTTGCACGTCCTTGCAGAGTGTCGGCGATCGTGGGCGGGCGCACCGCGCGCATCACCCGGTGACCGCTCCCTGTGCGGCGGACCGCACGAGCTTGGAGTACTTGGCGAGAACGCCACGGGTGTAACGCGGGGGCAGGGGCGCCCAGTGGGTGCGGCGCGCCTCCAGCTCGGCCTCGTCGACCAGTAGGTCGAGTGAGCGAGCAGCGATATCGACCCGTATGAGATCACCATCGCGCACGAAGGCGATGGGACCAGCGTCCACCGCTTCGGGAGCTATGTGGCCGATGCACAGCCCGGTTGTGCCGCCTGAGAATCGACCGTCGGTCAAGAGTAATACATCCTTGCCGAGTCCCGCGCCCTTGATGGCGGCGGTGATGGCGAGCATCTCGCGCATGCCGGGGCCACCCTTGGGGCCCTCGTACCGGATGACGACGACATCGCCCGCCGTGATCTCTCCGTTGGTGAGGGCATCCATCGCCGCGCGCTCGCGCTCGAAGACGCGCGCCGGGCCCTCGAACACCGCGGCGTCGAAGCCGGCCGTCTTCACGACGGCGCCCTCCGGGGCGAGGGTGCCCTTGAGGATCGTGAGACCGCCGGTCGCGTGGATCGGATTGTCGAGGGTGCGCAGCACCTCGCCGTCGAGCGGATCGGGGTCGAGCTCGGCGAGGTTCTCGGCCATGGTCTTGCCGGTGACGGTGAGCGCGTCGCCGTGCAGGAGCCCGGCATCCAGCAGCGCCTTGAGCAGCACCGGCAACCCGCCCTGCCTGTCGACGTCGTTCATGACGTAGTTGCCGAAGGGCTTGAGGTCGCCGATGTGGGGCACCTTGCTGCCGATGCGGTTGAAGTCGTCGAGGGTGAGCTCGACCTCGGCCTCATGCGCGATCGCGAGCAGGTGCAGCACCACGTTCGTGGAGCCACCGAGGGCCATCGCGACCGTGATCGCGTTCTCGAAGGCCTCCTTGGTGAGGATCTGCCGTGCCGTGATGCCCTTCTTGAGCAGGTTCACGACAGCCTCGCCGCTGCGGTGGGCGTACATGTCGCGACGGCGATCGTAGGATGCTGGGCTCGCCGACCCCGGAAGGCTCAGGCCGAGCGCCTCGGCCACGGAGGCCATCGTGTTCGCGGTGTACATGCCGCCACAGGCACCTTCACCGGGGGCGAAGGAGCACTCGATGCGATGAGCGTCCTCGGCGGTCATCTTGCCGGCCTTCACCGCGCCGACGGCCTCGAAGGAGTCGATGATCGTGATGGGCTTCTCGGTGCCGTCGCTGAGCTTGACCCAGCCGGGCGCGATCGAGCCGGCATAGAGGAACACGCTCGCGAGGTCGAGGCGCGCCGCGGCCATGAGCATGCCGGGGATCGACTTGTCGCAGCCGGCGAGCAGCACCGAGCCGTCGAGGCGCTCCGCCTGCATGACCGTCTCGACGCTGTCGGCGATGACCTCGCGGCTCACGAGCGAGAAGTGCATGCCCTCGTGGCCCATCGAGATGCCGTCGCTCACGCTCACGGTGCCGAACTGCAGGGGGTACCCGCCGCCCGCGTGCACGCCCTCCTTGGCGCCCTGCGCGAGACGGCCGAGCGAGAGGTTGCACGGGGTGATCTCGTTCCAGGAGCTCGCGATGCCGATCTGCGCCTTGTCCCAGTCGTCATCGCCCATGCCGACAGCGCGCAGCATGCCGCGCGACGTGGTCGCTTCGATGCCATCGGTGACGACGCGGGAACGGGGCTTGTGATCGACCTCGGTCATGCCCTCGAGTCTAGGACGTGCGGCTGATGCTCGCCGACCCGCGCCCGGGCTCCGCTCAGGCCTCGTCGTCGTCGCTCGAGACGACACTCGAGCGCGAGGCCTCCTCGATGTCGGGAGCAAGCTCGTCGGCCACGAGACCGTCGGGATCGTAGGCGCCCGTGCGGTACCCCGAGCGGCCGACCATGTGAGCCGAGATGGGCGAGGTGAGCATCTGGAAGACGATGACGGGCAGCAGGAGCAGGAGCGCCGCCCAGCTGCGCACGCTCAGGGCGAGCGCGATGACGATGAGGATCAGACCGAGGATCTGCGGCTTGGTCGCCGCGTGCAGCCGTGCGAGGGCATCCGGGAATCGGATGAGGCCGACCGCGGCGGCCAGCGAGAGCGCCGCTCCCACGACGAGGAGGACGGCGGAGGAGATGTCGAGAATCGTGTCCCAGGGCTCGAGGTCGAACATCACGGCACGTCCTTCCGCCACGGGCTGCCCTCGGTCTTCGTCACGAAGCGCGCGACCGCGACGGTGCCGAAGATCGCGGTCGCCGCGAGGATGACCATGAGAGGGATCGTGCGCGTGTGGGCGTTGATGACCATCTCCGTCGCGACCACGAGGATGAGCGTCGTGAGCAGCACGTCGGAGGCGATCACGCGATCGAGGATCGTCGGGCCCACGATCACGCGGTACATGGAGATGATCGCCGTCGCGGCGAGCAGAGCGGCGGCGATGCCGTAGAGGATCTCGACCATCAGCGCACCAGCTCCCACTCCGCCTTCGAGCCGATCGCGGCGATGATGAGGCGCTCGATGCTCAGGGTGTGGTGCCGTGCTTCCTCGACATCGTCGGCGCTCGAGGCTCCGAGCACGTGCACGTAGAGCACGGCGTGCCGTCGATCGACCTCGATCACGAGGGAGCCGGGTACGAGCGAGATCGTGATGGAGGTGAGGGTCATGATGATGTCGGCGCGCGTGCGCAGCTGCACGCGCACGATCGCACTGCGGGATCGACCCTTCGGGGCGAACGCGAGCGCCGCCACCTGGAAGGACGCGACGAAGAGCTCGCCGAAGAATCGGGTGAGGAAGGCGATCGCCCAGAAGGGGTTGAAGCGGCGCGAGAGCTCGACGGGCGGCAGGTAGAAGGCGCGCGTCACCAGTAGCGCGACGACGATGCCCGTGAGGATGGTCAGCACGGAGACGGAGCCCCACAGCATCATCCAGAGGAGCACGAGTGCGACGAGCAGCGGCAGCTGCTGCAGGAACGTAGCGTGGGCGCGGTCCTCCGACATGGTCGGCAGGTCGTCATCCGCGGTCTCGTTCCGAGGTGCGCCGTCGTTGACGGTGTCGTCGATCATGGCTCCACCCCCTGCGGGAACACGATCTGGATGTACTGCTCTGGGCCATCGAGGTTGTCGGCAGCGCGATCGGCGAGACCGTAGAGCGGCCCGGCGAAGACCGTGAGCGCGATGCCGACGACCACCATGAGGACGGTGCTCACGGTCATGAGTCGCGAGGTCGCGCGGGTCGCGGCGATCGTCGTCGTGGAGTGCGGGGCCTCCTCGACGGTGCGCAGGAGGCGCGTCTCGTCGCCCTCGACCTCCCCCGCCGGACGCCAGAAGGCGAGGTTCCAGACGCGCACGAGGGCGTAGAGGGTGAGAAGCGAGACGAGGGCACCGGCACCGATGAGGACGTAGGCGAGAGCATCCCCCTGCTCAGCGGCGGCCTGGAAGAGCCCGAGCTTGCCGATGAAGCCCGAGAACGGCGGAATGCCACCGAGGTTGAGCGCGGGCACGAAGAACAGCACGGCGACGAGCGGCGCACTCGCGAGCAGCCCGCCGATGCGCGTGATGGACGTGCTGCCGGCCTCGCGCTCGACCAGGCCTGCCGCGAGGAAGAGCGTGGTCTGGATGACGATGTGGTGGGCGATGTAGTAGATCGCGGCCGCCGTGCCCGCCGCCGTGCCGAGTGCGACACCGAGGATCATGTAGCCGATGTGGCTCACGAGAGTGAAGGAGAGGATGCGCTTGATATCCGCTTGGGCGACGGCACCGAGTGCGCCCACGACCATCGTGAGCAGCGCCACGACCATGAGTGCGGGGTTGAGCTCAGGGCCAGGGAAGATGACCGTCTCGACGCGGATGATCGCGTAGACGCCGATCTTCGTGAGCAGCCCTGCGAACGCCGCCGTCACGGGTGCGGGAGCGCTCGGATAGGAGTCGGGCAGCCAGAACGAGAGCGGGAAGACCGCGGCCTTGATGCCGAAGGCGACGAGGAGCATGACGTGCAGCAGCACCTGGACGTCGGCAGGCAGGTCTTGCATGCGGGCGGCGACCTGGGCGAGGTTCACGGTTCCGAGCGCACCGTAGACCATCGCGATCGAGGCCAGGAAGAGCAGGGACGACAGGAGGCTCACGATCACGTACGTCACCCCGGCGCGGATGCGCGCCTCGGTGCCGCCGAGCGTGATGAGCACGTAGCTCGCCACGAGGAGGATCTCGAAGCCCACGTAGAGGTTGAAGAGGTCGCCGGAGACGAACGCGACCATGACGCCCGTCGTGAGGATGAGGTACGTGGGGTTGTAGATCGAGACCGGCGTCTCCTCGTCGCCGTCGGCGATTCCCTGACCGACCGAGAACAGCAGCACCGCGAGCAGCACGAGGGCCGACACGAGCACCATGACGGCCGAGAGGCGATCGACCACGAGGACGATGCCGAACGGCGCCGACCAGCCGCCGAGCTCCATGGCGAGCGGGCCACCGGCGTCGACCGCGATGAGGAGGGCGATGCCCAGGCCGAGCTCGATGACGAGGGCGACGATCGCGACGATGCGCTGCGCCTGAGGCCGGAACCCGAGCGCGAGCGTGACCGCCGCGCCCAGCAGCGGCACGAGGACGACGAGGGGAACGAGCGCGGTCATGCGCGACTCCTCGCATCGTCGGTGGGGAACTCGGTGTCTTCGGCGTCCGGCGCGGTCTCTTCGACCGGCATCTCGACGGCCCCCTCCCGCAGGGCGACGTCATCGGCGTCGTCGGAGACGTCGTCCGCGTTCGCGAGTCGCCACGACCGGTAGATGAGAGCGAGGAGGAACGCGGAGACCGCGAAGGTGATCACGATCGCCGTGAGGATGAGCGCCTGCGGCAGAGGGTCGGTGTAGGCGTCGTCGGCGACGCCCTCCTCGACGATCGGGGCGATGCCCGCCTCCCCCGCCATGATGAGCAGGAGCAGGTTCACGGCGTTGCCCAGCAGGAGGAAGCCCAGCACGACGCGCGTGAGACTGCGCTCGAGCAGCATGTAGACGCCCGCGGCGAAGAGCGCACCCATCGTGATGACGAGGATCAGCGAGATGCTCATGAGCGGCCCTCCTTCGTCGAGTCGGCCTTCGTCGAGTCAGCCAGAGTCGAGTCCGCCAGAGTCGAGTCGACGCGGCGGCCGCTCGCCCGGTCGGACGCGTCGTCGCCCTGGCGGTCGACCTCGGCGCCGAGGCTGCGCAGCACGTCGAGCACGAGCCCGACGACGACGAGGTAGACGCCGATGTCGAAGATCGTCGACGTCACGAAGGAGACCTCGCCCAGGAGCCAGAGCTCCGCCTTCCAGTAGGTCGAGGTGAGGGCATCCGCGCCGAACAGCAGGGGCACGATCGCGGCACCAGCGGCGATGGCGATGCCTGTGCCGAGCACGGCCCCCGCGCCCACGGGCACCGCAGCGGTGAGCTCGTGCCGACCGCCCGCGAGGTAGCGCGCGACGAGAGCGAGCCCCGCGATGAGTCCGCCCGCGAAGCCGCCGCCGGGCAGATTGTGCCCTGTGAAGAGCACGTAGAGAGACAGCACGATGACGGCGTGGAAGATGAGGCGCACGACCACCTCGAGAAGGATCGACCGATGACGCGGGTCGAGCGTCGGCCCCGCGAGGATCCAGGCGTTGCGGCGCTCGCCCGGGATCGACTCGACGCGCGACTGCTGCACGCGAGCACGTGCACGACGGCGCATCGTGACACGCTGCGCCCGCGAGGTGGAGTCGACGCGGCCCCGGATGAAGAGCAGGCTCGCGACGCCGGTCGCCGCCGCGATGACGACGGCGAGCTCCCCCATCGTGTCCCACCCGCGGATGTCGACGAGGGCGACGTTGACGATGTTGCTGCCGCGACCATCGACGAAGGCGAGTTCGGGCCAGGCGAGGGAGATGCGCTCGGTCGTGCGCGCCCCGGCCGCGACGAGGGCGATGAGCACCATGACGATGCCCGCGGCGATCGCGATGACGGCGCGCAGCACTCGATGATGGCTGCCGTGCCGGTCACCGAGCTTGGCCGGGAGGCGGCGCAGCACTAGTACGAACGCGATGAGCGTCACGAGCTCGACCAGAATCTGCGTGATGGCGAGGTCGGGTGCACCCTGCAGCGCGAACAGCGCTGACATCCCGAAGCCCGTGACGCCGACCGTGACGAGCGCGGCGAAGCGCTTCTGCACCTGCGTCGCCGCGATCGCCGCGGCGATCATGACGACGGCGATCGCGAGCTGCGCGGGGTAGTCCCACACCCGCACATCGGTGCGCCAGGTCGAGCCCGCGACGAGGCCCGCGGTCGTGACGGCGATGAAGACGAGCAGGATGACGCCGAGGTAGAACGAGAGGGAGCCGCGCTGGGTGAGACTCGTGATCCGCGCAGAGAAGCGGTCGACGCCCGACATGACGTCCCAGTACGCCTCGCTCGCGCTCAGCCCCGTCGAGAGCCGCTTCTGCGCGGCCGCCACGCGAGTGCGAGCGACGAAGAGCGCGGCCCCCAGCACGATCGTGAGCGCCGAGAGACCGAGAGCGGGCTCGAACCCGTGCCAGAGCGCGAGGGTGTACGGCTTGCCCTCCGGCGCCTCGAACAGGGTGGGATAGCCCGCGAGGGCGCGATCGGCGAGACCCGCGAGCGGCCCGAGGGCGAGCGACGTGATGGCCAGGACGGTGGGGGCGAACAGGAAGCCGCGGCGCACGTGCTCGAGCGAGGTGACGTCGTCGACGCCGGCCTTGCGCGCGAACGCACCCCAGAAGAAGCGCAGGCTGTAGGCCACCGTGAGGACCGAGCCGAGCACGACCCCGACCACGGCAACGACGGCGATCGGGTCGCCGGACTCGACGCCCACGAGGAGCCCGTAGAGCACGGTCTCTTTCGCGACAAAGCCAAAGAGCGGTGGCACGCCCGACATCGAGGCGAGCGAGAGCGCCGCGATCGTCGCGAGGATCGGGGAACGTCGACCGAGACCGGAGAGCTTGCGCAGGTCGCGCGTGCCCGCCTCGTGGTCGATGATGCCCACGATGAGGAAGAGCGCACCCTTGAAGAGGGCGTGGGCCATCAGGAGCGCGAGCGCCGCGAGTGCCGTGTCTCGCGTGCCGTAGCCCGCGACGACCGTGAGGAAGCCCAGCTGACTGACGGTCCCGTAGGCGAGGAGGAGCTTGAGGTCGGTCTGCTTGAGGGCGATGTAGCCGCCGAGCAGCATGGTCGCGACGCCGAGCCCGACCAGTACTTCACGCCACCCCGGCATGTCGAAGAACGCCGGCGCGAAACGGGCGATCAGGTAGATGCCCGCCTTGACCATCGCGGCGGCGTGCAGGTAGGCGCTCACGGGGGTCGGCGCGGCCATCGCTCCGGGCAGCCAGAAGTGCACAGGGACGATCGCGGACTTCGAGAGGGCGCCGACGAGCACGAGGAAGACCGCCGTGGTCGTGAGGGCACCCGCGGGCGAGGAGGAGAGGATCACGTCGAGGGAGGACGATCGCGCCTGCACCGAGAGCAGCACGAGGCCCACGAGCATGACGAGCCCGCCGAGGGTTGTCGTGATGAGAGCCTGCAGAGCGGCACCGCGGCTCGCCCTCCGACCCGTGTAGTGGCCGATGAGCAGGTACGAGAAGACGCTCGTGGCCTCCCAGAAGACGAAGAGCAGGTAGACGTCGTTGGCGGTGACGAGCCCGTACATCGCTCCCGCGAAGGCGAGCAGCACGGCGGCGAAGCGCCCGAGGCCCGGCTCGTCGTCGGCGAAGTACCAGGAGCAGTAGACGAGCACGAGGCTGCCGATGCCCGTGATGACGAGCGCGAGCACCCACGAGAGCGGGTCCATGCTGAGGTCGAGGGTGAGCTGCAGCTGCGTGACCCACGCGAGGCGCTCGATCGGGTACGCCTCCGGGTCGCCGTCGAGGATCGCGGGAGCCTGCAGCAGGGTGTGCACGAAGGCGCCGAAGGAGACGAGTCCGGCGACGAGGAACACCCGGCGGCCGAGGGCGCGCACGAGGGCCGGGAGGATGATCGCGGCCACGCCGAACACCGCTAGGACGAGGAGCAAGCGTCCTCCCTCGGTGTCGGTACGGCACGAACGGGATGGGGCGCCGCATCGAGCGGAGCTGTGGGTCTAGCCTATCGAGCCTAAGCCGAGAGAATCCCGCGACGGCGCACGGCGAGCTCGGCGAGCACAGCGGCCATGGCGGCCGGGTCGGCAACGCGGTGCTCGGCGACGGTCGCGGCAGCGCCGACCTTGACGCCGAGGTCGCGCTCGCCGAGCGTGCGCAGAGCATCCTCGTCGGTCACATCGTCTCCCGCGAAGAGCACGGCGTCGACGCCGAGCCTCTCGCGCAGGATGCGCAGACCGTCGCCCTTGGTCGCGTCGCGCACGGCGAACTCGACGACGTTCTTGCCGTCGCGCACCGTGAGGCGGGAGTCGAGAGAGGATGCGCGCTCACGCGCGTCGCGCTGGAGCGCGGCCGCCGCGTCCTGCTCGACGACCCGCGTGTGCACGGCGAACCCCGCGGGCTTGTCCTCGATCCAGGCGCCGTCGACGGCGGCGACGAGCGGGGCGAGCGCAGCACGGAGGGTATCGACTCGCTCGCGATCGGCGGCATCCACCGCGGGCTCCGGCGCGCCGGCGCCGAGCCTCACCTCGAGCCCGTGGGAGCCCACGAGCGGCGTGTCAGGCGGCAGCTGGCCGACGTGGGCGAGGCTCTCGAGCGATCGCCCGGAGACGAGGGCGACGATCGTCTGGGGCAGCGCTCGAAGGGCCTCGAGCGCGACCGCAGCCTCGGGGAGCGCACGCGCCGAGAGCGGGTCGTCGACCTCGGGCGCGAGGGTGCCGTCGAAGTCGAGAGCCACGAGCAGTCGGGGGGCAGCGGCGAGGCGCTCGAGCGCGGCGTCGAGTGCCGGGGCGAGCCGATCGGCCGGGGTCACACCGACCTCGCCGCGTCGGCGCTCTGCCGCAGGGTCGAGAGGAAGGAGTCCGACCACGAGGAGACGTCGTTCTCGCGCACGCGCCGACGGAGCGAGCGCATGCGCGACGCGCGCTCCTTCTTCGGCATGCGCAGCGCCTTCACCATCGACTCCTTGAGCCCGTCGATGTCGTGCGGGTTGATGAGCAGCGCGTTCTTGAGCTCGTCGGCAGCGCCGGCGAACTCGCTCAGCAGCAACACGCCGTCATCGTCGTGCCGACACGCGACGTACTCCTTGGCGACGAGGTTCATGCCGTCGCGCAGGGCCGTCACGAGCATGATGTCGGCGGCGAGGTAGAGCGCGGCCATCTCCTCGCGCGGATACCCGTGGTGCAGGTAGGCGATCGCATTGTGGCTGATAGTCGAGTAGGTGCCGTTGAGGCGGCCGACGGTGAGCTCGATCTCGTCGCGCAGCTGCATGTAGGCGGCGACGCGCTCGCGGCTCGGGCTCGCCACTTGCACGAGCACGGCGTCACCCACGTCGATGTCGCCGTCGCGCAGCAGCTCGCCGTACGCCTTCAAGCGGTGGCGGATGCCCTTCGTGTAGTCGAGCCGGTCGACGCCGAGCATGATCGTGGTGGGGTTGCCGAGCTCCTCGCGAATCTGCCGCGCGCGCTCGATCGTCTCGGGGCGGCGCGCGAGCTCCTCGAAGCTCGCGACGTCGATGGAGATGGGGAACGCCTTCGCGATCGCGACGCGCTCCGGCCCGCCGTCAGGGCTCGGTACGCGGATGCTCGTGCCCTTCGTCGTCGTCGGCCCGTACAGTCGCCGCACCGCGCGCGTGAAGTTGCCCGCGTCGGCGACGCGCTGGAAGCCGATGAGGTCGGCGCCGAGCAGCCCTTCGACGATCTGGCGCCGCCACGGGAGCTGCGCAAAGATGCCGTAGGGCGGGAACGGGATGTGGTTGAAAAAGCCGATGACGAGGTCAGGGCGCTGCGCGCGGAGCATCGCGGGCACGAGCTGCAGCTGGTAGTCCTGCACCCACACGGTCGCGCCCGGCGCGGCGACCTCCGCCGCAGCGTCGGCGAAGCGCTGGTTGACGACCTGGTACGCCTCCCACCACTCGCGGTGGTAGCTCGGCGCGGCGATCACGTCGTGATAGAGCGGCCACAGCGTGTCGTTGCTGAAGCCCTCGTAGTAGCGCTCGACCTCGAGCGCGCTGAGGGGCACGGGCACGAGGTCGATGCCGTCTTCGGTGAAGGGCTCGAGCTCGAGGTCGGGCTTGCCCGCCCAGCCGACCCAGGCGCCCTCGGAGGCGCGCATGACGGGTTCGAGCGCGGTCACGAGCCCGCCGGGCGAGCGCCGCCAGTGGGCGGTGCCGTCGGGCTCGATGACGCGGTCGACGGGAAGTCGGTTGGAGACGACGATGAAGTCGTTCTGGCTGGAGTCGGTCATGGCGCGCGGGCGTCTCCTCAGGGGGATGCGTCGATGGGCGGGGGCCGGCGCTCGAACCGTATCAGCCGAAGGTCAGAGACCTCCCAGAGTCGCGGCGGGCAGCGTGCGCGGTTCTCCCGCGCGTCACCGAGAGTTCACGGGTCGCTCCCGCGTCGCGGCCCGGGTCACGACGTACAGTGACGGTGTGGCTCAGATCGGCATGGGTACGACGAGCGTCCTCCCCCGACGCCTGCGCGAGGCCTTCCGCCTCGCCGCGGAGGCGGGCTTCGACGGCATCGAGGTCATGATCACGAGCGACCGCGGCACGCAGGACCCGTCGCGGCTGGCAGCGCTCAGTGACGAATTCGGGATGCCCGTGCTGAGCATCCACGCACCGGTCCTGCTCTTCAGCAGCCACGTCTTCGGCCGCAACCCGCTCGTCAAGCTGCGCCGCAGCGTCGAGCTCGCCGAGGCCGTCGGCGCGACGACCGTGGTCGTGCACCCTCCCTACCGCTGGCAGCGCCGCAGTGCCGCGCTCTTCGTCGAGACCGTGCGGCGGCTCTCCGAGCGGCACGGCATGCGCATCGCGGTCGAGAACATGTTCCCCGTCACTCGAGGCGGCATCGAGCACGATCCCTTCGCCCCGAGCTGGAACCCCGGCGTGCTCGAGGTCGACGCGCTCACCCTGGACTTCTCGCACGCGGGCATGAGCGGGCGCTCAGCCGCCGACCTCGCGCGCGAATGGGGCTCGCGCCTGCAGCACGTGCACCTGTGCGATGCGGCGTGCACTGCGCCCGGCGGCGCGCTGCTCGACGAGCACCTCGTGCCCGGGCGCGGTGCGCAACCGGTCGCCGAGGTGCTGCAGGGTCTTGCCGAGTCGGGGTTCGCGGGCCACATCATCGCCGAGATCAATACGCGCGCGTGCGGTCGCGATGACGAGCAGCGCGTCGCGTGGCTGCGGGAGACGCTCGAGTTCGCACGCTCGCACTCGCGCGTGCTGCGCTAGCGCTCCCCCGGTTCCCGAGGCCCCTGGCGCTGCCCAGCACCGCTCACGCCATCGACGGCGCGAACCTCCTCAGTACCGCGCGGCGCCGCGCTCGACCCGCGGCCAGGCGGGCGATGATGAGCGAGATCGCCGTGAGGATCACGAGACTCACCGCCGCCGACACTGCTCGGTCGGCCGAGCCGCCCGCGATGATCGCGGTGAGGCCGTCGGTCGCCTGCGAGAGCGGCAGCACGGCGCTCAGGGCGGGGAAGGGCGCCGCGAGCGCCTCGATGGGGATGACGCCGCCCACGACGATGACCTGCACGGCGAGCGCGAGAAGCGACACGACGAGCCCGCCGCGGCCGAGCCACTGGGCGAGGGCAACGTGGAGTGCCGTGAACGCGACCGCGATGAGCGTCATGAGGCCAAGGATGGCGGGCGCGAGCGCCCACGAGACTCCCGCCACGGTGTGCGCGAGCAGGGTGACGAGGCCCGCCTGCGCGAGCGAGAGCCCGGCGAGCAGCAGTAGTCGGCGCCGCAGGAGGGCTCCCGCCCCGAGCGGAGAGCCCACCATCGCCGCACCGCGGGCGGGCAGCGCGAGAGTCACGGCCATGGCGCCGAACCAGAGGCCGAGCGGGCCGAGCACGGCGATGATGAGCCCGCCGACCCCCTCGAGCGCGTTCGCGCGCTCGGCCTCGAGGGTGATCGGCTCGGTCACGGCATCGGGCACGGTCGCGACGTCGTCGGGCACGGATGCTGCGCCCTCGTCGAGGCCGGCCGCGAGCTCCTCCGTCCCGGCCGCGAGCTCGCTCGCGCCGTCGGCGAGCTCGGCGTTGCCTGCGGCGAGCTGCGCAGCACCGTCGGCGAGCGAGAAGGCGCCATCGCGCGACTGACCGAGCCCGGCCGCGAGTTCGCCGAGTCCCGCGGCAAGCCCGCGGGCTCCCCCGCGCAGAGCGGCGCTCTCGCTCGACAGCGCGGCGGCACCGCTCGCGCTGTCGCTCACGCCCGCCTCGATGCCTGCGAGCGCCGGGGTGACCTGCGCGCTCGTGCCTGCGGCGGTCGCGGCGAGTGTCCGCGCGTCGACGAGCACGGCCTGCGCCTCCGCGATCGTCTCTGCGCTCGCACCGGAGGTCTGCGCCTCGTCCAGTGCCGCTTGAGCCTGTACCACGAGAGCGTTCGCGAGACTCGAGACGTTCGCGACGGCACCACTGAGGGCACCGAGCGAGCCCGCGGCCGTGTCGAGCTGGGCGAGCCCGGAGGCCAGGGCGTCCACGCCCTGTGTATACCCGGTGATGCCGGAGGAGAGGGCCGCGGCGCCGTCGGCCGACTCGCGCGCGCCCGCCGTCGCCGAGCCCAGCCCGCTGCCCAGCGCGCTCGCGCCGCTGCCGAGACCGGAGACGCCGTCGCCGATCTCGCGCACGCCGCCCGCGATCTCGCGGGAACCGTCGGCGAGTTCACCCGCACCGTCTGCCGCGGTCTCGAGCGACTCGCCGAGCTCACCGAGACCGCCCGCGAGCTCGTCCAGGTAGAGCGCCGTGATCTCCGAGCCGAACTGCGCGACGAGGCCGCTGCCGATCGCCTGCATGACCGAGCCGGCCAGGTAGCTGTGGGCGTCGTCGGTCTCGACGCGGATCGACGCCGGCTGAGCATCCGTCTCGGAGATCTTCGTGAGCGACGCGGAGAAGTCGGAGGGGATCGTGACGACGGCGTAGACCTCTCCCTCCTCGAGGGCGCGTGCCGCTTCCTCCTGGCCCGTCGGGGTCCAGTCGAAGCCCACCGAGTCGGGGCCGGTCAGCTCGGTCACGAGCTGACGGCCGGCGAGGAACGGCTGCTCCTCGCCGTCGGCGTCGACCATCGTGACGAGCTCGTCGTTGTTGACGATCGCCGCGGGAATGCGGTCGAGCGCCTCCTCGCCGTCGCCGACGGCGGCCAGCGCGAGCCCCACGAGACTGAGCGGCACGAGCACGGCGCCGACGACCATCGCGATGCGGCGCCGCGAGCGCCGGGCGGGCTGGGGTGCGGAGCGGTCGGTCATGAGAGGAGGGCCTCCGGAGTTCGGGCGTCGTGGGCGTCGACGGGCGCGAGGGGTTCGAGAGCGAGCGCCGCGGCGTCCTCGCTCGCGGCGTCGCCCGTCACGATGCGGGCAGGGTGCGGCTCGGAGAGGGCGACGATGAGAGCGTCGACGGCGTCGACCGTCGCGCGTGCGAGCCCACCCGCATCGATGAGGTGCACGGTGGCGCGATGCGCCGTCGCGAGTGCGACGAGGGCGAGCGCTCGGCGCTCGGGCGACAACGACACGAGGGTGTCGTCGAGCTCGACGGACGCGAGCGGGGCGGCGGCGCCTCCCAGTCGTCGGGCGGTCGCCGCGACTCCGCGCCACCAGCGCTCGATCTCGCGCTGCCCCGTGCGGCCGGGGTGCGACGCACGATGCTCGGTCGCGAGTTCGCGCACCGTGACGCTCGGGTCGAGTCGATGAGGCTCCAGCTCGAGCAGACTCACGCGCTCGCTCGCCGTCCCCGCCTCGGAGGGCAGGAGGGCGCCCGCGATGCGCGCGCGCCCGCTCGGTGCCGCGAGGTAGCCGGCGAGGGTCGCGAGCACGAGACCGCGCTCGGCGGGCGCCGCATCGACGAGGATGCCCTGCCCCGACTCGACGCGCAGGCTGAGGGTCTTCTCGGTGCCCGCGATCTCGAGCCGGTCGGCCACGACCTCCGCATCGCCCGCCCCGGCCGCCCACTGGACGGTGTCGCGATGGTGCCGCAATCGGGCGCCCTCGACGTCGAGGTCGGGCAGCAGCCGGTCGAGGAAGCGCGGGAACCACCAGCCCGCGCGGCCGAAGAGCGTCATGAGCGCGGGCCCGAGCAGCATGCGCACGACGAACGCGTCGACCGCGATGCCGACGGCGAGCCCGAGGGCGATGGGCTTGATGAGCCCCGCACCCTCGGGCACGAAGGCGGCGAAGACGAAGAACATGATGAGGGCCGCAGCCGTGACGACGCGGGCTCCGGTCGTGAAGCCCTCCTCGATCGCCTCGCGCGGGGTCGCGCCGTGCACGTGCTCTTCGCGCATGCCCGAGACGAGGAACACCTCGTAGTCCATCGCGAGGCCGAATAGCACCGCCATGAGGATGATGGGCATGAAGCTCAGGATGGGGCCGGGCTCGGCGTGCAGCAGCTCGGCGCCCCATCCCCACTGGAAGACGGCGACGGTCACGCCGATCGCGCTGCCGACGGTGAGGAGGAAGCCCAGCGCCGCCTTCACGGGCACCAGCACCGAGCGGAAGACGGCCATGAGCAGCACGATCGAGAGGCCGACGACGATGATGCCGAAGGGCACGAGCGCGCCCGTGAGGCGCGTCGAGATGTCGATGCCGACGGCCGTGACGCCCGTCACGGCGAGCGGGGTGCCGTACTCCTCCTCGATGAGCTGCCCGGTCTCGCGCAGCTCGGCGACGAGAGCCTTCGTCTCCTGCGCGTCAGGAGCGGTCGTGGGGGCGACGCGGAAGATCGCCAGCTCGAGACCCGGCGACGGGATGCCCGGACTCACGCTCGCGACGCCGTCGACCGCCTCGAGGTCGTCCCGAATGCCCTCGAGGTCGCCCATGATGTCGGTGGACTGGGTGATGTCGAGGGTCACGAGGAGGGGGCCTGCGGTGCCGGGGCCGAAGGAGTCGGCGATGAGGTCGTAGGCGATGCGCTGCGTCGAACCCTCGGGCTCCTTGCCGCCATCGGGAAGGTTGAGGTCGAGCGAGAACGCCGGGATCGAGATGGTGCCGAGCACGAGCACGACGCCGACCGTGGAGAGGATCGGACGGCGCATGACGCCGCGCACCCACCGGCGCCCCATGGTCGGGCGGCTCGACGACGTGGGGTGTGCGCGCTTCCAGGCGCGCGACCCCTCGCGGGGGACGAGGCGGTCGCCCGCGAGCCCCATGAACGCCGGGAGCAGCGTCGTCGCGGCGAGCATCGCGACGGTCACCGCGACTGCCGCACCGATGCCCATGACGGAGAGGAACGGCACACCGACGACGAGGAGCCCGAGCAGGGCGATGATGACCGTCACGCCCGCGAACACGACGGCACTGCCCGCGGTGCCCACAGCGATGCCGGCCGACTCGAGTGGTCGCTCGCCTCGGGCGAGCTGGGTGCGGTGTCGGGAGAGGATGAAGAGCGAGTAGTCGATGCCGACCGCGAGCCCGATCATGAGGGCGAGCAGGGGCGCGGAGCTCGAAACGGGAACGAAGGCCGCGACGCCGAGAATGCCGCCGAGGGAGATCCCGATGCCGATGAGGGCGGCCGCGAGCGGCATGCCGGCGGCGAGGAGAGACCCGAAGGTCACGACGAGCACGGCCCCCGCGACGAGCACGCCGATGACCTCGATCACGGTGATGCCGACCGTGGTGTTCTGAAAGACCTGGCCGGCGAACTCGACGCGCACATCGCGCGCGTCGGCGGTCGCGGTGATCGCGTCGAGAGTCTCGGTCGAGATCGACTGGGAGGTGCCCTCGAGGCTCGCCTGCACGATCGCGACCGACTCGTCGTCACTCACCTGGTTGCTCGCGAACTCGTCGAACGGGCCGAGGACGGTCTCGACGCCGGGGATCGACTCGAGGTCGGCCATGAGCGCGTCGATCTCGCCTCGGATGTCGGCATCCGTCACGAGGGAGTCGTCCTCGGGCGCGACGACCGCCTGCACGGTGGTGCCGGCGGCTTCGGGGAAGAGCTGGTCAAGCTGATCGAGCGCCTCCTGCGACTCGGTGCCGGGAATCGAGAAGCTCTCGTCGGTCTGGCCGCCGAGGCTCAGGCCCACGCCGAGAGCCGCCGCGAGGGCGATGACCCACACGGTGATGACGAGCGCGGCGCGGCGGTAGGCAAAGCGCCCGAGACGGTAGAGGAGGGTGGCCACGTCAGTCCTTGGGGGTCGGGTCGGCGAGGGAGGCGGGGGCAAGCGACTGCTCGGAGGGCACGAGCAGTTCGTGCAGGATGACCAGGAGTGCGCCGCGCAGGTCGTCGACGTCGATCTCGCCGCTGAGGCCGAGGCGCTCGGCGGCCGCGAGCGTGTAGGCGACTCCGCCGAATGCGACGCCGAAGCGCAGCTTCTCCATGGTCGAGCCGCTCGCGAGCCGGAAGAGTTCGGCGACGCGGCGCATGATCTCGGTCGCGCGGTGCATGACGGGAACGTCATCGAGGGTCGCGCCCTGGTTGATGACGAGGGGAACAACCTCGCGGTGCCGCAGCAGGAGGTCGACGAAGTTCTCGACGAAGTCGGCGTGGCGTAGCCCGCTCGCGGTGTCGATCGAGTCGAGCAGGCGATCGAGGTCATCGACGGCGGGGCTCACGATGTCGGCGAGCAGCAGCTCTTTCGACGCGAAGTGGTAGAGCACGCTCGCCTTCGATGTGCCCGCGAGGTCGGCGATGCGCTGCAGTGAGGTCGCGGCGTACCCGGAGGTCGCGAATTCGGCAAGCGCGATCGCGCGCAGTTCGTCATGGAGAGTCACGGCGGCCACGTTAGTTGACCGATCGGTCAGGATTTGACCAATCGGTCAGATGCCAAGGTTGCGCTGGGCGACTTCCCAGCCCCGCGCAACAGCCTGGACACGAACTGGACGCTGGCGGCATCCGCACCGGGCAGGAACGATAGCGTGGAGCACACACGACGAGGGAAGGTCACCGCATGCGCAAGTACATCCTCAACGGTGCCGTGGTGAGCGCCGTGTTCTCCGCCTGGAATGTCATCTCGACCACTCGGCACGGCCCGCGCGACTGGCGCCTCGCCCTCATGTGGGCCAGTTGGGGCATCAGCGTCGCGATTGCCGTCGGCACGGTCATGGAGGAGAACAAGGCGATCGACGCCCCCGGCATCGACGACTAGAGCGTCGCCAGGCACGAAAAAACCCCGGCAGCTGGCGAGAGCGAACCGGGGTTTTCGTACACCCCCCGGGACTTGAACCCGGAACCCACTGATTAAGAGTCAGTTGCTCTGCCAATTGAGCTAGAGGTGCGTAGGCCTTGACGGCCGAGAGGAAACACTACCACCGTGGCGGGGCAGCCTCCACTCGGGCGGCTTTCAGCGAGCATCCTGCCCGCATTCATACACTGAAACCCTCACCGCGGAGCCGACCTGCGCCGCGCATCCCGTTCACACTAGGAGCCCTCATGGCCAGCACGCGCCTCGAAGCCGGAACCGCCGCCCCCGCCTTCACCTTGCCCGACAAGGACGGCACGCCCGTCTCGCTCGGCGACTACGCCGGCCAGAAGGTCGTGCTCTACTTCTACCCCGCCGCCTCGACGCCCGGCTGCACGACGCAGGCGTGCGACTTCCGCGACAACCTCGCCTCCCTCGCGAGCGCCGGCTACCAGGTGCTCGGCATCTCCAAGGACTCCGGGGATGCTCTGCAGACGTTCGCCGACGAGCAGAACCTGACCTTCCCCCTGCTGAGCGACCCCGATCTCACGGTGCACAACGCCTACGCGGCGTACGGCGAGAAGTCGATGTACGGCAAGACGGTGACGGGCGTGATTCGCTCCACCTTCGTCGTCGACGAGCAGGGCACGCTCGAGCACGCCCTCTACAACGTCAAGGCCACCGGCCACGTCGCGAGCCTGCGCAAGAAGCTCGGGCTCGACTGAGCCACCCGCCCCTCCCCCGGCGCGCCGCTCGGCGCGGGCTCAGTCGCGCCGCGACAGGTACTCGGTGATCGTCGGCGTGAGCGCAAGCACGATGCCCACGATCGAGGGGATGATGATCCACGACGCGATGTCGGGCCGCGGCACAAAGCCCTGAAGGCTGCCGACCCCGATCGCGAGCTGCAGGAAGTGGTAGACGAGAATGCTGCCACGCGTCCACGCCCGCGCGCGCCAGACGCCCGCCGTCATCGCGACGAGCCACACGACCACGAGCGCAGTGAGGCCGACGAGGGCGAGCGCCGTCACCGGGAAGTCGGCCTGCTGCCCGACGAGCTCGACCGTGAGCGCAACCGTCACGACGGCGAGGAAGACCGCCTCCAGCGCCAGGATGGTGACGAGCAGGATGACGAGAGGTGTCCGCCGGGTGTCCGACACGAGAACCGTCCTATACAAAGCTATTGATTTGACTCAGGCCCTGTGAGAGCCTATATGCGGTTGATCAGACGCCTACAGTGACGTGGGCGGCATCCCTCACTGTCTCACTTGCCCCCTTTTCGTCGGCGAGTTCACGGATGTAGCGCGTCCCCAACCTCACTCGACGTGCTACGGCAATGCACAAAAGGAGCACGTCCTATGGATTGGCGCGACAAAGCAGCCTGCCTCACCGCTGACCCGGAGCTCTTCTTCCCGGTCGGCAACACTGGTCCCGCCGTGGACCAGATCGAGAAGGCGAAGACCGTCTGCGGTCGCTGCTCGGTGACCGAGACCTGCCTGCAGTACGCTCTCGAGACCAACCAGGACTCCGGCGTCTGGGGCGGCCTCAGCGAAGACGAGCGCCGCGCCCTCAAGCGCCGCGCCGCCCGCGCGCGCCGCGCCTCCTAGCCTTCCCCGCGCCGTCCGGCGTTCAGCCGACGCCGCCGCTCCACTCGTCGAACGAGTCCCACCCGCCGCGCGCGGCGAAGACCCGGCCCCCGACGAGCAGGGCAGGGCCCTCTGCGCCCGCCTCGACGACGCGGCCGATCACCCGGAACCCGCCCGGCAGCGACTGGCCCGGGCCCGTCGCGGGCGGGAACGTCGCGAGCAGCGAGTGATCCTCCCCGCCCACGATCACGTGCGGCAGCCGGGAAGCATCCACCCCCGCCGCCATGCACACGGCAGCCGCATCGAGGTCGAGGCTCACGCCGCTCGCGCGCGCAATCCGCCGCGCGTCGAGGGCGAGGCCGTCGCTCAAGTCGAGCATCGAGGTGGCTCCCGCGAGCGCGGCGGCGACGCCGTCCGCGATCGGCGGGTGCGGCGTGAGCTGGGCGGCTACGGCGACGGGATGCTCGGAGCGCAGTCGAGCGGCGGCCCGCGCATCCGGCACGCCGTCGCCATTGACCGCGCGCTCGAACAGCAGGGCCAGACCCTCTGCGGCCGCACCGAGCGGGCCGGAGACCGCGACCACGTCGCCCACGCGCGCGCCGTCGCGCCGCACCGGCTCACGCCCTTCGAGGTCGCCGAACGCCGTCACGGCGATCGTGAGGGTGGGTGAGACACTCAGGTCTCCCCCGACGACTCCGCAGCCCGGAGCGAGCTCGGCGCACGCTTCCCGCAAGCCGTCCGCGAGGGCCTCAAGGTCGCTCACGGGCGTCTCGGCCGGTGCCGCGAGCGCCACGACGAGAGCCGTCGGTCGCGCGCCCATCGCGGCGACGTCGCTCAGGTTCGTCGCCGCGGCCTTGAACCCCAGATCGCGCATGCTCGACCACGCGAGGCGGAAGTCGGGGCCGTGGATCATCATGTCGGTCGTCACGACGTAGAGACCGTCGGGCGCCGCGAGCACGGCTGCGTCGTCGCCCGGGCCCAGCATGGTCGCCTCGCTCGGCGGCAGGCGCGGGATAATGCGGGCGAGGGCATCGAGCTCACCGACGGAGCCGAGAGTGTCGAGGGTGTGCTTCGAGTCGTCTCCGCCGCCCGGTTCTGCGGCTGCCCGGGTGCCCTCGACGCCGGCGCCGTCGCCGTCGGGCCCGCTCGACTCGGCTTCGCTCATGCGCTCAACGGTAGCCTGAACGACGATGAGAACCCGCTCCCCCCTCCTGGCCCTTGCCGTCGCCGCGCTCGCCATCATGCCCCTCGCGGCGTGTGCTCCGACCGTGCCGCTCGAGGCGGCGCCCGAGGCGAACTCCGTGGCGTGCGCCGAGATCTCGGTGCGGCTGCCGCAGACCATCGGCGAGCTCGACCGCCGCAGCACGAACGCGCAGGCCACTGCGGCGTGGGGTGAACCCACGGCCGTCATCTACCGGTGCGGGCTGCCCGATCTCGGCCCGAGCGACCTGCCGTGCTTCGACGTCGACGGCGTCGACTGGCTGCTCGACGAGAGCGACGCCCCGCAATACGTCTTCACGACCTACGGACGCACGCCCACGACCGAGGTCATCGTCGACATCACCTACATCGCCGGCGCGGACGCCGTGCGCGCCATCAGCGGAGCGGTCGCCGCGACCCCGGCCGAGGCCCGGTGCCTCGCTACGACCGACGTCTTCGGCGGCGGCACGGTCGCACCCGAGACCGAGTAGCGCCCCGCGCATCCCCGCTCACCCCGCACGACCCGCGCACGCCCGCTCACCCCACACGACCCGCGCATGCCCGCTCACCCCACACGACCCGCGTGGCCCACGCACCCCGCATGGCCCACGCACCCCGCGCAACCCCGCAGATTCGCCGCAAAACGGGAGTATCGCGCACCGCGAGCGCCCATTCGTGCCAGATCTGGCACGACATAGCGCGCGGGTTCGCCCTCGCGCGCCGCGAGCGCCGCCGCAGATTCGCCACAAAGTGGCCGAATCGCGGGCGACGAGCGCCCTTTTGCGCCAGATCTGGCACCGACGCCCGTGCGCGCGTGCGCGGGCGCGCGAGCGCGCCGCGCGGCTACGCGCGGGGGCCGTCGAGGCCGACGAGCTTGCCGGCGATGCCGCCCGCGGCTCGTAGCGCGGCGCCGCCGCCGAACCCGGCCTGGGGGAAGACTACGCGGCGGTCCCGGGCCTCGGTGAGAGCATCCACGAGGACGGTCGCCGCCGGCTGCTGCGGCGCCCACAGGTACAGCGAGAGCGCGCCGGGGATCGTGTTGACCTCGTTGACGTAGAGCTCGCTGCTCGCCTCGTCGAGCAGCAGGTCGACGCGCACGATGCCGGTGAGCCGCGTGACGTCCGCGACGCGCTCGGCAAGCTCGCGCGCCCGTGTGTGCACGGCCTCGGGCACCTCAGCCGGGAACTCGCGGGGAGCGCTCGTGAGGCCGGCATCGGCGCCCGCGCCGCCTGCAAGGTACTTCTCGGCGTAGCTGTAGAGCGCACTGCCGGCGGGCCCGCGCAGCGGCTTCTCGAGCTGCGTGATCTCCAGGCTCGGGAAGGTGCGGAAGGCGATGTTGAGGTCGACGAGCTCGGGGCGGTAGGGCTCGACCACGGCGCCCGTGCGCAAGTGCACGCTGCTGGCCGCGAGAGCGCGGGCCGCGGCGACATCCTCGGCGATCTCGATGCCGATCGAGGAGCCGCCGAAGCGCGGCTTGACGATGTAGGGGCCCTCGAAGGCGGGCTCGGTGAGCGTCGACACCGCTTCGCGGGGAAGGCTCGGGATGCCCGCGGCCGACATGAGGCCGCCGAAGGCGAGCTTGTCCATGCCGACCGCGCCGGCGAACAGCGTGGACCCTGTCGCGGGAATGCCCAAGAGCGAGAACACCGCAGCGGCGCCGCCGCCCTCGCCGACGCCGCCGTGCAGGCACAGCAGCGCGGCCTCGAGGTCGAGGCGCTCGGCGCCGAACGTCTTGCGGCGGTACAGCCCGGGGTCGCCCGAGACGCGCGCTTCGAGCGGCGTCGACTCGCGCGGAGCGCCCTCGAGGTAGTCCTTCGCCTCCGTGCCCGCGGGCACGCGGAACCAGTCCCCCGTCGGCGACCAGTAGATCGGCACGACGTCGTGACCGGCAGCGGTCAGAACGCGTTCTGCCTGGAGACCCGTGAGGATCGAGATCTCATGCTCGGGGCTCGGACCGCCGAAGACGACGGCCCAGGGGGCGGTTCCAGCCATGTGCACCTTAATCAGTGGGTTCTGAGATCACGGATAGTGATCGGGCAAGTCGTTCTCATAGAGGATAACGCCCCGCTCCCCCGCGACCGTGACCGCCTCGGCGACCGCGTGCTCGCGCGAGCGCACGGCGTCCGCACCGAGCGCCTCCGCCGTCGCCGTGCTCGCGTAGCCCGCGAGCAGAGCGGCCCGGTTGGTGCGTGCGACCGCGAACAGTCGCGCTCCGACAGCGCCGATTGCGGCGCCGAACGCGTGGTTGCGCTCGGCCTGCACGGGGCCGAGCTCGACCATGCCCGGCGTCACGACGACGAGAGGGCCTCCCCGCTCGGCGGCGAGCGCCGCCGCGCTCTCGAGCGCGCGTAGCGACCCGACGGGGTTCGCGTTGTAGGTGTCGTCGATCACGAGCGCTCCGCTCGGCGACTGCTGCACCTCGGCGCGGTGCTGGGAGCCCGGCAGTGCGTCGATGCGAGACGCGATGACAGCGGCGGGCACACCCGCGGCGAGGGCGATGCCCGACGCGACCGCGACGTTGACGGCGTGGCCCGTGCTCGCGATGGTCACGGGCACCGGCTCGGCACCCCGGCCGAGAACGATCGTCGCCCCCGCATCGCCCGATGCAGGAGACAGCACCACGTCGGCGTCCGTACCCGGCACGCAGCTGACCGTGACGACCCGCTTCCCGTTCATGCGGTCGGAGGAGGCAAGAGCAGCGAGACGCGCGTCGTCGATCGGCAGCACGACCGTGCGCGCACGATCGGTGATCGTCGACTTCTCCTGCAGAATCGCGTCCGTCGTGCGCATGCGTTGCAGGTGGCCCTCACCGATGACCGTGATGGCCGCGATGTCTGGTGGGAAGTGCTCGCAGAGCTCCGCGATCTGGCCGGGAGCATCCATGCCCATCTCCGCAACGAACATCTCGGTGCCCGGCACGAGCTTGTCATTCACCGACCGGGCGAGCCCCAAACGATTGTTGAAGGATGCTGGGCTCGCGACCGTCGTGAACGTAGCGCTCAGCAGGTGGGCCACGTAGTTTTTCGTGCTCGTCTTGCCGTAGGACCCGGTGATCGCCACGACCGTCGGCCGCACCTGGGCGAGCCGCTTCTTCGCCGCGGCCACGTACCGCTGCGAGGCGGACTTCTCGACGGGCGCCATGATCGCGAGCGCGAGGTCGGTGAGTGGTGCGCTCAGCAGGAGCGTCAGCGCCGGGCCTGCGGGGCCGAGGAGGAGTGTGAGCGCCGCGCCGACCGCAAGGTGCACGACAACCCACACCACGAGCAGTCGCTTCACGCGCGACGTGACCGCGAGAGGCTTCGAGGTGCCCCGGAACCCCAGCCCCAAGGGCAGCAGGCCCAGCAGGACGATGGCGGGGAGCGGGAGCGCCTGCAGGGCGGGAATCGGCACGAGCACCGCCACCGCAATCGCCACGATGACAACGGCCGTCGCGGGGCCGGACCCCGGCTCGCGGCGCAGCCACAGCCAGGCCATGCGCGACACCGAGCCGGGTACGTAGTGCTCCCGCTGGGCGACGCGCACCCAGCGGCCCGCGATGAGGATCGCCGCGAGCGCACCGAGGACGCTTGCTGTGACCACGAAGGGCAGATAGAGCACCGAGGCGACGATGCCGGCCATCAGCCCTGCCCCGCCGTCTCGGCGATGAGGGCGAGCAGCTCCTCGCGCACGGCCAGTTCGAGGTCGCCCTCGAGCAGGTGGGCGCTGCCGGGCACGACGCGGAAGGGCGAGCCGACGCGCTCGGCGGCCCGCCGCCCGGCCTCCGTCGGCGCCGCCGTGTCGTGCTCGCCCCACACGAAGCGCACGGGCACCGTGCCGGCGGCGAGGGCGTCGAGCTCCTCGTCGTAGGACTCGTTGACCACGCGCACGAGGACGCCGCGCAGCACGCCCTCGGCGGCGCGGTAGTCGGTGGATCCGCGCGCGTTGCGCAGGGCATCCATGCGCTCGTCGCTCAGCAGGCCGCGCCGATTCGCCCAGCGCGCCAGGCGATAGCCCAGCGGAGGCGCGGCGGGCGCCTGCAGCCTCAGCAACGGCACGCCCGTGAGAACGAGCCCGCGCACGAGCTCGGGGCGGCGCGCGGCCAGCCGAGCCGCCACGCGCCCGCCGAAGGAGTGGCCGACGACGATGACCGGCGCGTATGCCGCGACAGCCTCGGCGACCAGCTCGGCGTAGTCCTCGCTGCCCCACACGTCGTCGGGCGCCGGAGCCGGGCCGAAACCGGGAAGGTGCAGGCACACGGCGTCGAGGCCCGAGACGATCGTGCCGAAATCGGTGCCGTCGCGCGCCCAGCCGTGCAATGCGACGACCGTCGGAGGAGTCGCCCCGTGCTTCTCGGCGAGGACGCGGCCGCCGGCGAGGGTCGTGATCACGAGAGCCAGCCTACCGAGGCGCCACTCGCCCTGAGGCTCGACGCGACCTATCGCCTACTCCCCCTGAGGCTCGACAGCGCGCGCAACCTACTCGCCTTGAGGCTCGTCGGAATCCGTGGCGAGGTGCGGGGCGAGCTCGCGCGGGTCGAGGGTTCCTTCGAGCACGCGCGCGACCTGTGCGACGATCGGCATCGAGACGCCCTTGGTCGATGCCAGTTCGAGAATCGGGCCGACGGAGGAGAGACCCTCCGCTGTCTGGTTCATCTGGGCGATCACTTGCGCGAAGGCGTAGCCCTGACCGAGCAGCCGGCCCGCCGTGTTGTTGCGCGAAAGCGGGGATTCGCACGTCGCGATGAGGTCGCCGAGACCTGCGAGCCCCGTCATGGTCTCTGAGCGGCCGCCGAACGCGACCGCGAAGTCGGTGATCTCGACGAGCCCGCGGGTGATGATCGATGCCTTCGTGTTCTCGCCGTAGCCCACGCCGTCGGCGATGCCCACGGCCACGGCGATGAGGTTCTTGAGCACTCCCCCGAACTCGGTGCCGACGACGTCGGTGTTGACGAAGCAGCGGAAGTACTCGTTCGACGCCACCTGCGCGACGGCGACGGCGGTGTCGCGGTGGGCGCTCGAGACGACGGCCGCGGTCGGCTGGCGCTTCGCGATCTCGAGGGCCAGGTTGGGGCCGCTCACGACGGCGATGCGCTCCTCGTCGATGCGCAGCTCGTCGCGGATCACCTCGCTCATGCGCAGCCCGCTGCCCTTCTCGACCCCCTTCATGAGGCTCACGACGGGCACGTCGGCGGGCACGATGTCGCGAATCGAGGCGAGGTTGGCGCGCAAGCTCTGGCTCGGCACCGAGAGGTACACCTGCTCGGCACCCGCGAGCACGTGCTCGAGCGAGTCGTGGCCGCGCAGATTGCCGGGCAGGTTGATGCCGGGCAGGTAGCCGCTGTTCCGATGCGTCTCAGTGATCTCCTGCGCAACCTCGCGCCGGCGTGCCCACATGACGACGTCGGCACCGCCATCGGCGAGGATCTTCGCGAACGTCGTGCCCCACGAGCCGGCGCCGAGCACGGCGACGCGCGGCGCGTCAGCATCGAGGTTCGGCAGCGGCAATCGCACCGCTTCCGTCAGAGGCGGATGCTCGCGTGACGCGCCCTCGTCACTCAAAGCGGCCCGTCTCGGCCTGGTTGTTCTTCGCGGGATCCCAGCGCTCCGCCGGCGGCTGCTCGTCGCGCAGGTCGCCGAGCAGGTCGGCGATCGCCGTCATGACGCGACGCGTGCCCTCGGCGAGCGTCGCCGAGTCGAGCGGACGCCCCTCGAGGTCGCTCAGGTCGACGGGATCGCCGATCTTGCAGTAGATGGTCTTGCGGGGGAAGAAGCTGATCTTCTTCGAGTAGCGCGCCATGATCTGCTGCGTGCCCCAGTGCGCGGCGGGAATGATCGGCACGCCCGCGGTGAGCGCCATGCGCACCGCGCCGCTCTTGCCCCGCATGGGCCACAGGTCGGGGTCGCGCGTGAGGGTGCCCTCGGGGTAGATGATGATCGCGAGCTCGCGATCGACGAGCTGCTGCGCCGCCTTGAGCGGAGCATCCGGCCGCCCCCGCCCCTCCCGCTCCACCGGAATCTGACCGGACCAGCGCAGGATCGCACCGAGCACGGGAACACGGAAGACGGAGGCTTTCGCGAGAAAGCGCGGAACCCGCCCGAGCTTCCACATGAAGCGGCCCATGATGACGGGGTCGATCTCGCTGTAGTGGTTGGGCGCGAGGATGAAGGCGCCCTGACGGGGAAGCTTGTGGCCGTCGATGACGGGGAACCGCGCCATGAGGGTCAGGAGCGGGAGGCACAGGGCCGCGATCACGTACCAGAGTGCGGTCTTCTCCCGGCGTCGACGGCGCGCGGGGCGGCCGTCGTCGTCGACGGTCGCGGGGGTGGCGTCAGTCACGGGTACAGGCTAGTGCGTGACGAATGCCGGCGCAGGAATGGAGTCGGTCATGACGGTGCGAGCAGCTCAGGAGGGCAGCTCGAAGTCGGCGCCCAGCTGCCGCAGCTTGTCGATGAACAGCTCGTAGCCGCGGCTGATGATGCCCACGTTGCTCACCGTCGACGTGCCCTCCGCCGCGAGCGCGGCGATGAGGTGGCTGAAGCCGCCGCGCAGGTCGGGCACACGCACGTCGGCGCCGTGCAACGGGGTCGGCCCCGTGATGACAGCGGCCTGCTCGAGCGGTCGGCGCGGCACGCGGCGCGTGATGGAGGCGAGCCCCGACTGGTGCACGACGATGTTCGCGCCCATCTCGTTGAGCGCCTCCGTGAAGCCGAAGCGGTTCTCGTACACCGTCTCGTGCACGACCGACTCGCCCTCCGCCTGGGTGAGGGCCACGATGAGCGGCTGCTGCCAGTCCGTCATGAAGCCGGGGTGCACATCCGTCTCGATCATGACGGGCTTGAGCGGGCCTCCAGGGTGCCAGAAGCGGATGCCGTCCTCGAGCACGTCGAATTCGCCGCCGACCTTGCGGTAGACGTTGAGGAAGGTCATGAGCTCTTGCTGCGTCGCACCGCCGACAGTGATGTCGCCGCCCGTCGCGAGCGCCGCCGCCGCCCAGCTCGCGGCCTCGTTGCGGTCGAAGATCGCGGTGTGGTTGTAGCCGCGCAGCGTCTCCACGCCCTCGATGACGATGACGCGGTTGGGCTCGACCGAGATGATCGCGCCCATCTTCTGCAGGATCGCGATGAGGTCCATGATCTCGGGCTCGATCGCGGCGTTCTTGAGCTCGGTCGTGCCCTCCGCCCGCACCGCCGTGAGGAGCACCTGCTCGGTCGCCCCGACGCTCGGGAACGGCAGGTCGATATCGGCGCCGACGAGCTTGTGGGGCGCCGTGAGGTGGATGCCCTGGTACGACTTCTCGACGACCGCCCCGAAGGCGCGCAGGGCGTTGAGGTGGAAGTCGATGGGGCGGTCGCCGATGCGGCAGCCGCCGAGGTCGGGAATGAAGGCCTCGCCGAGCTGGTGCAGGAGGGGGCCGCAGAACAGGATCGGGATGCGGCTCGAGCCGGCGTGCGCGTCGATCTCGGCGAAGTGCGCGCCGACCACGTTGCTCGGGTCGAGCGTGAGCACGCCGGGCGCGGAGGAGTCGATCGCGACCCCGTGCGCCTTGAGCAGCCCGCTCACGACGGCGACGTCGCTGATCTCGGGCACGCCCTTGAGAGTGCTGGGGGTGTCGGCGAGCAGAGAGGCGACCATCGCCTTGGTGACGAGGTTCTTGGCGCCGCGCACTTCCACGCGACCCCGCAGCGGCTTGCCGCCGTGGATGGTGATGCTGTCGGAGACGAGACCGACGCGTGCGGCGGCCTTCTGCGAATCCTGGGTGAGCGAGTTCATGCGCCCTTTCCTGGTGCGTTGTCTCTGCGCCGCCCGCGTCAGCGAGCGGGCAGAGTCGTCGGCCGCCAGCTTTCGCGGCGGGCTTCGAAATCGGTGATCGCCTGCTCGTCGCGCAGCGTGAGCGCGATGTCGTCGAGCCCTTCGAGCAGGCGCCAGCGCGTGTAATCGTCAATCTCGAACGGGGCCGTGATATTCCCCACCGTCACGGTGCGGGCCTCGAGGTCGACCGTCGCCTCCATGCCGGGGCTCGCCTCGAGCTCGGCCCAGAACTGCTCGACCGTCGCCTCGTCGACCTGGCCGGCGAGCAGCCCCTGCTTGCCAGCGTTGCCGCGGAAGATGTCGGCGAACTTGGGGCTGATCACGGCGGCGAAGCCGAAGTCGCGCAGAGCCCACACGGCGTGCTCGCGGCTCGAGCCGGTGCCGAAGTCGGAGCCCGTGATGAGGATGCGAGCGCCGGCGTACTCGGGGCGGTTGAGGATGAACTGCGGGTCCTTCCGCCACTCGTGGAAGAGCCCGTCGTCGTAGCCGGTCTTCGTGACGCGCTTGAGGAAGACGGCGGGGATGATCTGATCGGTGTCGACGTTGGAGCGCCGCAGGGGCACGGCGACGCCGGTGACGGTTGTGACCTTGTCCACTACGCGCTCACCCCCTCGACGCCCGTGTACTCAGTATCGACGGCAATGCCGTCCGCGAGCAGGTCGGCCGGGCTCGAGAGCGTGCCCCGGATGGCCGTGGCCGCCGCGACGAGCGGGCTCACGAGGTGGGTGCGACCGCCCTTGCCCTGCCGACCCTCGAAGTTGCGGTTGCTCGTGGAGGCGCAGCGCTCCCCCGGGGCGAGCTGGTCGGGGTTCATGCCCAGGCACATGGAGCAGCCCGCGAAGCGCCATTCAGCACCGAACTCCTCGACGATCTTGTCGAGCCCTTCGGCCTCCGCTTCGAGACGCA
This sequence comes from Microcella pacifica, assembly GCF_009371975.2. Lineage (GTDB taxonomy): Bacteria > Actinomycetota > Actinomycetes > Actinomycetales > Microbacteriaceae > Microcella > Microcella pacifica. The sequence continues at coordinate 149,151 of NZ_VIKT02000001.1, forward strand.
CGCGCGCAGAGCCGGGAACGACCATGACGCGAACACCCTCGGCCTTCTTCTGGCCCTTGATGATCGAGGTGAACGCGCGCAGGTCGTCGAGCCGGCTGTTGGTGCAGGAGCCCATGAACACGGCGTCGACGGGAATCTGCTTCATGGGCGTGCCCGCGGCGAGGTCCATGTACTCGAGGGCGCGCTCGGCCGCGGCACGCTCGTTGGCGTCGATGATCGTCGCGGGGTCGGGAACGCTCTCGCTCAGCGAGACTCCCTGACCGGGGTTGGTGCCCCACGTGACGAAGGGCTCGAGCTCGTTCGCGTCGAGGTACACCTCGGCGTCGAACAGGGCGTCGTCATCGGTGCGCAGCGTGTTCCAGTACTCGACCGCTGCATCCCAGTCGGCTCCTTCCGGAGCGTGCGGGCGACCCTTGAGGTAGGCGTAGGTCGTCTCGTCGGGGGCGACCATGCCTGCCCGCGCACCCGCCTCGATCGACATGTTGCAGATCGTCATGCGGCCATCCATGGAGAGGGCGCGAATCGCCGAGCCGCGGTATTCGAGCACGTAGCCCTGCCCGCCGCCCGTGCCGATCTTGGCGATGACGGCGAGGATGATGTCTTTCGCCGTCACGCCGGGCTTGAGCTCGCCCTCGACCGTGATCGCCATGGTCTTGAACGGCTTGAGGGGCAGCGTCTGGGTGGCGAGCACGTGCTCGACCTCGCTCGTGCCGATGCCCATGGCGAGGGCGCCGAATGCGCCGTGGGTGGATGTGTGGCTGTCGCCGCACACTACCGTGATGCCCGGCATCGTGAGGCCCAGCTGCGGGCCGACGACGTGCACGATGCCCTGCTCGACATCGCCGAGCGAGTGCAGGCGAATCCCGAACTCTTGCGCGTTGGCGCGCAGCGTCTCGATCTGCTTGCGGCTCGTCGGCTCGGCGATGGGCTTGTCGATCGCGAGCGTCGGAGTGTTGTGGTCTTCCGTCGCGATCGTCAGGTCGGGGCGGCGCACAGGACGGCCGGCGAGACGGAGGCCGTCGAAGGCCTGCGGGCTCGTGACCTCGTGCACGAGGTGCAGGTCGATGTAGAGCAGGTCGGGCTCGCCCTTCGCGCCTTCGGCGACGAGGTGGGAGGCCCAGACCTTCTCGGCGAGAGTGCGGGGCCGGTCAGTCGTCGTGCTCACGGAATCGGTCGTCATGGGTGGTCACCCTTCTAGCAGTTCGAATCGAAGCGGCCGCGTCGAGACTCCGCGGCGAGAATGCGACCTGGGGTGATCAGGACTCGCCGCGGCGACGAAGGAGAAGGAACCGCTCGCGCTGCATGGAGCCAGGTTACCACCGGGGGATGCTCGGCTCAGCGCCCGCTGCGAGTCTCGGTGTTCTCGGTCCCCGCCGCAGCAGACGCGGCTTCGGACCCCTCCTCCTCGTCGTCCGCACTGCCGATGATCGCGGTCGGCAGGTAGCGGCCCTCGCGGCGGATCTTGAGCAGGCTCAGCACGACCGCCACCGCCATGGCGACGAGGATGACGATGAGCGACGTCCAGGTGTCGATCTCGGGCACGGGCACGTGCTCGCCGCCGTTGATGAAGGGCAGCTCGTTCTCGTGGAGCGCGTGCAGCACGAGCTTGACGCCGATGAAGGCGAGGATGAACGCGATGCCGTACTTGAGGTATTCGAGCTTGTCGACGAGATGGCCGAGCAGGAAGTACAGCTGGCGCAGCCCCATGAGGGCGAAGACGTTGGCCGTGAAGACGATGAAAGGGCTCTGGGTGATGCCGAAGATCGCGGGAATCGAGTCGAGGGCGAAGATCACATCGGTCGTGCCGATCGCGATGAGGACGATGAGCAGAGGCGTGAAGAAGGCCTTGCCGTCGATGCGCGTGCGCATCTTCATGCCGTCGTACTCGTCGGTGATCGGGATGCGCTTGCGCAGGAACCCGATGAGCTTGCTCTCGCGCTCTTCATCGTCTTCGCGGCCGCTGAAGGCCTGCTGCGCGGCCGTGACGAGCAGAAACGCTCCGAAGATGTAGAACACCCAGCTGAAGTTCGCGATGAGTGCTGCGCCGAGCAGGATGAAGATGCCGCGGAACAGCAGCGCCAGGATGATGCCGATCATGAGCACGCGCTGCTGCATGCGCCGAGGAACGTTGAACTGCGCCATGATCAGCACGAACACGAAGAGGTTGTCGATCGAGAGGCTGTACTCGGTGAGCCAGCCGGCCACGAACTCGCCGCCAGCGTCGGCACCCGCGATGACAAACATGAGCCCCGCGAAGATGAGAGCCAGGGTCACGTAGAAGGCCACCCACAGTCCGGATTCGCGAGGGCTTGGCACGTGCGGGCGCTTGATGACGAGCAGCAGGTCGGCGATGAGGACGGCGCTCAGGATGACGAGCGAGCCGATCTCGAACCAAGCGGGAATGACGACGTCGCTCACGGGAGCCTTTCGATGGGAGGGGTCAGAAGAACTCGACGGTCTCTCCCCCACCGTGCCGGTGGCGCCGCGCCCGGAGCTGCTGTCGTAGCAGCTCGTGATGACGATCGCGGCGATTCGGGATACTCCCCCTCGCGCGTGACAGCCTAGCGAATCCCGGCGGCTCCGACCGCCGAGCCGCCGAACGCGCTACGTCGGCGCACTGAGAATCGCCCTCGCGACTGGCCGAGGCCGCGTTCGGTTCAGGGGGCGGGCTTGTCCTCGTGGTCTATCCCGTGGTGCTCCTTGCCTCGCTCGAAGTTCAGGAGCCGCAGTGCGTTGGCGACGACGATGAGGGTAGAGCCTTCGTGAATGAGCACGACGGCCCCGATGTTCAGGCCGACGAAGGTCGCGACGATGAGGAATGCGACGATGGCCAGACTGGCGATGAGGTTCTGTCGGATGATGCGGCTGGTGGCGCGGCTGAGCCGCACCGCAAAGGGCACGCGCCCTAGGTCGTCGCTCATCAGAGCGATGTCGCAGGTCTCCAAGGCGACCGTTGACCCGGCGGCGCCCATGGCGATGCCGATGTCGGCACGTGCCATGGCGGGGGCGTCGTTGACGCCGTCGCCGACCATCGCGATGGGGCGGTGGGTCGCGGCGAGGCGAGTGATCTCGGTGACCTTGTCTTCGGGCAGCAATTCTCCGATCGCGGTGTCGACGCCGACCTCTCGGCCGATGGCGTCAGCGACGCGCTGGTTGTCCCCGGAGATCATGACGAGCTGCTTGATGTTCGCGTCGCGGAGGGCGCTCAGTACCTGGGCGGATTCCTCACGCGAGGCATCCATCACGCCGACGATGCCGAGGAACCGGTCGCCGCGGCGCACGATCACCAGGGTCTGGCCCGAGTCCCGCACTCGCCTGTACTCATCTGCCAGAGGAGCAGGCAGGGTGAGCTTCTGCTCGTCGAACATGCGAAGGTTGCCGACTTCGACGGAGTCACCGTCGATCGTTGCACGGATGCCGCGGCCGGTCACAGACTCGAGGTCTGTTGCCGTAACCGGGTCGCTCTCCGTCACGCGTGGTGTCAGATCGCGAACGATCGCGGCGGCGAGGGGGTGGTCGCTGAGGGCCTCGACGGCGATCAGTGCGACGATCAGCTCGGCCTCAGATGTGCCCTCGGCGGGGATGACCGTCGTGACTCGCGGCATGCCCCAGGTCAGTGTGCCTGTCTTGTCGAAGGCGATCGCCTTGACCTTTCCCAGCGTCTCGAGCGGCGCGCCGCCTTTCACGAGTAGGCCGGCTCTCGCCGCACGCGCCACCCCCGCGAGGACGGCTGCCGGTGTCGCGATCGCGAGAGCGCAGGGGCTCGCTGCGACCAGCACGGTCATCGCGAGATAGAACGCATCCTGGAAAGGCTGGGCGAATACCAGCATCGCCACCAGCAGAGTCGCGGCGACACCGACGATCACGGCGGGGACATACCAGCGCTGGAAGCGGTCGATGAACTGCTGCGTGGGCGACGCAGCCTGGTCGGCGGTGCGCACGAGCTCCACCACTTTGCTCAGGGTCGAGTCTGCCGAGGTCGCGGTGACGACGATCTCCAAGACCCCCGATCCGTTGACAGTGCCTGCGAATACCCTGTTGGCGGCGGGGAGCGTGTCGACGGTGCGCAGTGCCCGCTCCCGGTCCGGGACGGGTTCCTTTTCGACCGGGATCGACTCCCCGGTCACCGCGGACTGGTCGACGGCGGATTGCCCTGTGGAGACGAAGCCGTCTGAAGGGATACGGGAATTCGGGCGCACCACGACCACGTCGCCCACGACGATCTCCTCCACGGGAACCTCCACGGGCTCCTCGCCGTCGCGGCGGACCAGGGCGCTACGGGGTGCCAACTCCGCGAGCGATTCGATCGACTTGCTGGCGCGGCTGAGTGCGTACTCCTCGAGCGCGTGGCCGAGGCTGAACAGGAACAGCAGCACTGCACCTTCCGCCCATCGACCGATCAGGGCCGCGCCCACTGCCGCGACGAGCATGAGGAAGTCGACCTCGAACTTCCCACGCAGTGTCGACGAGATTGCCGTGCGAATCGTGAAGTAGCCACCGAAGAAGTAGGTGGCGAGGAAGAACGCCAGAGGCCATCCGACCATCGGTAACCCGAGCGCGATCTCCGCGACCATCCCTGCGGCGTAGGTGACGCCGGCGGCGATGGCGAACCAGAGCTCCCAACGGGCAGACCCGTGCTCGTGATCCTGAGAAGTCGCGGTGGGAGCGGTGGCGGTCGAAGAGGCACTCATAGGTCGACCATACATCATAACCTTGTGATATATTGATGGTGTGAATGATAATCGTGATCAGTGGCGAGAATCTTGAACATGATCAGTCCGATGCCACGTCAGGGCCTTGGCCCTCTCTCCGGGACGGATGCCGAACGGCTCGCAGAGATCATGCAGGCACTGGCATCGCCGGTTCGTCTGCGCATCCTGAGCGTTCTCCGCTCCCGATCGAGCACGGTGACCGAGCTCGGCGAAAGGCTGGCGATCGGTCAGACCACAGTGTCGAACCATCTGCGTCTGCTTCGGCATCTGAGCTTGGTGACCGGGACGCGTCACGGCCGTCACATCCACTACTCGTTGTTCGACGCGCATGTCAGCGATTTGCTGGATGAGGCGATCGGTCATCTTCAGCATGTGCCGCGCAGAGATTGAGCAGCGGGGTGTAGCGAGAGCGCCGTGACGCGTGCCAGTGGCAGCACCGGATCCGACCACGAACACGACGAGAACCTGGTGACACGCTGTCACCCGCGCGCCCGAATCCGCGTGTCAACGCGATCACCTGCAACCAACGCCACTCGCAGCCGTGGGTGAAATGGGGGCAGAAGAGACACTCAGCTAGGTCATGCTGAGCCGGAATGACAAGAACCCCCGGAAAACCGGGGGTTCTTGTGGTGACCCCAGCGGGATTCGAACCCGCGTTACCGCCGTGAGAGGGCGGCGTACTAGGCCGCTATACGATGGGGCCGTCACGCAACCAGTCGAGTATGCCATAGGGCTCACACCCCGACCAAACCGGGGCCGCGACCGCTACGCGAGCACTCGCAGGGAGCCCTCCTGCATGTGGATGTCGACGGGCAACGGTGCGATCCGCTCTCCGTCGGCGTAGGCCACGACACCCGCCGCCTCGATGCGCACCTCGCGCGCGCGGTGCACGACGACGCGGCTGTCGGTCACGTGGGTTCCGGCGAAGACGCGGGGGTAGATGCGCAGGAAGGCGAGCCGCCCGAGGGGCCGCACGAGCACGACGTCGAAGAGCCCGTCGTCGAGGGAGGCGTCGGGGGCGACCTTCATGCCGCCGCCGAAGGACAGGTTGTTGGCGACGGCGACGAGCAGCGCACGCTCGACGTGCTCGACGCCGTCGAGCGTGAGCCGGTACTCGATCGGGCGCAGCCGTGCGAGCTCGATGAGCAGCGCGATCGTGTACCGGCTGCGGCCGCGCGGCCAGCGCATGCGGTTGGCGCGTTCGTTGACGAGGGCGTCGAACCCGGCCGCGAGGATGCACGCGAACCGCGCCCGGCCGCCGTCGAACGCGATGCGACCAGCGTCGATGACGCGCGGCGGCCGATGCAGCGCCGCGGTGAGCGCCGTGATCGCCGCCTCGGTGTCTCCGATCGGGATGCTCAGCCCCCGCGCCATGTCATTGCCGGTGCCGCTCGGCACGATCCCGAGGGGTATGCGCGTGCCCTCGAGCGCCGTGACGCCGAGGTTCACCATGCCGTCGCCGCCGCCGACGACGAGAGCATCGGGCTTCTCGCGCAGCGCCGCGCGCGTCGCGTCGAGCAGTTGCGCGAAGTCGGGCTCGGTGAGGCTCGTGACCTCGTGGCCGAGGCCGCGGAGCGTCGTGACGAGGGCCGGCCCGACCTCGCTGCCGAGGCCGAAGGATGCTGCCGGGTTGATGGCGACGACCACGCGACGCGACGACGATGTCATCCGCTGATTATGGCGCGAAACCGCGTCACGATCCGCCGGACGGCCGCCGGCGGACCGACGCGTCAGCCTCGCCGCAGCAGTTGTGCGTTGAGCGCGACGACGATCGTCGACACGCTCATGAGCACGGCGCCGAGCGCGGGCGAGGGCAGGAAGCCGACGCCCGCGAGCACTCCTGCCGCGAGCGGAATGCCGACGACGTTGTAGCCGGCCGCCCACACGAGGTTCTGCTGCATCTTCGCGTAGGTGCGGCGACTGAGCTGGATCGCCTGGTCGACGCCGCGCGGGTCACTCGAGGCGAGCACGATGCCTGCCGACTCGATGGCGACGTCCGTTCCCGCTCCGATCGCCATGCCCACATCGGCGCGAGCCAGTGCGGGGGCGTCGTTGACGCCGTCGCCGACCATCATGACGCTCGTGCCGCCGCGCTGCAGCTCGGCCACGACGTCGGACTTCTGGCCGGGCAGCACCTCGGCGTGCACCTCGTCGATGCCGAGCTCGCGGCCGACCCACTCGGCGACGGGCTGCGCGTCGCCCGTGAGCAGCGCGACCCGCACGCCGCGCTTCTGCAGAGCCGCGACGGCGTCGCGCGATTCGGGACGGATCACGTCGGCGATCGCGAAGAGCGCGAGTACGGCATCCCCCTCGAGAAGATAGACGACCGTCTGCCCGGCCTCGCCCGCCTCGCGGGCCGCGGCGACGAGAGTGCTCGGCACCTCGATGCTCTGCTCGGTCACCCAGCGACCGCTCGCGACCGAGTACTCCGTGTCGCCGACGCGCGCGGTCACGCCCCTGCCGGAGACCGCGGTGAACTGCGCGCTGCGGCGCTTCTTCAGGTCGCGATCGGCGGCTTCGGCGATGATCGCGCGGGCGATGGGATGCTCGCTCTTCGCCTCGACGGCGGCGGCGAGCGTCACAGCCTCGTCCTCGTCGACTCCGTCGCCGACGACGACCGTCTCGACGCCCTGACGGCCCTCGGTGAGGGTGCCCGTCTTGTCGAACAGCACGACGTCGATCGTGCGCGCGGTCTCGAGTGCGGGGCGCGAACGGATGAGCAGGCCCTGCTTCGCACCGCGCGACGTCGAGATCTGGGCGACGAGCGGGATGGCGAGGCCCAGAGCGTGCGGGCAGGCGATGACAAGCACCGTCACGACGCGCGCCAGCACGAAGTCGGGCTCGCCCGGGCGCACCACGGTCCACACGATCGCGGTGATGATCGCCGCGGCGAGGGCGAGGTAGAACAGCAGCGCGGCGGCGCGGTCGGCGAGCAGCTGGGTGCCCGACTTCGAGCTCTGAGCGTCGGCGACGAGCTTCATGACGCCCGCGAGCGCAGTGTCCTCCCCCGTCTTCGTGACCTCGACGGTGAGGGATCCGCCTCCCACGACCGACCCGGCCACGACGGCGTCGCCCTTGTGCTTGCCGATCGGCTCGGATTCGCCCGTGAGGAGCGACTCGTCGACGTCGCTCTCGCCGTCGACGACCGTGCCGTCGGCGGGGATCGCCGACCCGGGGCGCACGATCACGCGGTCGCCGACCACGAGCTCGGAGGCCGCGACCGTGCGCGTCTCGTCGCCGCCGTCGCCCACCACGAGCTCGGCCTCATCGGGAATGAGCGCGGCGAGCTCGCCGAGAGCGTTCTGCGCTCCCATGACCGCCGACATCTCGAGCCAGTGGCCGAGCAGCATGATCGTGATGAGGGTCGCGAGCTCCCACCAGAAGTCCATGCCGTCGAGACCCAGGGTGACGGCAGCGCTGTAGCCGAAGGCGACGACGATCGCGAGCGAGATGAGGGTCATCATGCCGGGCTGCTTTTGCCGCAGCTCGACCCAGGCGCCGCGCAGGAAGACCCAGCCACCGTAGAAGAAGAGGAACGCGCCGAGCCCGGCGGAGATGAACTCGCTGCCCGGGAACCGCGGGCCGTCGAGGCCGAGGAGGTTCTGCAGCCCGGGCGAGAAGACGAGGATCGGGACGGTGAGCGCGAGGCTCAGCCAGAACTTGCGCTGAAATTGCGCGGGGTCGTGCCCCGTGTGGTCGCCGTCGGCCCCGTGGCCGTGCGGCGCATCCTTCGTCGCGGTGGTCTCGTGACGCGTGTGCGTCTCGTGGTCGTGCGCCATGCTTACTCCCCCCGGTTGTTCTTGAGCTCGAAGACGGCGAGCAGCTCGGCCATCGCCTTCTCGCGCTCCTCGCCGCCCGCGTCGAACATGTCGGTCACGTGCGTGCGCAGGTGGTTCTCGACGAGGAGCTTGTTGAGGCTGCGCAGGCTCTTCTGCACGGCGAGGGACTGCGTGATGATGTCGACGCAGTAATCCTCGTTCTCGATCATCTTCTCGATGCCGCGCAACTGACCCTGCAGGATGCGCGAACGGTGCAGGGCCCTCTTCTTGATGTCCTCGATCACGAGGGCGACCATACCCCCCTGGGGTATCGCCCGTCAAGGGCCGGCCCACCCCCGGTGAGTACAGTGTGCCCATGATCCTCACCAAGCGCGAGCACGCGTGTCTCGTCATCGAGCACGAGGGCGCGAGCCTTGTCATCGACCCGGGGAGCTTCACCGCCCCCTTCACCGCCGAGAATCTCGCCGCGATCGTCGTCACCCACGAGCACGCCGACCACGTCGCGACCGAGCACCTCGACCGCCTGCTGGCTGCCGCACCCGGGGCCGTGGAGCTCTTCGCGCCCGCGGGAGTCGCGGCCGAGCATCCGGGATACGACTGGACCATCGTCGTGGCGGGCGACGTGCGCGCGGCCGGCCCCTTCGCCCTCGCGTTCTCGGGCGGGCGCCACGCGACGATCCATCGCAGCATTCCGATCGTCGACAACCTCGGCGTGTTCGTGAACGAGACCCTCTACTACCCCGGCGACTCCTACACCGTGCCCGAGCGGCCCGTCGACGTGCTCGCCGTGCCCTCGAGCGCGCCGTGGCTCAAGATCGGCGAGGTCATGGACTACCTCGACGTCGTGCGGCCACGTCGCTCCTTCCCGACCCACGAACGGGTCAACTCTGAGATCGGGCAGAGGATGGCGAACGCCCGCATTCAGCGCGTGACCGAGCTGCACGGCGGCACCTTCGTGGCCCTCGAGGCGGGAGACTCGCTCGACCTCGACTAGCGGCTCGACCTACCAGCCCTGCCCGATACCGAGGGCGGGGAGCCGGTGCAGGCCGAACTCGTGCTTGAGGGCGCTGCGGGCGGCGTACGCGCCGCTGAGGCCGTGCACCCCCGGCCCGGGCGGGGTCGCCGACGAGCAGAGATAGAGGCCGGGGACGGGGGTTCGCCACGGCTCGGGCGAGAGCGACGGGCGGGCGATGAGCTGCCGCAGCGTTGCGGCGCCGGCCGCGATGTCGCCGCCGATGTAGTTGGGGTTCTCGATCTCCATCTGGGCCGCCGTGGCGCTCGTGGAGGCGAGGATCAGGTCGCGGAAGCCCGGGGCCCAACGCTCGATCTGGCGCGTGATCGCCTCCGTCTGGTCCACGGTCGACCCGCTCGGCACGTGCGTATAGGCCCACAGCACGTGGTGCCCGGCGGGTGCGCGGGAGTCGTCGACGATCGACGGTTGCGACACGAGCACGTACGGGTCGTCGGAGTGGCGCCCGCGCGCGACGGTCGCCTCGGAGGCGGCGATCGCCCGCCGCGCTCCCCCGAGGTGCAGCGTCGGCGTCTTTCCGAGTTCGGGGTCGGACCACGGTACGGGGCCGCTCAGCGCGAAATCGACCTTCGCGATGCCGGGGCCGTACCGGTAGTCGAGCAGCGTACGCCGGTAGCGGTCGGGCAGCGCGTCCCCCGCCAGACGCTCAAGCGCGCGCGGGGTCACGTCGAGCAGCACGACGTCGGAGGGCGGCAGCTCGGCGAGCGAGGTAATCTCGACGCCGGCCTCGATCGTGCCGCCGTGGGCGAGCAGGTCGTCGACGAGCGCGTCGGTGATCGCCTGACTGCCGCCCACCGGGATCGGCCAGCCCCCGGCGTGACCGGCGGTCGCGAGAGAGAGGGCCGTGCCGGCGGTGCCGAGCGAGGGCATGGGCTGCACCGAGTGCGCCGCGACGCCGGTGAGGAGGGCGGGCGCCGCGTCGTCCCGCCACCGCAGATTCCACGCCGCACCGCCCTGCTCGAGGGAGCGCAGCCCGAACAGGGCCGCCGCGATCGGATGGTCGGGCACGCGCACGAGGCTCGAGCCCGTGAACTGGGCGACGTGGGCCGCGCGGTCCACGAGGGGCGCGAAGAACCGTTTCCACGCCGGGCCGTCGACACCGAGACTGTGGGTGGTGCGATCGAGGCTGCGGTACGCGATCGCCGCCGGGCGACCATCAAGAGGATGCCCGTACGAGCGCTCGGGAGTGCGCAGCTCGACGCGCCTGTCGAGCTGGAAGCGTCGGAAGAAGCCAGACGACACCGCGAGGGGGTGGACTGCCGACCCGACATCGTGCCGGTAGCCCGGCAGCGTCAGCTCCGCGGTGCGCGCCCCACCGCCGACATGAGCCGATCGCTCGAAGACCGTGGTGCGGATGCCCGCCCTGGCCAAGATCACGGCCGCCGCCAGACCGTTCGGGCCCGAGCCGACGATCGACGCGGCGTGAGGTGCCATGTCTCGAACCTAGGGCGTGGGCGCGGGCTCCGTCGACTCGCTCACAGCAGATGCGCGGCCTCGGCGGTCGTCTGCGGCGGGGAGGGAGCCCGCGCCCGTGAGGACGAGGCCGCGGCGTACCGCGGGGGCGCGCAGCAGCGCGATGTGCCGCGCACCGACCTCGAATAGCAGCGCGAGCGGCGGGATCGCACGAGGGATGCGCCACGGCGCGACCGCGGCCACGAACGTCAGGAGCGCGCGGGCGAGGGCGAGCAGACGGACGGTGTTCGAGCCGCCGTCGATCACTCTGAGGCGCACGTGTCGAGCGTACGCGCCCTGGTCCCGAAGCAAGCGTTGCGAAAGCTGTGGGCAACCAGCCCGGCAGCGTCGGTGAGTAAGAGAAGGATGGCTGAGTGAGAATTGTCTATGCGGATGAGTCGGCCCACCTCAACCTGCTGTACGTCATCGGCGCGCTTGTCGCTGACGACGACGCCGTAGGCCACCTGCAGTCGAGCCTCGACCGCATCGGTCAGATCGTTGCGCACGAAGTCGAAGGCTTCGACCCGACAACGGAGTTTCACGCATATGACATGTTTCATGGCGAGAGAGCTTGGGACTCCGTCCCTGTTGGCCTCCGCGTGAAGGCAAGCGTTCTCACGGCGAAGGCGATTGCTCGCTCGGGCGCGACGTTCATCTTGCGCGGGCTCGACATGCCCCGCCTGGAGCAGCGCTACCGCTACCCCTTCCCGCCTCACGAGTTGGCTTTCGCCCAAGCACTCGAGACCGCCGACGAACATCTGGCCCGTCTGGGCGAACGGGCGATCGTCGTTGCTGATGAGCACCACACCGCCGAGGATGGACGCAGACGTTTTCGTCGGATGCGGGCGGACACGCTCGCCGGATATTCGGGTCGGCGGATCACGAATCTCGTCGACACGGTGTACTTTGGGCCGTCGCATCACAGCAGACTTCTGCAGGCCGCTGATGTCGCGACGTACTTCATGTGCCGACGGCATTGGAAGCCCATTCGGGAAGAGGACGCCCGGGCTCGACCTCACATCGCCAAGATTGTGAATCTGATCTGGTCATGTACGGCGCGCGACTATGTCTGGCCGAACTCCTAAGGCCCGACAACACGAAACCCCGCTCAAGGCGGGGTTTCAGCAGGTGCGGGAGACCACTAAGGCGTCCTGCAGTGACATTCTATCAGCGAACCACTGACGGCCGCCATGTCGCGGGCCAAGTGGACTTGTCGACCACTCTTCGAGAGTCTCATTATGTGACGGGCTGCGAATCAACCATGGCTTCGATGCTCTTCTTCTCGAAGTAGCGGAACTTCTGGATCGCGTCCGTCATGTTGCCGACATCGATGACGCCGATCTCCGTCAGCTTGCGATAGCTCTCGAGGCTCAGACCTGTCGATCTCACGAACAGGTCAGTGTCGAGCGACTCAATCACATGAGCGAGCCGCTCCTCCCGGAAGTCGGTCAAGTACATGAAGATGAGCACCTTCGCCGAGACCTTCTTGAGCTTCTCGCGAATGTTCTTCCGCTTCTCCGCGATCTCCTTCTTGGGCTTCCTCTGCTCGGCTGCGCCGCCACCCTCGCGCTTCACCGTACCGAGCTTCTTCGACGCTGTGACGATTCTCTCCGCCTCTTCGCGGATGCTGCGGAAGTCTTCGATCTGCTCGAGTTCGGCGATCAGGTCGGCGTCGTTGAGAAGGCGATCCATGGTCACGCCGTTGAGGTTGTACAGATCGACCGAGCGCCACCGTCGTGCGAGCGAGTTGGCGCCGATGCCGCCGTGCGCCCAGTCGAGGATCGCCGTGACATCCAGCCGCTCCATGCGGCCCCCGTCGACTGCGAAGATGGGGAGGAAGTTGATGAGCTCCCCCAGCACCGACGCCTGGGTCTCCTTGCGGTCGGGCGAGTTGTTGGCCAGCTCGGTGCCGTACAGCGCAACCAGGCTCAGTGCGCGATTGGGATCGAACTCAAACACGTAGGCGACGTGCTTCTTGATTTGCCCGTCGACCTTCCACGGCGACTGAACACGAAACGCGGCCTGGAAGTAGGATTCGGGCGCCTTGAGGGAGCGCAGCATGAAGATGGAGGCCCATTCGGGCACGGTCACGCCGGTCATCAGCTTTCCGCAGGAGAGCGTGATGGATCCCGACTTGGCTGTCTCATCCGCGCGACGAATCGCTTCCCGGGCCGGTTCGAGGGCGGCCGCGCCGATCTTGGCCTTCGTGCCAGCTGCCACGTAGATCTCGAAGGAGCTGAAGAACGGGTCCGCTCGCAAGATCGTGGCCATGGCTTCGCATGATGCGACGTCCTGCATGAACCACACCGAGTGTCGCACGGCGTCGGTGAACCTCGCCGACTCGTACGGGAACTCCGCATCATTGTCGGCGCCATCGACGATCCGGGACGGCAACGACTTCTTGCCGCGGATGAGGTCGAGGAAGGCTAGGACGTTGTCCGGCTTGTCGAACTCGTACGCCTCGCCGATTTTCTTGGCTTTGAAGTAGGTGTTCAGGTCAAACCCTGCGAACTCGCCGTCATCGGCGAAGTTGTCGGCGGCAGCGCCCATCGCGTAGGTGTACATCTCCAAAGGCGGTAGTTCGTCGTAGGGGTTGGCGCCCTTCGCGGGCGGCCAGCTGGTCTTCGCGCGCTGCTCGTCGATGTAGGTCCAGGTGAAGACCTGCGAGTCGTCGTAGTCGCCATTGGTGATGGCCCTGAAGGGCGTGCCCGACAGGTGCAGGTGGCACCGGGTCTTCAGGCCAACGTCGAGGTCGGGCACGACGTCGGCTTCGGTATCGCTCGACTCGTCGGCAGCCTTCTCGAGCAACTGGGCCAGCGCGAGCTCTGCCCTGTCCTGCGGGTCGTAGATCTCCCGCGCAGCGGCCGTTGACGCACCGAAGTGGAACTCGTCGATGACGATGCAGTCCCAGTCGACAAGATGCAGGGTCTGGTTCTTCTCCTTCGGCTGACCGTCTGGCCCGCGGCCGATGACGTCTTGGAACGAGGCGAACCAGGCGGTCGGCCGGCCGTTCTCGAGCATGGAATCCGCCATCGTCGACGGGATGCTCGCATCAACGTACTGCCAGTCGACGAAGTCGACGTGGCTCAGCAGGTCGTCGCGCCAGGCACTGCGCACGGCCGGCTTGTAGGTGAGGATGAGCATCTTCGTCCAGCCCATGCGCTTCGCCAGCTGGTACGTGGTGAAGGTCTTGCCAAAGCGCATCTTGGCGTTCCAGAGATACTTCGCTGCCCCGTCATCGTGCGACTCGAAGAACGCGGCCGTCGCGTCGACGGCGCGCATCTGCTCAGGCCTCATCGCGAAGTCGTGCACGCGCGTCGGCTCGAAGCCGATGCCGTGCTGCAGAGAGCGGATCGCCGCAAGCACCTCGTGCTGCGTGGCGGCGAACCACTCACCACCGGTCTTGACAACTCCGTGGCTGGTCAGAACGCCGTGCACGTCCCGGTCGCTGAAGTCCGACCCGTCGGGGCGCTGCGCCTTTTCGGAGTGGAAGAGGATGTCGACACCGTGCAGCCCAGGAAATGCGGTGCCGACCTGCTGGCGCACACGTTCGATGCCGGGGTTGCGCGTCTCGCCGACCTTGATCTCGAAAGCGCCCCGCAGATCACCCCGGCGCCATTTCGTGGACTTGCCGGTGTGGGTGTAGGCGTAGATGTAGTTCGTCACTCGTCGACGTCGCCCTCGGGCTCAACCTCGTCAGACACGTCACCGGGGCGGTATTTGCGGCCGCCGGGAAGGTGCGTGGCGGGGATTGGCGAGTCGAGCGACAGGATCGGTTCTCGTGACGCAATCATGCGCTCGATGTATTCGACCTCCTCGTCGCTAAGTCGGAACTGCTGGTACAGGTCGCTATCGGTCCAACGGCGGCTCATATCAAGGAGCGGGACAAACGTGAAACGTGCATTCGTCAGATGCTGCGAAATCTTTCGCTGAAGCACCAGGAATCGAACGAACTTTGTGGTCAAGTAGTAAGCGTAGTTCTGCGTCTCCTGGCTGTTGTCGAAGGTCCCGGCAACGAGGTAACTCTGTGTGCACGCCGAGCCGGGCGCGAGAGCTATGGGTTCACCGGTCACACTAAAGTTCTCGGCACCCGAGTCGCCAAAGGCCATTGGAATGAGCACCTTCCAACGCTCAACCCACGCGCGGTTGCGTTCCAGCATGTCTGGATCGATGTGCCCGACCTTGGTTGCAAATACGAGAGGAATCGAGCCCTCGAACGGCGAGTCCGAAGCACCCTTGAAGTTTGTCTTGATGGACTGCCCAAAGGGGTCACTGGCGGACACGAGGTCCGCCAGAGACCCCTTTGAAAAGGGGTCACTGGCGATTTTCTGCACGATTCCTGCAGCAAAATTGTCACGCAGCAATACGCCTCGACCGAGCCGCAAGTCTCGAGTACGCGTGTCCCGGACATTCCCGCCGATGCGCGTCGAGAATTCGCAATCACCTAGATACTCGCGGTCCCACAGAAAGTAGGACACGCCCCCTTCGATCTTCGCCATGGGAAACACGTCGTAGAGCTTGGGATTGTCCACAAGTACGCGCAAGCGGCGGTCCGCGATCATCTTGTCTCGAAACTCGTTCAAACCCTTGCCGCCGGCGAACCACCGAGACGGCGTGATCATCACGACATACTTCGGGTTCATCGCGATCGCCTTCTCGACGAAGAGGTTGTAGAGCGGTGTGATGTTCGCGGTGCGGTTGCCCTTCCCGTCGTCCATCCCGATCTGGTACGGAGGGTTTCCGACAATCACATCGAACTTCATGGCGGCCAGCTCCTTCGTGGGGTACGTGCCATGGATGAATGAGTAGGCGAACGACTCTCGACGCTCCCGAATAAGCGTCGCCGGCGCGCGGCACACCGTGCAGAACCGCTCCTTCTTGTCGAGAGTGTGCTCGGTCTCGACATACGGCACATTGCCGTGGGGCTCGTCGAAGTGCACGACGAGGTCTTCGAGAGACGGGTCCTTCACCTGCAGTCCGGTCGCGTCGCGCGTCTGGTACAGCGTGCGGCGGGCGATCTCGCCGTTGAGTTGCGTCGTCGCGGAGCCGAAGATCATGTTCTTCAAGATGTGCTCGCGGCGCTTCACGCCGTCTGGCTGCCACGGGGCGAGCCCGACCATCAGGCGTCGGAACACCTCGCGAAGGAAGATGCCCGACTTCGTCGCGGGGTCGAGCCACCGGTAGTCAGGCTCGCTCCACACGTGATCGGGGAGCACGTCGAGCATGGCGCCGACGACCTTCGGCGGCGTGTACACGTCGTCGTTGGGCAGCTGCGCGAGGGTCTCGAGCACATCCGGTACATGCTTCTCCGCCGCGATCACCGCCGCCTCGCTCATGCGCCCAACTCCAAGAAGTGCACCGTCGGCAACGACATCGGCGGCTCGTAGAAGAGGTCCATCGCCGGCGGTTCCAGCTCTGACGGCACGCGGTCAAACTTTTCCACGGCGACCGGCGTGTACTCGACGAGTACGATCTGGTGCGCCGCGTTCAGCGAGTCCCCCTGCACGATGTTGGTCGACAGAATCGTGATAACGGCCCTCGTGAACTGAGGGCTCGGGTCGTAGCCGCCGACAGCGTGCGCTGCATCGATGACGGTGGCCATCCGCTCGCGCGCCTCCAGCACGTTCGCATCGTCGATGTCTACCCCGTAGATGGAGGCGAGACAGCGCATCAGGGCGAACTCGAACCAGTGGGGCGTGCCGCCGTGAAATGCCTCGTCGATGCGCGCGATCTTGCGTTCGAGAATGGCCACCAGGAAGTTGCCGTTGCCCGCCGCTGGCTCGAGAAACCGAGTGTCGATCTGCGTGAAGGCATCCGGAATCAGGTCGAGCATCGCGTCTACCTCGCGTGGCTGCGTGTAGACCTCGCCGAAGTCGCGAACGCGATCCCGAGACCGAATGTGCAGGGGCGCGACAGGCTGCAGAAACTCGACTGACGACTCCCGGCTCATACAGGTATCTTGCCCTGCCCCGCCGACACGCGAGTGCGGCTCGCGCGTGCTCTCGCCTTGGCAGCCCGATCGCAACGAGAAAAGACCCGTAAGAGCGAGCCCGATCGACGATGCGGCATTGGCTGGGGTACCTGGACTCGAACCAAGAACAACTGAACCAGAATCAGCCGTGTTGCCAATTACACCATACCCCACCGGTGCCGACCGGAGCCGGACCAAGTGTCGAGTTTAGCCTACCTGCGGAGTGACGAGATACGACACCTGGCAGAACCCGGCCCCGAAGCACGTCACCTCGGCGACGACGTCCATCCCGGCCGCCGACCCCGTGTCGGACCGCACAGCCTCGGGTCGCCCGCTCTCGCGCGCATCGGAGATCGCCTGCGCGAGATCGCGTGCGGGCGGAGCCGTGAACCCCAGGTCGGGCACGCGCTCGCTCACCGCGAGGAAGGCGTCGGTGAAGGTGAGCGAGCCCCGCTCCTCAACACGCACCGAGGCGAGCTGGCCTCCTGACGTCGTCACGGTGAACTGCGGCGTCGTGAAGAGCGCACCGTTCGGCTCGGTCTCGGTCGCGATGAGCACGAGACGGTAGTCGAGACCCGTCGGGTGAGGCCCCACGGTGAGCGAGCCATCCGCCGGCAGGCCGAGCTCGACGGCATCGACGGGGGGCGAGCTGAGGTCGATGCGCGGGGTTCGTGCGTCGTCGATGAAACGCAGACCCTGCTCGGTGAACACCGACCAGTTGAGGTCGGTCACCTGGTCCTCGCCGGCGGGGCCTGGCCCCGCTGCGAGGCGCGGCCCCATGATCGCGGCCACGAGCACCGCGCCGACGATGACGACCAGCAGAATCGCGGCCGGAATCCAGCGCACCCACTCGGGGCGGTGCGGGTTCAGGGTGGCCATGCGTCATTCTCCCACTGCGGCTACGCCGGCTGCGACGAACGCGGGCGCGCCGACACGGTGCCGGATGCCCGGCCACCGCTCACCGTGCCCCCACCCGCCGACGACTACCGTAGAGGGGTGCCCGACGCGAGACTCCGCCGCCGACGCGTCCTCGTTGTCGCAGCCGCTGTGGCGCTGCTCGCGCTCGCGGCGGCCGTTCTGCTCGCCCGCTGGTGGCGGGACACGACGACCGGAGCCGCCTTCCTCACTGACTACCCCGGCACGGTCGCGCCGCCGCCCGGCGCGCCCGAGGGCTTCCCGGCCTGGCTGAGCTGGACCCACTACCTCAACGCGTTCTTCCTGCTCTTCATCGTGAGCTCGGGTCTGCACATCCGCTCGCGCACCCGGCCGATCGCGTTCGTCACGCGGCGCAACCGCGGACCGCTGCGCACGACGCGGCCCCCTCAGCGGCTCGGCATCCACACCTGGTGGCACCTCGTCGTCGTCGCCCTGTGGGTCGCGACGGGCCTCGTGTACGTCGTGCTGCTGCTCGCGAGCGGGCACTGGGCGCGCCTGCTGCCCACCGAGTGGGCGGTCGTGCCGAACGCGTTCTCGGCGGGCGTGCAGTATCTCTCGCTCGACTGGCCGGCCCACGACAGCTGGCGCAGTTACAACAGCCTGCAGGTGCTGTTCTACTCGGCGACGGTGTTCGTCGCCGCACCGCTCGCGCTGCTCACCGGGCTTCGACTCTCGCCCGTGTGGCCCCGCGGCTGGATGCGCGCCACGGGCCTCCTCGGCGACGTCACCGCTCGACGTACCCACGCCTGGGTGCTCTGGTACTACCTGGCTTTCACCGCCGTGCACGTCGGCCTCGTGTTGCTCACGGGCATGCGCGAGAACCTCAACGGCATGTACGCGGGCGTCGAGGATGCGACGAGTTGGCTCGGTTTCGCCGTCTTCGCCGCGTCGACGCTCGTCATGGTCGCCGCCTGGGTGCTGCTGCGCCCACCCGCGCAGACGTCCATCGCCGAGCGGGTCGCCGACGTGCGCCGCCTCCCCACCCCACCCGCGTAGCCCTTTTCCCGCCAGATCTGGCGGGAAAAGGCGCTCGGCCTCGAGCGCAAGCGCCCTTTCGCGCCAGATTTGGCCCAAGCGCGGAGCGCGGCGGCGCGCGGAGCGCGGCGGCGCGCGGCGGCGCGCGGCGACGCGGCGACGCGGCGACGCGGCTAGAGGGTTGCTCGGAGGGCGCGCAGGCGCGCGAGTGTCGACTCGCGGCCGAGCAGCTCCATCGACTCGAAGAGCGGCGGGCTCACGCGGCGCCCCGACACGGCGACGCGCAGCGGCCCGAAGGCGAGGCGCGGCTTGAGGCCGAGCCCGTCGACGAGGGCCGCGCGCAGGGCCTCCTCGATCGCCGCGGTCGTGAAGTCGTCGAGCGGCTCGAGCGCCGCGACCCCGGCGTCGAGCACGGCGGCAGCGTCGTCCTTGAGACTCGCGGCGGCGTCCGGCTCGATCTCGAGCGCGTCGTCGGCAGTGAAGAGGAACGCGACCATGCCCGGCACCTCGCCGAGCAGCCCGACGCGCTCCTGCACGAGCGGCGCGGCCGCGATGAGCAGTTCGCGCTCGGCCGGGCGCGGAACCTCGTTGAAGAGACCCGCATCGGCGCAGTACGGGATGCTGCGCTCGACGAAGTCGTCGAGACCGAGCATCCGCACATGGTCGCCGTTGATCGATTCCGCCTTGGCCAGGTCGAACCGCGCCGGGTTGGGGTTGACGTCCACGATGTCGAACGCGGCGACCATCTCGTCCATCGTGAACACGTCGCGGTCGTGCGTGAGCGACCAGCCGAGCAGGGAGAGGTAGTTGAGCAGCCCCTCGCGGATGAAGCCGCGCTCGCGGTGGTGGAACAGGTTCGAGGCCGGGTCGCGCTTGGAGAGCTTCTTGTTGCCCTCCCCCATGACGTAGGGCAGGTGGCCGAACTGCGGGATGGCCTGCGCGATGCCGATCTCGATGAGCGCGTGGTAGAGCGCGATCTGGCGCGGCGTCGACGACAGCAGGTCCTCGCCCCGCAGAACGTGGGTAATGCCCATGAGGGCGTCGTCGACGGGGTTGACGAAGGTGTACAGCGGTGCTCCGTTGGGGCGCACGACGACGAAGTCGGTGAAGCTGCCCGCGGGGAAGGTGATCTCGCCGCGCACGAGATCGGTGAAGCTCAGCTCGCTGTCGGGCACGCGCAAGCGCATGGCCGGCTCGCGCCCCTCCGCCCGGTACGCGGCCTTCTGCTCCTCGGTGAGGTCGCGCTCCGAGTTGTCGTAGCCCATCTTCGGGTCGCGACCGGCGGCGACGTTGCGCGCCTCGATCTCCTCGCCCGTGAGGTAGCTCTCGTAGAGGTGCCCTGAGGCCGTGAGCTGCTCGATGATCGCGCGGTAGATGCTCGAGCGCTCCGACTGGCGGTAGGGCGCGTGCGGCCCGCCGGTCTCGACGCCCTCGTCCCAGTCGATGCCGAGCCAGCGCAGGCCGTCGAGCAGCTGGTGGTAGCTCTCCTCGCTGTCACGCGCCGCATCGGTGTCCTCGATGCGGAACACCATGGTGCCGCCCGTGTGGCGCGCGTACGCCCAGTTGAACAGGGCCGTGCGAACGAGCCCGACGTGCGGGGTTCCGGTCGGCGAGGGGCAGAAGCGCACGCGCACGTCGGCGCCGGTAGCGGTGGAGAAGGCGGGGCTGGTCACGGGGAGCCAGTCTAGGCGGTGCGGGATGCCCGGCCCGCGCTCGACCGCGCCCGAGCGCCCCGGCTCAGCAGCGGTAGAACCCCGCCACCCGTGGCGAGAGCGCGCCGAGCCCGCCGAGCAGCACGAGGTCGTCGGGGTTCTGGGCGCGCAGCGCGGAGTGGGCCTGCGACGGCACGCATCCCGGCCGCACGGTGAACAGGGGTGCTCCCAGTGCGCCGGCGGCGGCACCGCCCGAGAGTGCGTCGGCGAAGCCCGTGCCGGTCGCGAGATACCCGCGCGGGGCATCCGGGAAGTGCGCGGCGCCGATGAGCGCCGCCGTCGCGTAGCGGTCAGCGCCCGCGATGCGCTCGACTGCCAGCCCTGCCGCGTTCAGCGACTGCTGGATGCCCGACGAGACGGCACCCGGACCGCCCACGATCACGACCCGTTCCGTGTCCAGGTGGCGCAGCAGCGCGAGAGTGGCGGAGTCGGCAGACCGGGACGCGCCGGGCACCAGCACGACGGGTGCGTCCACGGAGGCGGCAGCGGGGCCGGCGGCGAGCGCATCGGCATACCCCGCCCCGGTAGCGATGTAGACGACGGGAGCGCCGACGCCGCCGTAGGAGTCGAGGGCGAGCCTGCGAGAGGTGTCGTACCGGTTCGCGCCAGCTATGCGATCCACATCCGATGCGACCGTGCGCAGGCGGGAGATGACGGAGGACGTGACGACGCCGGAGCCGCCAGCGACGACGATGCGGTCGGGGTCGAGGCGTCGCAGCTCGCGCAGGATCACCGACGGCACGGAGGAGCGCGTGACGAGCAGCAGGGGCGCGTCGGCCGCACCGGCGAGGGCCGCCGCGCTCAGGGCGTCGGGGAAGTCGAGACCCGACGCGACGTAGACGGTGCTCGCACCCGAGGGGAAGGTGCGGGAGGAGATCTGGGCGGAGGTCGCGAAGCGGTCACTGCCTGAGAGGCGGTAGACGTCACCCGGAGGGGTCGGCGGCGCGCTCGAGTATCGGCCGAAGTTCTGCGTGTAGTAGAGGCGCCCCGTCGAGCTCACGGCGACGCCGATGCCGATGTCGGTGTGGTTGGCGAGCATGTTGGCGCGGTGGCCCGTCGAGCCCGCCCAGGCACCCACGACCGCGCTCGGGCTGTAGCCCGCGGCGACGTTCTCCGCCGCGCGCGACCACCCGGAGGGGTACAGGAGGTGGAAGCCGGGCCGGTGCGACATGCGGGAGCTTCGCGCCTGCTGCACGGACCAGTCCTGCGCGATGTCGTTGAGGGCGGCGTTGAGGCGCAGCGGCGGCAGGCCCCGCGTCGCGCGCAGGTCATTCGTCTGCTGGAGGATGAGGGCACGCTCCGACTCGTAGACCCCCGCGGTAGGCAGCAGTCCCGTGGCCGACGTGATCGTGGTCGGCACGATCGTCCCCGAGGCCGGCTCGAGCTCGCGTTGCTCTTCGGGCGCAGAGGCCACCAAGCCCGGCTCGACGGTGTCGACCTCGGCGGCGGTCGCGCTCACGGGTGCGGCCACGAGCACCGCTGACATCACGATGGTGACGACGACACGCATTCTCACGGTTCCCCCCGAACCCGCTGCAGCACCCTCGACCCCCTGGTCAGCCGCGATCAGATCGCGCAGTGCCGCATCACGGCCCCCTGCCGCAGCGTGCCCTCAGTCTAGGCGGAGCGATCGAGGAAGCCGAGGGGCTGCGCTACCCCCTGTTCGCGGGGCGAACACCGCGTGGTGACACGATCAGCGCGGAGAGCACGACGCCGACGAGTGCCATCGTCACGAACGACAGCCCCGAGTAGCCGAGCCCCGCGAGCAGGGGGCCCGCGAGCGCCCCGCCGACGGCCCCGCTGCCGCTCATGAGCAGGTCGCTGCGCCCCTGGACGATGGGGCGCCGTGCCGGGGCCGCCGACTCGGTGAGCAGCGCGGACCCCGCGACGGTGCTCGCGCTCCACCCGAGCCCGAGGAAGATGAGCCCGGCGACGACCCAGCCCTCGCTCTCGGCTCCGAACCCGGTCATCACGAGGCTCGCGAGCAGCATTCCCTGGCCCAGGAGGATCGTCGGGCGCCGCCCGAGGCGGTCGGAGAGGATGCCGAAGAGGGGCGCGAGCGCGTACATGCCGGCGATGTGCAGGCTGATCGTGAAGCCCACGATCACGAGGCTCGCACCGTGATCGGTGAGGTGCACGGGCGTCATCGCCATGACGGCGACCATCGTCGCGTGGCTGAGCGCGATCGACAGGAGTGCGAGACGCACTCCCGCGCGATCCTCCGACAGCCCGGCCGGCACAGGGGCGGCGACCCCTGAGCGTGCGGCCTCCGCCGCCGTGGCGCGATCCTGCTCGTCCTGCCAGGCGGCCGCGAGGGCGAGCGGATCGGGTCGGAGCCCGACGAGGTACAGCGCGGCCGCGAGGCACTGCGCGAGGACCGTGAAGAGGAAGGGCCCGCTGAGCTCGGGCAGGCCGAGCACCGCGCCGAGGCTCTCCCCGGGCCCGATGAGGTTCGGGCCGCTCACCGCTCCGACGGTCGTCGCCCAGACGACGAGGGAGAGGTCGCGACCGCGCGTGGCGGGAGCCGAGAGGTCGGCGGCAGCGAAGCGCGATTGCAGGTTGACCGCCGTGCCCGTGCCGATGAGCAGGATGCCCAGCAGGAGCAGCGGGAAGCTGCCGATGCCGGCGGAGGCCATAGCGAGCACCGCACCGAGGGCGGCGGTCACGGCGCCGGTCGCGAGCGCGGGTGCGCGGCCTGAGCGACGGGCAAGCCGCGCGAGCGGCACGGCCGCGAGGGCGGCGCCGAGAGTCGACATCGTCGCCGCCATGCCGCTGAAGGCGGGCGAGCCCGAGATCTGCGCCGCGAGGATCGCGCCGATCGAGAGCGTCGAGCCCATGCCCAGGCCGGCGAGCACCTGACCGACCATGAGCACGCGCCGAGTGCGGCGCTGCGCCGCCGCTACCGTCTCGGCGGTCAGCGGCACGGTGGTGGTCATGCCGGGTCGAGCCGATCGTCGCGGTTCTTGGCGGGGTTGCTCAGCACGCCGAGCCCCTCGATGTGGATCTCGACGGTCTGCCCGTCGACGAACCCGCCGAGACCGTTGGGGGTGCCGGTCATGATGATGTCGCCCGGCAGGAGGGTCCACGCATCCGTGATGAACGCGATGATGTCGGGAATCGAGTGGATGAAGTCGTTGGTGTTGCCCTTGCGCCGCAGCTCCCCGTCGACGAAGGTCTCGATCTCGAGGTTGGTCGGGTCGAGGTCGGTCTCGATGTACGGCCCGATGGGTGCGAAGGTGTCGTAGCCCTTTGCGCGCGCCCACTGCCCGTCGGCGAACATGACGTCGCGGGCGGAGACGTCGTTGCCGATCGTGTACCCGAAGACGACGTCCTTCCAGTCCTCAGGCTTGACGCGCTTGGCGATCGCGCCGATGACGATGACGAGCTCGCCCTCGTGGGTGATGCGACCCTCGACGGGCGGCAGGATGATCGGCTCGCCCGGCCCGATGACGGCCGTGTTGGGCTTCATGAAGATGAGCGGCGTCTCGGCGACGTCGTGCCCCATCTCGGCGGCGTGCGCGGCGTAGTTCATGCCGACGCACACGACCTTGGACCGCGGGATGACCGGTGCGAGGATGCGCGCCTGGGCGAGCGGCACGCGCTCCCCCGTCGTGGCGAACCCGTGGTACATCGGGTCGCCGGTGAGCACGACGAGGTGGTCGGCGTCGACGATGCCGAACTGGGGGGCCTCTCCCTCGGTGCTAAAACGCGCGATCTTCACCGCATCAGCCTACTGCCGGGGTACCCGTCGATTCGATGCGAACGCATCACCGACGGGATGCTCGGCTCACGCGTTCTGCTTCTTGAGGCGCGAGGCGGCGCGGGCGCGCAGGGTCTGGTCGAGCTCGACCTTGCGGATGCGCACCTTCTCGGGGGTCACCTCGACGCACTCGTCCTCCCGGGCGAACTCGAGGCACTCCTCAAGAGTGAGCTGACGCGGCGGGGTCAGTCGCTCGAGCTCCTCGGCCGTGGAGGAGCGGATGTTGTTGAGCTTCTTCTCCTTGGTGATGTTGACGTCCATGTCGTCGGCGCGCGAGTTCTCGCCCACGACCATGCCCTCGTAGACCTCTTCGGTCGGGTTGACGAAGAACGTCATGCGCTCCTGGAGCGTCATCATCGCGTTGCTCGTCACGACACCCGAACGGTCGGCGACGATCGAGCCGTTGTTGCGCGAGACGATCGACCCCGCCCACGCCTCGTAGCCGTGGAAGATCGCGTTCGCGATGCCCGTGCCTCGCGTGGTCGTGAGGAACTCGGTGCGGAAGCCGATGAGCCCGCGGCTCGGCACGAGGAACTCCATGCGCACCCAGCCCGTGCCGTGGTTCGTCATGCCCTCCATGCGGCCGCGGCGCGAGGCGAGCAGCTGCGTGATGGCGCCGAGGTACTCCTCGGGAGCGTCGATCGTGAGCTCCTCGAACGGCTCGTGGAGCTTGCCGTCGACCTGCTTGGTGACGACCTGCGGCTTGCCGACCGTGAGTTCGAATCCTTCGCGACGCATGTTCTCGACGAGGATCGCGAGGGCGAGCTCGCCGCGGCCCTGCACCTCCCACGCGTCGGGACGCCCGATGTCGACGACGCGGATCGACACGTTGCCGATGAGCTCTCGGTCCAGGCGATCCTTGACCATGCGAGCCGTGAGCTTGTGGCCCTTGACCTTGCCGACGAGCGGCGAGGTGTTGGTGCCGATCGTCATCGAGATCGCCGGGTCGTCGACGGTGATCGCCGGCAGCGGCCGGATGTCGTCGGGGTCGGCGATCGTCTCGCCGATCGTGATCTCGTCCATGCCCGCCACGGCGACGATGTCGCCCGCGTAGCCGGACTCTGCCGGGTAGCGCTCGAGCGCGCGCGTCTTGAGCAGCTCGGTGATGCGCACGTTCGTGTGGCTGCCGTCGTGGCGCACCCAGGCGACGGTCTGGCCCTTCTTGAGCGTGCCGTTGAAGATGCGCAGCAGGGCGATGCGGCCGAGGAACGGGCTCGCGTCGAGATTCGTAACGTGCGCCTGCAGGGGGTGCTCGTCGTCGTAGCTCGGCGCCGGGACGTGCTGCAGAATCGCCTCGAAGAGCGGCTCGAGGTCGTCGTTGTCGGGAAGCTCGCCGTCGGCGGGACGGTTGCGGCTCGCCGCGCCGGCGCGACCCGAGGCGTAGATGACCGGCAGATCGAGGATCGCGTCGACGTCGAGGTCGGGCACCTCGTCCTGCAGGTCGCTCGCCAACCCCAGCAGAAGGTCGTGAGTCTCCTCCTCGACGGCTTCGATGCGGGCATCCGGTCGATCGGTCTTGTTGACCAGAAGGATGACCGGGAGCTTGGCGGCGAGCGCCTTGCGCAGCACGAAGCGGGTCTGCGGCAGCGGGCCCTCGCTCGCGTCGACGAGCAGCACGACGCCGTCGACCATGCTCAGGCCGCGCTCGACCTCGCCGCCGAAGTCGGCGTGGCCGGGGGTGTCGATCACGTTGATCGTGATCTCCTGGCCCTCGGCGTGCTTGCCCTTGTAGGTGACCGCCGTGTTCTTGGCGAGGATCGTGATGCCCTTCTCGCGCTCGAGATCGTTCGAGTCCATCGCCCGATCCTCGAGGTGAGCGTGCGCGGCGAAGGAGTCGGTCTGCCGCAGCATGGCGTCGACGAGGGTGGTCTTGCCGTGGTCGACGTGGGCGACGATCGCCACGTTGCGCAGGTCGGTGCGGGTGGCGAGTGCCATGGTGAATCAGTCCTTGGTTGCTGCGCGCTGCTCTCGACGCTCCCGCTGCGCCACTGGATCGGGCAGGGGAACAGCGGCGATGAGGCGCTGAGTGTAGGGGTCCTGGGGATTGCGCAGAATCTGATCGCGCGAACCCTGCTCCACGAGTCTACCGCGATGCATGACCGCGATACGGTGCGCCAGGATATCGACCACGGCGAGGTCGTGGCTGATGAACAGACAGGCGAACTGCAGTCTCTGCTGAAGCTCCTGGAGCAGGTCGAGGAACCGTGCCTGCACCGACACGTCGAGGGCGCTCGTGGGCTCGTCCGCGACGAGAAGCTCGGGAGTGAGCGCGAGGGCGCGGGCGATGCCGACGCGCTGGCGCTGGCCACCCGAGAGTTCGTGAGGGTAGCGGTTGCGGTAGCTGCGCGGCAGCTCCACGGAGTCGAGCAGGTCTTCCACGCGCGCGTCGAGCTCTGACCCTTTCGCCTCGCCAGCGAGGTAGAGCGGTTCGCCGATGCTCTCGCCGATCGGCATGCGCGGGTTGAGGCTCGACCCGGGGTCCTGGAAGACGAT
Organism: Microcella pacifica; assembly: GCF_009371975.2. Classification (GTDB taxonomy): domain Bacteria; phylum Actinomycetota; class Actinomycetes; order Actinomycetales; family Microbacteriaceae; genus Microcella; species Microcella pacifica. The sequence continues at coordinate 175,971 of NZ_VIKT02000001.1, forward strand.
GCCGGCCTTGCGGCGCAGCGGCCTCAGATCGCGAGCGTTCGCGGTCGAGATGTCGAGACCCGCCGAGACGAGTCGGCCCTGCTTGATCGGCAGAAGGCCGACCGCCGCGCGCCCGAGGGTCGTCTTGCCCGAGCCGGACTCCCCCACGAGCCCGACGATCTCGCCGGGGAAGACCTCCAGATTGATCTCGTCGGCGGCGAGGAAGGCGGGTACTCGACCGCGCTTGGGGTACTCGATCGAGACGCTCTGGAACGAGAGCACGGGCTCGGCTGTTCGCGTCGTGCCGGCGCGAGAGCCCTCCTCCGTGAGGTTGACGCCCAGGTGCGGAACGGAGGCGAGGAGTGACTGGGTGTAGGGATGCTGCGGCTTCTGGAAGATGTCGAGAGCGGTTCCCTGCTCGACTGCTTCGCCATCCTTCATGACCATGATCGAGTCGGCAAGGTCGGCGACGACGCCCATGTCGTGCGTGATGAGCACGATCGCCGAGTCGAGGCGCGTGCGCAGGCTACGCAGCAGCTCGAGGATCTCGGCCTGGACCGTGACATCGAGCGCGGTCGTGGGCTCGTCGGCGATGAGCAGCACCGGGTCGCACGAGATCGCCTGCGCGATCATGGCGCGCTGCCGCTGGCCGCCGGAGAGCTGGTGCGGGTACTTGTGGAACGCCGTGCCCGGGTCGGGCATGTCGACCTTGTCGAGCAGCTCGATCGACCGTTCTTTGGCCTGGGCGGGTGTGAGGTCGAAGTGCGTCCGAAGGGTCTCGACGATCTGGAAGCCCACCGTGTAGACGGGGTTGAGGGCCGTCATGGGCTCCTGGAAGATGACGGCGATCTCGCTGCCGCGCACCTTGCGCAGCTCGTTGGCACCGAGCCCGGCGAGTTCGCGCTCGAGCAGCTGGATCGAGCCGGTGACGCGCGCAGTCGGAGGCAGCAGGCCGAGGAGCGCCATCGAGCTCGAGCTCTTGCCCGAGCCGGACTCGCCGACGATCGCGAGCACCTCGCCGCGGCGGACGCTGTAGGTGAGGCCGACCGCCGCCGGGTAGTACTCGCCGTCGACCCAGAAGTCGACGCCGAGATCGGCGACCTCGAGCACGGTCTCGACATCGGCGGGTGCGGTGGGGGTCACGAGGGGTCCTTCCTTGCTCGCGCAGTGCGCGATCCTGACGAGCGGGGTGAGTCTGAGAAACTGGCGTCATGCGCCTTCAGCCCGCGAGCTTCCGCCCCGCCTTCGGGCGCGTCATCACGATCGCCATGATCGCGATCGCGCTCGTGTGCCTCGCGAGCTTCGTGGTGGCGGGCGATCTCGCGGGGCTCGTGCGCTTCGGCTCGTGGTTCGTGCTTCTCGCCGTGCTGGCTGTCGCCCTCTTCTGGCTTCCTCGAGTCGATGTGCTCGAGCACGCCGTAGTGGTGCGCAACCCCCTGAGCACGTGGGTCGTGCCGTGGCAGGCCATTCAGATCGTCGACACGAAGTACGCGCTCACCCTCACGACGCCCGCTGGGCGCATCGAAGCGTGGGCGGCGCCCGCATCGGGCCGCTTCACGGTCTTCACGCTCAACCCGGAGGACACGCGCGTGAGCGAATCCGCTCGCGTCGCGGGCTCGATCCGGCCGGGCGACACCCTCTCGAGCGAGAGCGGCGCCGCTGCCAACCACATCCGCCGCTGGTGGGAGGAGCTGCGCGACGATGGACTGCTCGACGGTCCGCTCGAGCCCGGCAGCCTGCGGCGCACGTGGCACCCGACGACGATCGCCGTGATGAGCGCGCTCGGCGCGCTGGGCATCCTGGGCCTCGCGGTCTAGTCGGCGCACCGTCGCTTCTCGACCGATCGACATGCGCCTGACGCGCACTGAGGCGAGCATCACGATGAGCTCCCGCTCCGGCCAGGTCGGTCGTCCTTGTCTGTATCGACCGAGGGGCCGACGCCGCCGACCGCCGTGCCGCCCGCCTGGAAGCCCGCACCGCGCGTGACGCCCGCGGTCGTCGCGCGCTGGAGCGACTCGCGGTTCTGCTTGACGAGCTTGCGCGCGTTCGGAAGCCGCTTCTGGCGCGGGTCGAACGCGTCGCGCAGCCCGTCGCCGATGAAGTTGATGCACAGGGCGATCGCGATGATGAAGACGCCTGGCCACCAGAACAGCCACGGCCGCGTCGCGAAGGCGGCCTGGTTCTCGCTGATGATGCGCCCGAGCGACGTGTCGGGCGGCTGCACGCCGTAGCCGAGGAAGCTCAGTGCCGTCTCCAGCAGGATCGCCGCCGCCATGAGCAGCGTCGTGTTGACGATAATGACGCCGATCGCGTTGGGCAGGATGTGCTTGAAGATGATGCGGCGGTCGCTCGCCCCCGCCACGCGCGCGGCATCGACGAATTCGCGCTCGCGCAGGCTCAGCACCTCGGCGCGCACGAGTCGAGCGAGGCCCGTCCACGTGAAGAGACCGATGATGATCGCGAGCACGAAGGCACCGAGTCGTCCGAAGGCCAGGCCGAGGACGGCGCCGACCACGATGAGCGGGATCGTGATGATGATGTCGGTGAAGCGCATGAGCACCGAGTCGACCCAGCCGCGGTAGTAGCCCGCGATCGCGCCGATGACGGTGCCGATCGCGGTAGCGATGAGTCCGACGACGACCATGATGACGACGGACTGCTGGGTGCCCCGCATGACGACCGCGAAGATGTCGCGGCCGATCTCGTCCTGACCGAAGGGGTGATCGCCGATGCGGATGCCGTCACCGCCGAGGAACTCCGGCACGAGGCTGAGCGTCGGCGCTCCGCCGTTCTGGGGAGTGGGGATCGCCGTCCAGGTCCACTGCCACCACCCGGCGGTCTTGATCGCGAGGTCGAACACCGCGAAGTCGAATCCCACGGCGCTGAAGGCGAGCACGATGATGAACGCGAGCACGATCATCGAGATCACGGCGCCGCGGTGACGGAAGAAGCGTCGGCGGACGATCTGGCCCTGGCTGAGGCCCTCGACCTCCTTGAGCTCGATCGAGTTCTCGGCGTCGGTCACGCCCGTCGAGGCGTCGCCCGGCTTCGGAGACGGTTCAGTGGTCATCAGGACACCCGGATTCGCGGATCGAGAGCGGCATAAGCGAGGTCGGCGATCAGGTTGAAGAGGATCGCGAGACCGCCGACTACGACGAAGAAGGCCATCACGGGGTTCGGGTCAACCTGGTTGAGGCCGTTGATGAAGAGCTGGCCCATGCCGGTCCACCCGAATACCGTCTCGGTGATGACAGCGCCACCGACGATTCCGCCGATATCGAAGGCGACGATCGTCGCGATGGGGATGAGGGCGTTGCGGAAGGCGTGACGCACGACGACCGTGCGCTCGTTGAGGCCCTTGGCCCTCGCCGTGCGGATGTAGTCCTGGTTCATGACTTCGAGCAGGCTCGCGCGCGAGTAGCGCGTGTAGGTCGCGAACGAGATGAGGATGAGCGCGATCGTGGGCAGCAGCAGGTGGGTGTAGATGTCGACGCCCTCGACCCAGATGGAGCCCTCGAGCCCGGGGGTCGACGAGCCGATCGTCGCGATCGGCCTGCCGCGGATGCGGCCCGACGAGACGTAGTCGTCCCACACGATCATGAAGCGGTCGAGAAGGATCGCGAGCGCCGTGAGGACTCCCGTGAATGCTGTGATGCGCATGACGGGGGCGCGGTCATGACCGCCCATGAGGCGACCGACGAGCATGCTGGCACCGACCGTCGCGAGACCGAGGAGGACGAGCATCCACCACTCTGTGATGAAGAACGAGAAGTAGAACTGGAACGGGAAGTACACGGCGAGCCCGATGCCGGCGGTCACGAGCGCGGCACGCAGAGCGCGTCGGTTCTGGAGCCCGGTGATGAGCAGCGTCATGCCGACTGCCGAGCCGATCGCGACGATGGCGACACCGACGATCGTGAGGCCCGGCACGGTGAACCAGTCGACGAGGTTCATGATCACGAGGATCGAGACGGTCGCGCCGACCGCGATGACGAACGTCGTAATCTTGCGCCTCAACGCCCCCGGGATGATCGACGCCCAGAGGAGCCCCGACGCGGTGGCCAGGAGCGCGATGACCCAGACCGGCAACTGCGGATCATCCTGGAGGAAGTCGTTGAAGCCGATCGCGATGTACTGCTTGAGCAGCACGGCCACCCAGAAGATGGGGAGCGAGAAGAACAGGAAGGAGATGAAGGTGACCGTGTAGTCGTAGCCGCTGTACTGACGCAGCGCCGTCGTGATTCCGACGACGAGACCGAGGATGATCGCGACGACCGTCGCGACGGTCACGAGCTGCAGAGTGGCGCCGATGGCCTGCTCGAGCATCGCGTTGACATCGCGGCCCTGCACGCTGATGCCGAAGTCGAGACGCAGAATGCCGAAGAACCAGATGAAGTAGCGCAACGGCGGCACGACATCGAGGTTCAGGAGCCGCGTGCGCGACTCGATGAGCTGCTCCTTGTTGGGAGCGTTGCTCGCTCGGAGGTCTTCGAGCGGATCGCCCGAGAACGCCACGAGGTTGTACATGAGGAACGTCGCCGCGAGAAGCACGAAGACTGAGGCGATGAGTCGCCGGACGACGAATGTGGCCATGGAACTGGCACCCTACCTGTTCAGAATCCCTGGGGCACCCTCAGCGCGGGGCGCTGGAACCGCCGAAGCGATTCCAGCGCCCGCACTGAGGACTGACGCGAGTCAGTCGGTGGTGCTGCTGCCGACTAGTTGTTCTCGGTCGGTGCCCAGTCCCAGACGTTCCAGAAGATCGTCGGGGACAGCGGGCCCGGGTTCACGTTCTCCACGCGGTCCGAGTAGGCGGTGACGCCAGGGAACTGGAAGATGGTGAGACCGTAGAAGTCGTCCATCAGCAGCTTGTCGATCTGCAGCTGGATGTCGATCTGCTCCTCGGGGTCGAGGGTCACGTCCAGCTGGCTCAGCAGCTCGTCGACCTCAGCGTTGTTGTACTTGCTGAAGTTGTTGATGCCGTCCGAGCGGAAGGTCGCCGAGCTGTTGGTCACACCGAGGCTCGTCGACTGCCATCCGAAGAAGGTCGCGTCGTACGCGCCCGGCGTGCCGAGCAGGCCACCCCACTCGGGGCTGCCGCAGTCCTCGACCACGAAGCCGGCCTCGGTGGCCGAGGCCTGAATGAGGGCGAACTCGTTGACACGACGCGGGTTGTTCGACGCGTACAGGATGCAGACCGCGGGGTCGGTGACGCCGGCCTCAGCGATGAGCGCCTGAGCGCCCGCGATGTCGACCTCTCCGAAGTTCGCCTGCATGCCGTTGTTCTCGACGGTCTCGTCGTAGCCGGGCGCACCCGGGAGGAAGAGCTGCGAGTTGCGCACCTCGGCCTCGGGGTTGAGCGGAACGATGAGCGTGTCGACGATCTGCTGACGCGGGATCGTCTTGAGGAAGGCCTCGCGCAGGAGCGGGTCGTCGAACGTGCCGTTCTTCGAGTCCGCGAAGGTGAGGTCGACGTGCTCGTAGACAGCCTCTTCGCCACCGAGGACGGTCACGCCGTCGAGCGCCGCGAGGGCGTCCGCAACGTCGGCCGTGGCCTGGGGGCTGATGATGTCGACCTCGCCGTTGGCGAGCGCCTGCACGGCGGCGAGCGGGTCAGGAATGAACCGCACCGTGATCTCTTCGATCTCGGGCAGGTTGTCGCCACGGTAGTTCTCGTTGGCGGTCAGCGTGATGTACTGGTCGGCCACGAAGTCCGTGATCGTGTACGGGCCGCTGCCGACGACGAGATCGGTGTCCTCCGGCATCTCGCTGAAGTTGAATCCCGAGTTCCAGAACGACGAGATCGCGGCGAGCGCCTCGGTGTCGTTGTTCTGCACGGCGTCGATGAGCGCCTGCTTGGCCTCGGCCGGGTCCTCGATCTCGAGAGCCTTGCCCGCGGTGATGTGGGCCGGCATGCCGACGTCGAAGACGAGCTCCCAATCGACGAAGAAGTCGTCGTACACGAGCGTGATGGTCTTGCCATCGATCTCGGGAGTCTGCGAGACGAGCTCGAGGCCCGAACCGATGGAGCCGTCGAAGAAGACGACGTCGGTCGGGTACTCGTCGGTGAACTCACCGGTGTCGGGGTCGGTGAACTCGCTCGGGTCGAAGTCGGGCGTGTTGAGAACGCCCGAGTTCGCGACCCACGCGAGGAGCATGTCTGCGGCGTCGACCTCGGTGCCGTCGGACCACTGCGTGTCGTCGTTGATCGTGTACTGGACCGTCAGCGGGTCCTCGGAGACGATCTCGTAGGTGCCGAAGGACTCGTCACGCACGAGCGCGGGCTCGTTGTTGTAGTAGTTGAAGCCCGAGTTGGACATGTACACGATGTTCGCGTTGGCCGTGGCGTTGCCGAACGACGTGTCGGGGTTGTACGAGTAAAACGCCTGGTTCCACGCGACGCTGATGGAGCTACCCTCGACGACCTCGGACTGCGGCGCTGCGCAAGCCGAGAGTACGAGAGCGCTCGCCGCGACCGTGGCCACTGAGGCCCCGATTCTGCTGTTTCGCAATTTTCCTCCTGTGCAAGATGGATACGTGCAGCACCGACTTGCGGTCGGGCGCGCACGCGTATTGGATCTGACCCTAGAGAGGCTGAATCATCGGAGCCAAACCGGCGCGGCATTCGTTACACACCAGTAACGATGTGCGCGGAAAATCGTCGCGACTACTGTTTTCGTGCGCGAAAGCGCCGCTTGATGCAGATATTTTGCGTCCGACGGCGCATCGTTGATGATTTCCGTGATGCCCGCCAATCCGGTGGCTGAGGAGCGAGGAGTTGCCCTGGTGGTTTGCGCCAAAGAACAGACCGTGTTGTCCACCCCGCGTTGGGGCATGTCCACAAAGTGCGCGTTTGCGCGCTTGCTGTTGCTCGGGGAACCCCGCCCGACCACCACGACGTACCCATGACTGATCAGCCCCGCCCCGACGGTCTCGAGATCGCTCCCCTCACCCGCGCTCGCGTGCGCATCGAGATCTTGCTCGTGCTGGGCCTCTCCCTCGGTGCGAGCGCCGTCTACTCGATCGTCGCGATCACCAACCGACTCACGCGGGAGGTTCCCCTCTCGCAGCAGACCGCCACCATCAATGCCTCGCGCGACAGCCGGGAGATCTTCGACCTCGTCTACCAGTTGCTCAGCATCGCGTTCGGCCTGGTGCCCGTCGCGCTCGTCGCGTGGCTGCTGTGGAGTGCGGCGCGACCCCACCTGCACCGCTTGGGGCTCGACGCGACGCGGCCATGGCGCGACCTCCGCGACGGGCTGGGGATCGCCCTCCTCGTGGGCGTGCCCGGGCTCGGTCTCTACCTCGCCGGGCGTGGTCTGGGGCTCACGGTGACGGTCGTGCCCACCGCGCTCGACGAGTACTGGTGGACGGTTCCCGTGCTGCTGCTCGCGGCACTGCGCGCAGGCCTCGTCGAGGAGCTCATCGCCGTCGGGTACCTGTTCGCCCGACTGCGCGACCTGCGCTGGAGCCCCTGGGCGATCATCCTCACGAGCGCCCTGCTGCGCGGCACCTACCACCTCTACCAGGGCTTCGGTGCGTTCGTCGGCAACGTGGCCATGGGCATCCTCTTCGGATGGTTGTACACGCGCACCGGCCGCGTGGCCCCTCTCATCGTGGCCCACACCGCGATCAATGCGGCGGTCTTCGTCGGCTACCCGGCCACCGCCGCGGCCTTCCCCGACCTCTTCGGCATCCCCGCCTAGCGGGCTGCGCGGAAACTACTCAGCAAAGGCGCTCCCGTCGCGCCGCAGGCGCGCCAGACAAGCACAGCGGGATGCCGGTGGAGGCAATCGCCTTTAGGCGAATGCCTCCACCGGCGGGCAGGAGCAGGCGACGTTGCGGTCGCCGTAGGCCTGGTCGACGCGGCGCACGGGCGGCCAGTACTTGTCGGCGCGCGTCGCGCCGAACCCGCCGTCGACGGTGGAGCCGGCGAGCGTGGCCGGGTAGCTGGCGAGCTCGCGCGAGTAGGGGTGCTCCCACTCGCCGACGATGACGCTCTCGGCGGTGTGCGGCGCGTTCACGAGCGGGTTGTCGCTGGCGGGCCACTCCCCCGCGGCGACCGCGTCGGCTTCGTGCCTGATGGCGATCATCGCCTGGATGAACCGCTCAAGCTCGGCGAGATCCTCCGACTCGGTCGGCTCGACCATGAGAGTGCCGGCCACGGGGAACGACATGGTGGGCGCATGGAACCCGTAGTCGATGAGGCGCTTGGCGACGTCGTCGACGGTCACACCTGTGGTTTCGCGCAGCGGCCGCAGGTCGAGGATGCACTCGTGGGCGACGAGACCGTTCTCGCCGGCGTAGAGCACGGGATAGTGCTCGCGCAGGCGCAGGGCGATGTAGTTCGCGGCGAGGACGGCGGTCGCCGTGGCCTCCGTGAGGCCCTCAGCGCCCATGAGGCGGGCGTAGGCCCAGGAGATCGGCAGGATGCTCGCGCTGCCGTAGGGCGCGGCCGAGACGGGCGCCCCGCGGTGCACGACAGTACCGACGGAGCCGGTGCGCATGTCGAAGGGCGGGTGCGCCTCCATCTGGGCCAGCGGGTGGCCGGGGAGGAACGCGGCCAGGTGCGCCTTGGCGGCGACGGGCCCCACTCCGGGGCCTCCACCGCCGTGGGGGATGCAGAAGGTCTTGTGAAGGTTGAGATGGCTGACGTCGCCGCCGAGGTCGCCGAAGCGCGCGTAGCCGAGCAGGGCGTTGAGGTTCGCGCCGTCGACGTAGACCTGGCCGCCTGCCTCGTGGACGGCGGCCGTGACGTCCTTGACGTCGTGCTCGTACACACCGTGCGTCGAGGGGTAGGTGATCATGAGCGCGGCGAGCTCATCGCCGTGCTCGGCGAGCTTGGCGCGCAGGTCGTCGAGATCGACGTCGCCGCTGCCGGTCGTGGCGACGACGACGACGCGCATCCCGGCGAGGACGGCCGAGGCCGCGTTCGTGCCGTGCGCGCTCGACGGGATCAGACAGACCGTGCGGTGATCGTCGCCTCGCGACCGGTGGTAGCCGCGGATGGCGAGCAGACCGGCGAGCTCGCCTTGGCTGCCGGCGTTGGGCTGCAGTGAGACGGCGTCGTAGCCGGTGAGTTCGGCGAGCCAGTCTTCGAGCATGCCGATCATGACGAGCGAGCCCTGCACGTCGTCGAGCGGCGCGAAGGGGTGCAGGCCGTTGAACTCGGGCCAGCTCACGGCGGCCATCTCGGTCGCGGCGTTGAGCTTCATGGTGCACGACCCCAGCGGGATCATGCCGCGGTCGAGCGCGTAGTCGCGGTCGGCGAGGCGCTTGAGGTAGCGCATCATGGCGGTCTCGCTGCGGTGGGCGTGGAACACCGGGTGCTCCATGTACGCGGATGCCCGGCGCAGGCTCGAGGGGATCGCACTGTCGAACACCATCGCCCAGTCTGACTCGAGCCCGAACACGCTCACCACGTCGGGCAGCACTGCCTCCGTCGTCTCATCGACGCTCAACCGGATGGTGTCGTCATCGACCTGCCACAGCAGCAGGTCGCGCTCGCGCGCTGCCGCCACGAGCTCGCGGGCTCGCCCGGGGGCGCTGATCTCGAGGGTGTCGAAGAAGGCCTCGTGCGCCACCGCGTAGTCGGCCCCGCGCAGGAGCGCCGCGAGCGTCGACGCCTGATCGTGCACGCGCTCGGCGATCCGGCGCAGCCCGTCGGGCCCGTGGTAGACGCCATACATCGATGCCATGACGGCGAGCAGTACTTGCGCCGTGCAGATATTGCTCGTCGCCTTGTCGCGGCGGATGTGCTGCTCACGCGTCTGGAGCGTGAGCCGGTAGGCGGGCTTGCCGTCGGCGTCCTTCGAGACGCCCACGAGTCGGCCGGGCAGCTGCCGCTCGAGCCCCTCGCGCACGGCGAGGTAGCCCGCGTGAGGGCCGCCGAATCCCATCGGCACGCCGAAGCGCTGCGTCGTGCCGACAGCGACGTCGGCACCGTGCTCGCCGGGTGGGGTCAGAAGCGTCAGCGCGAGGAGGTCGGCGGCCACGACCGCGAGGCCGCCGTGCTCCTTCACGCGGGCGATGACCGCGGAGGGATCCCACACGCGACCGGATGCGGCCGGGTACTGCACGAAGACGCCGAAGGCCTCCGGCAGGTCGGCCCGGTCGGTCTCGGCGAGCGGCAGGTACTCGAGGTCGAGCCCGAGCGCTTCCGCGCGCCCGTCGAGAACGGCGCGCGTCTGCGCGAAGAGGTCGCTATCGACCAGGAAGAGATTCGACGCGCTCTTCGACACCCGGCGGGCGAGGAGCATGCCCTCAACGACGGCCGTGGCCTCGTCGAGCATCGACGCATTCGCGGTGTGCAGCCTCGTGAGGTCGGCGACCATGGTCTGGAAGTTCAGCAGTGCCTCGAGGCGCCCCTGCGAGATCTCGGGCTGGTACGGCGTATAGGCCGTGTACCAACTGGGGTTCTCGAAGACGTTGCGCTGAATCACCGCGGGGGTGAACGTGCCGTAGTAGCCCTGCCCGATGAGCGAGCGCCGCACGGTGTTGTGGTCGGCGATCGCGCGCAACTCGGCGAGCACCTCGGCCTCCGACGCCGGTTCGGGCAACGTGCGCAGCGGGCTCGACTGGCGGATGGCGGTGGGTACGGCCGCATCCATCATCGATGCGAGGTCGGGGTACCCGAGGGCGTCGAGCATGAGCTGGCGGGCGTCGGTGTCGAGGCCGATGTGACGGTCGGCGAAGGCGTGGCTCACAGGTGTCGAGGCTCCCAGGGGTCGAGTGCGTAAAGGGCTGATGCGGTGCGCCGGTCAGGCACTGATGAGTGTGCGGTACTCGTCGGCGGTCAGGAGGGTCGGCGGCTCGCTCACGCGCAGCTTCACGAGCCAGCCCTCGCCATAGGGATCGGAGTTGATCGACTCTGGCGCGTCGACCACACCCTGATTCGCCTCGACGACCTCGCCGTCGAGCGGCGCGTAGAGCTCGCCGACCGACTTGGTCGACTCGACCTCGCCGACGATCGCGCCCGAGGTGAGCGCCGCACCGACAGCCGGCAGCTCGACATAGACGACGTCGCCGAGCGCGTCGGCGGCATACTGCGTGATGCCGACCGTCGCGATGTCGCCGTCGAGGCGCACCCACTCGTGCTCGGCGGTGTACTGCAGCTCGTCGGGAACGCTCATGGCTCACGCCTCTTTTCGATAGAAGGGAAGGGCAACGACGGTCGCGGGCACGCGGGTGCCGCGCACGTCGACGTCGAGCACGGTGCCCGGCGTCTGGTGATCGGGGTGCACGAAGGCCATCGCGATCGGGTACCCCAGCGTGGGCGACAGCGCGCCGCTCGTGACGACGCCCACCTCGGTGTCGCCCGCCAGCACCGGGTAGTCGGCGCGCGGGGCGCGACGGCCCTCGGTGCGCAGGCCTACGAGCACGCGCGCGTCGGCGGCGGGGCCGGCCTCGACCGCCGACTTGCCGACGAAGCGCGGCTTGTCGACGGCGACGACGCGGCCGAGGCCCGCCTGCACGGGCAGGATGTCGCGGCTCAACTCGTGACCGTAGAGCGGCATGCCCGCCTCGAGGCGCAGGGTGTCGCGCGCGGCGAGCCCGCAGGGCACGAGGCCGTTCGGCTCGCCCGCGGCGAGGATGGCCCGCCACAGGGAGGGTGCGTCGGCGTTGTCGAGGTACAGCTCGAAGCCGTCCTCGCCCGTGTAGCCCGTGCGCGCGATGAAGACGGCGCCGCCGGCCCACGTCATACCCATCGCGGCGTAGTAGCCGAGGCTGTCGAGTGTGCGGCCACGTGAGAGCTCGTCGCTGATCTCGAGCCCCTCCGTCTGCTCGAGGATCGCGCGCGCCGCCGGGCCCTGCACGGCGATGAGCGAGAGCTGCTCGGTCAGATCGGCGAGCTGCACCTCGAAGTCGGCCTGCCGGTCGAGAAGTGCCTCCTCGACGGCATGGCGGTTGCTCGCGTTGGCCACCACGAGGTACTCGGCATCGGCGCTCGCGTAGACGATGAGGTCGTCGATGATGCCACCGCTCTCGTCGAGCAAGAGCGAGTACTTCGCCTTGAGCAGGGGCAGTGTCGACAGCCGCCCCGCGAGCGCGACGTCGAGGAAGGCGCCCGCATCAGCTCCCGTGACGGAGATCTCAGCCATGTGCGAGAGGTCGAAGAGCCCCGCGGCGGTGCGCACGGCGGCGTGCTCGGCGAGGTCGCTGCTGTAGCGCACGGGCATCTGCCAGCCCGCGAAGCCCGTGAAGGACGCCCCCAGGGCGAGATGCTCGTCGTGCAGCGGTGATCTCTGCATCGGTGCGAGAGGGGTGGTGTCTGACACGGAGTTCTCCTGACACGTCGGGTCGGTGGAACTCCCCCTCTGTCATGAGCCTGAGAGTTTCACGCGCCCGAGATGCACGGGCGGCGCTTTCACCGTGGGCGAGGAGGCGCGAGCGCGCTCCTGCTTTTCAGAGTGGCCTGGTCGAGCGGTACGGATGACCTGAGAGATTGGCGGGGAGGCTTGCTCCTTCGGTGCGCGGCCGTGCTGCTGTGGCTCGCGCTCTCCCGCCCGACGTTGCGGCCGAGTGTGAAGTTGTCGCCTCAGACTACAACTGTCGGGCTCCCTTGGCGTGAGGAAACGCATACCGGGAAGCCACCGTGACGTGGGGCTTCCCGGTATACGCGGCAGATCGAGCGTGGAAGGAGGCTAGATCAGACCCTTTTCCTCGAGCCAGTCGCGCGCGGCGACCGAGGCCTGCACGTTCTCGTCGCCTTCGACCCGATCACGGAGGGCGATGAGGTCCTCCGTCGAGAGGGCTGCGGAGATCTCATTGAGCACGGCCGCGAGCTCGTCGCTGTACACGGCCGAGTTGAGCAACGGGAGCACGTTCTGCGCGGCGATGAGGTTGAGGGGATCCTCCAGTACCACGAGATCCTCGGCCGTGATCGCGGGCGACGTCGTGTAGATGTCGGCGACCTGCACGGCGTCGTCGACGAGCGCACGCACCGTGTCCGGTCCGCCGAAGTCCTCGATCGGGACGAACTCGACGTCGGTCACGCCGTACACCGAGGCGAGCCCCGGAATGCCGTACCCGAGCTCGCCGAACTGCGGATTGGCTCCGAGAGCGAACGGTTCGAGTGCGCTCAGGTCGCCGATCTCTACCAGGCCGAACTCGTCGGCCTTGGCGCGCGTGACCACGTAGGCGTCCTTGTCTTGAGCGGGAGACGAGTCGAGCACCTGGAAGCCGTCGGGCACGATCTCGGCGAGCGCCGCATCAACCTCTTCCGTCGATCGAGCCTCGTTCTCGGTGTCGTAGAAGAACAGGAGATTGCCGTTGTACTCGGGCATGAGGTCGATCGATCCGTCCTCGAGCGCGGGAATCGTCGCCTGTCGCGGCCCGAGATTCAGCGCCGTCTCGACGTCGAACCCTGCTTCCTCGAGAGCGATCGCGTACATCTCCGCGAGGATCTCGCTCTCGGGGAAGGCGAACGACCCGATGACGATGGTCTCACCGGTGCCCTCGGCCGGCTCCGACGGGCCCGTCGGATCAGTGGTCGCGCACCCTGCCAGAGCGACGAGCGCTCCGACCGCGACCGCACTGACGGCGAATCGTGCCTTGTTCTGTGCTGTGAACATGCGTTATTTCCCTTCGTCGGCAGAGGCTTCTGCCACCGCGCGTCGTCCGGCTGACGCCGCGCGGGTGTCTGAGGTTTCCCGGCGCACTGCGCGGGGCGTGAAGATCGGGGTGCGCAGTGCGCGCGGGCTGACGAAGCGCTGCACGAGGGCGAGCATTCCGTCGACCACGAGCGCCAGAATCGTGACGAGGAGCGCTCCACCCAGGATGCGGTCGTTGTCGTTGAACCCGATGCCGCTGGAGATGATGCGGCCGATCCCGCCGAGCCCGATGTACGAGGCCACCACGGCGGTCGCGATGACCTGCAGGACGGACGCGCGGATGCCCCCGATGATGAGCGGCATCGCCAAGGGAATCTCCACCTTGGCGAGAATCTGCATCTCGCTCATGCCGCTCGCCCGAGCGGCGTCGACGGTCGTGCGGTCGACCGACTCGATACCCGCGTACGCGCCCGCGAGCGTCGAGGGGATCGCGAGGATCGTGAGCGCCGTGAACGCCGCGGCGAACCCGGTCACGGTGAACGAGAGGAAATACCCGAAGAACACCGACAGCGCCATGAGGAGGCCGAGCGTCGGCATGGCTCGAGCGCCGCCGGTGAGCGAGATCACGAACTGCCGCCCGCGCCCCGTGTGCCCGATGTAGAACCCGAGCGGCAGGGCGATGACCGCGGAGATGAGCACGCAGATCGCGGTGTAGAGCACGTGCTCGATGAGCCGATCACTGATGGGGAGCGGGCTCTGCGAACCGGGAACGTAGTTCTCCGGGTTGACGAGCCAGATCAGCGCGCTGAGGAAGAACTCCACGACGCACCTCCCCTCTGGCGGGGCGGCGAAGGCTGCCGGGCGAGCAAGCGCAGGGGCGCCGTCGTCTGCCACGGCATGAGCACGCGCCCGAGCGCGACCAGGATGACGTCGAACAGCAGAGCGATGAGGATGCTCGCCACGATGCCGATCAGGATCTCCTCGAGGTTGTTGCGCTGCCGACCGTTGAGGAACAGGTACCCGAGGTTGCGCGAGCCGATGATCGCGCCGACCGAGACGAGGGCGATCGTGCTCACCGACACGACGCGCAGACCCGCGAGCAGCACGGGGCCGGCGAGGGGAAGCTCGACCCGCCAGAACCGTGTCCACGACGAGTAGCCGACCGCGGTCGCTGCTTGCCGCGTGTCCTTGTCGACCGAGGCCAGAGCGTCCGCTGCGGATCGCACCATGACCGCCACGCCGTAGATGGTGAGTGCGACCAGGACGTTCACTTCACTGAGAACACGGGTTCCGAGAATGTAGGGCAGGATCACGAAGAGCGGCAGGGACGGGATCGTGTAGAGCAGGCTGCCCGCGCTGATGGTGACGGCCCGCAGCGTGGGGTTGCGGTTGGCGACCCACCCGAGCGGCACGGCGATCACGAACGACAGCACGATGGGCACGACGCTCAAGCGAATGTGGCTGAGGGTGAGCTCGGCAACCAGGTCGAGGTTGTCGAGCGTCCAGCTCATCGGGGATCCGCTCCCGGGGCTGCCGGCGAACCGGCGAGCACTCCTGTCGGTCGCCCGTCGCCGTCGACGACGAGAGTCACGTCGCCGTCGCCCTGGCGGTGCTGGAGGTAGAGCTGCCGCTTGCCGGCGTCGGCACCGATGAAGCTCGCCACGAAGTCCTCCGCCGGCTCCGAGAGAATCTGGCCGGGCGTTCCCACCTGCGCGACGACTCCCCCGGTCTTCAAGATCACGACCTGATCGGCGAGGAGGAACGCCTCGTCGATATCGTGCGTCACGAACACGATCGTCTTGCCGAGTTCGCGCTGCAGCCGGTTGAGCTCCTGCTGCAGTTCTGCGCGCACGATTGGGTCAACGGCCCCGAAGGGTTCGTCCATGAGGAGCACGTTGGGGTCGGCGGCGAGAGCACGCGCGACTCCAACGCGCTGCTGCTGCCCCCCGGAGAGCTGGTTCGGGTACCTCATCGCGAGCGACTCCTCGAGGCCGACGGTGCCGAGCAGTTCGCGTGCAGCAGCTCGGGCCTGCGCCCTGGGCACCCCGTTGAGGCGCGGCACCGTCGCGATGTTGTCGACGACCGTGCGATGCGGAAGGAGGCCCGCTGCCTGCAGCACGTAGCCGATCCGGCGTCGCAGCCGCACGGGGTCGAGTCGGGCGATGTCCTCGCCATCGATGAGAATGCGGCCCCCGGTCGGGTCGACCATGCGATTGATCATGCGCAGCAGGGTGGTCTTGCCCGAGCCGGACGAGCCGACGAAGACGGTGGTCTTGTGAGAGGGCAACACGAGCGTGAAGTCGTCGACGGCTCGCGTGCCGTCGTCGAAGACCTTGGACACTCCCTGGAACTCGATCATGGCTGTCGGCTCGTCTCTGGGCGGGAATGCGGCTTCTAACAGGTCAACCCAAACATGATTCAGGCTTCCGTGCCTGGGAAGTTCATGCGCACGTGGCTGGCTGCGGCGTCCGGTCGGCGCCTGCGTGCATCACGGGAGTCGCCACTGCGGCTCCCCCAGAGCTGTGTCGCCGCGGTCGCCGGAGCCCTAGTCCGAGTCCGAGCCCGAGTCCGAGTCCGAGTCCGAGTCCGAGTCCGAGTCTTCTGAACGGAAGTACCGCACGGCTTGCCAGATGAGCAGCACGACGACCGTGAGCGCCATGAGTGCGAAGACCGGGCCCGCCCACGCGGCAGTGGCCGCGTCGGTCGGTATCGGAAGGGCGCCGAGATCGTTCATGACCTCACCCTACGACGGAGCCGCGGCTCTACTCACTCGAGCCACGGAAGTCGTCGGGGCTCGGAAAGTCGTCGTCGTCGAATTGCAGCGTGAGCATCTCTGCGGCGCCCTGGGTCACCTCGATGATGCCGCGCAGCAGTTCCTCGGTTGTCGCAGAGCGCAGGAGAGTCACCTGGTCGAGCGGCCCCACGGGCGCGATACCCGCGAGCTGCCAGACGGCCGCGACCGGGTCGTCGTCGAGCACGATGTCGGCGGGCCACTGCTGCTCGACGAACTCGCTCGCCTGGGCGATCGTGCGGCGCACGAGCTGCTCTGCCTGCTCGCGCAGGGGCTGCAGCGAATCCTGCCACTCCAGCTCGGGCAACACGCGCACCTCTGCTTGAGGGTGGGGGTCGTCGTCGAGCCATTCGACGACCTCGATGCGGCGCGAGCCCTGCGCCACGAGCCCGATGAACCCTTCGCTCGCCTCGACCTGGGTGATCTGCGCGACGGTGCCGATCGGGAACCGCTGCTCGCCCCCGCCGACCTCCGAGCCTCGCTCGATGAGGACGATGCCGAATTCGGAGGGCTCCTCGCCGAGCACCTTCGAGAGCATGACGATGTACCGCTCCTCGAAGATGCGCAGGGCGGCGGGCATGGACGGGAACAGCACGCTGCCCAGCGGGAACATCGGCAGAACCGTCATGCCGCCAGAATCCCACGGGATCCTGTGCGGGCGCGGGACGTTCGACCCTGCCGAACGGCAGAGAGGGTGACTAGCCTTGTGGTGCGCGCAGCCGCGCATCCTCACGATCAAGGAGCATCATGCAGATCACCTCGAAGGTCTTCGTCGTCACCGGCGCCGGCAACGGCATCGGGCGCGAGGTCGCCCTCCAGCTCGTCGAGAAGGGCGCGCGCGTCGCGGCCATCGACCTGAGCGAGGCGGGTCTCGCCGAGACCGTGAATCTCGCGGGAGAAAAGGGCGATGCGATCTCGACGCACGTCGTCAACATCACCGATCGGGATGCTGTGCTCGCGCTGCCCGCCGCCGTCACCGCCGCGCACGGCCAGGTCGACGGGCTGCTCAACATCGCCGGCATCATCCAGAAGTTCGTACCGATCGCCGATCTGGGCTTCGACCAGATCGAGCGCGTCATCGACGTGAACCTGTACGGCACGATCAACACCATCAAGGCCTTCCTGCCCGAGCTCACGCAGCGGCCCGAGGCCGCGATCGTCAACGTCGCGAGCATGGGCGCCTACGCCCCCGTGCCCGGCCAGTCGCTCTACGGCGCGACCAAGGCCGCTGTGGCGCAACTGTCACGCGGACTGCATTCCGAGCTCATGGCGACCAACGTGCAGGTCACGGGCGTCTTCCCGGGCGCGATCGGCACGAACATCGCGGTGAACTCGGCCATCATGACCCCCGAGGAGATGGCGGCGATGAGCGCCGGCGCTGGCGGCAAGGAGCGCAAGTCGACCCCCGCGCCCGAGGCGGGGCGGCAGATCGTCGCGGCCGTCGAGAAGGGCAGCTACGAGATCTTCATCGGCTCCGACGCTCGCTTCATGTCGCGCATGTCGCGCCTCTCGCCGAAGCGCGCGGCAGCACTCATCTACTCGCAGATGAAAGACCTGCTCGGGCACTAGCCGGTAGCGCGGCCCCGTCGGTGGTCGGCGGTGTAGCGCTCGAACACCTCCGGGGCGGCCGGCGGCTCCGTGCGGCGGCCGCCGAGGAAAGCGCCGTGCAAGTACTGCGCCAAGTCGCGCAGCGCCGCGTCGAGCACCGCGCCCGAGTGCCGCACCTCGGCGTCGGGCGAGGCGAGCGCGGCCTCCGCGATGCGCCAGGCCGCGTGGAGCGCGGAGGAGAGCGAGGCCCGCTCGTCGAGGTCGCGGAAGTAGTACGTCTCCGTCGATTGCACGTAGTCGACTCGTGCGACCGCGATCTGCTCGGCGATGGACTCGATGATGACCGCCGCGGCGGGGCGCGGAGTCTGGGTGTGCGACTCGGCGAAGCCTGCCTCCTCGAGCTGCGAAACCCGCAGGGCGAGGGAGCGGCGCCGGGCGAGTGCTCCGTGCAGTTGGAGGAACCACGTCGCGCTCGCCGAGAGCAGTGCGAAGCCCGCGAGCGCCTCGACGGGCGCGAGCACGCGCAGCCACGGCTCGATCGGCACGGTGTCCCCGAACCCGAGCGTCGTGAGCGTGGCGCCCGAGAAGTAGACCGCCTCCCAGAAGGCGACGAAGTCGGCCGGGTCGATGTCGTGCGAGTAGGCGAAGCCCTCCGGAATGTGCGGC
Organism: Microcella pacifica; assembly: GCF_009371975.2. Lineage (GTDB taxonomy): Bacteria > Actinomycetota > Actinomycetes > Actinomycetales > Microbacteriaceae > Microcella > Microcella pacifica. The sequence goes on from NZ_VIKT02000001.1 coordinate 194,508, forward strand.
GTGTAGATGAGGGCCCATCCGACGACCTGCGTCGCCGCCCAGATCGCGATGACGGCGACTACCGAAGCAGGACCGACGGCGAGTCCCAGACGGCGGGCCCGCCGTGTCGCGCGCCAAGAGAGCGCGAAGATCAGCCGACTGATGGTGCCACGCCCGCTGGGGTTGAGGAGCGTGTGGAATACGTCGTACGCGCTCGCGAGAACGAGCGCGATGCCGAGGGCGGAGACGAGCCAATCCATGCCGCCGAGAGTAGCCGAGTGCGTCAGCCCTCGGGCCGCGATCCCTCGTCGCTCGCGCTCGCCTCGCGCGCGGCGAGCCGTTTGCCCCGATGCAACCCCACCTCGTAGGTAGTGACAACGACGAGTGTGAGGGCGATGAGCGGCACCACGAACCACAGCATGACGTCGGTGAAACCTTCGAGAACGTCATGCTGCGTGGCTGCGAGCACGAGGTAGGCCGTGTAGGCGACGTAGATCGCCACGAAGAGCCCGCCCTCCCATCGAGCGATGATGAACCCCGTGAACGCGATCGGCAGGAGGGCGATCGCGGTGGCGAGCATGACCGGCAGGTCGAGTGAGATCGCGGCGGCGGGAACGGGGATGCCCTCGCCGAAGATGATCGCCGGCAGACCGAGCACGAGCCCGATGTTGAAGATGTTGCTGCCGACGATGTTGCCGACGGCCATGTCGCGCTCGCCGCGCCGCACGGCGATGATCGAGGTCGCGAGCTCCGGCAGCGAGGTGCCGATCGCGACGACGGTGAGCCCGACGACGAGGCTGCTCACACCGAGCCCGGTCGCGATGCTCACGGCACCGGTCACGAGCAGCTGCGAGCCGAGCACCAGGAGCCCGATGCCGACGGCGAGCAGGAGGAGCGAGAGCCACACCGGCGTGGGTCTGCCGTGGGTCGGGATCGGCGCGGTGCCGGCACCCTCCGCCCCCACGCGCACCTCCCGACGCCCGATGAGGATGCTCAGTACCGCGTGCACGACGAGCCCGGCGAGCAGCAGCACGCCGTCGAGCAGCCCGATCTGACCGTCGAGGCTCACGGCGACGAGCAGCACCGACAGTCCCACCATGACGGGGATGTCGAACCGCACGAGCTGTCGCTTGATGAGCAGCGGCACGACGAGGGCAGAGAGCCCGAGGATGAGCAGGATGTTGACGATGTTGCTGCCGATGACGTTGCCGACGGCGAGCCCCGGCTCGCCGCTGATGACCGAGCCGACGGTCACCGCCAGCTCGGGTGCCGATGTGGCCGCGGAGACGACGATGAGGCCGACGATGAGCGGCGACATGCCGATGCGGGTCGCAATGCTCGACGCACCGCGCACGAGCGCCTCACCGCCGGCAATGAGAAGAACGAGCCCGCCGAGGACAAGGAGGACGTCGAGAATCTGCACCCGCCCAGCCTAGAGTTCGCGCGTGAGCGTGAGCCGGAAGAGTCGCACGACGCGGCCGGACTCGCGCTCGTAGGCCCGGTACCCCGGCCACTGGTGCTCGATGCGGCGCCAGGCTGCTTCTCGAGCATCCCCCTCGATGAGGGCGGCGCGCACCGCGTACCGCCGCCCTCTCACCGCGATCTGCGCGTCGGGATGGGCGAGCAGGTTGTACGTCCACGCCGGATGCTTCTCGCGGGCGAAGCTCGTGCCGGCCACGATGGCGCAGCCGTGGCCGTCGGCCGTGTACATGAGGATCGAGTCGCGCGGCTGGCCGCTGCGCGCCCCGATCGTGCGCAGCACGAGCGAGGGTACGAGGAGACCGCTCAACTGGATGGAGCTGCCGGTGACCGTCGCGATCGCGCGCTCGATCGGCGGCATGAGGCGCGGGGCGAGCCAGCGGAAGGCGCGCGTGCGGGTGATCGGCGCGACGACGGCGCGGACGGTGCGGACGATCGGGTCGCTCATGCCCCCAGTGTGGCGCAGGCGGTGCCGCGAGCGCTCGGTGGTGTGATGCCTGGGGGGTCAGGCCTGGGCGGGCATCGCCGGCAGGGGCCGCAGGGCGAGGGTCATGACGAGGCTGTCGTACGCCTTGCCCGGCCACTGGATGACCTCGCGCTCGGCGAAGCCCCAGTACAGGTAGATCTCGACCAGGTCCTCGGCGGGTCGCGCCGTGTCGATACCGAGGAACGCGGCACGTCGGCGGATCGCCTCATCGCGGATCTTCTCGAAGAGCGTGCGCGCGTGGCCGTCGCCCCGATGATCGGGATGCACGGCCAACTGGTTGAGCCACGCGGCGCGACGCACGTTCGCGACCTCGCTGAGATTGCGCAGCACGCTGCTCGGCGGCATGCTCAGGGTCGCCATGCCGATGAGCTGGCCGTCCTGCTCGAGCACCCACGTGCTGCCCTGGAACGAGCGGCGGCGCGTCGTGGCGACGGTCTGGTCGACGCCGGAGAAGTTGAGGCCCCGGTCGGCGAGTTCAGCGTGCGCGAGGTGCAAGAGGTTCGTCATTTCGACGACCTCGTCCCGGTCGGCCTTGCGCAGAATCGGACCGGTCATGCGGCCCTCGGGGAGAACATTCCCCCTAGCCTACCGAGGTCGCTCCCCCGGTGGTTCGCGAGCCGCTGAGGTCAAGACGCTCCTGCACGTAGTCGCCGAGCGGTCGGAGTGCGTCATCGGGGGCGGTCGGCATCCACCGCACACGAACGCCGTCATCGGTGAGGACGAGCGGGCCGGACTCGGCGCGCATCGCCGACTCGTCGTCGAGCGGGAGGGCGCGGGAGTCGAGCACGACGGTGGTTCCCTCGCGAAAGCCGGCGTCGAGCGCGGTCTGCCGCAGGGCGCGACGCTCCTGGGCCGACGCGGCCTGATGGCCGGGGAGCACCTGGCGTGTGGCACGCAGGATGGTGCCGGGCTCGAAGGCCTCGCCGTCGACGGTGACGAGGATCGCGCCGAGGAAGAATCCTTCACCGGTGCGCCGCATCGTCGCGGGGCGCGGGATGAACCCGAGCGCGCGACGGGGCGGCACGGTGACGGCGAGCTGCTCGGGCGGGATGCCGCGGGCGGCGAGCTCGGCGGCGGCCGCGGCGAGCGCGGCTCGGGCGTCGGTCAGCGCGCGGTGAGCATCCACGTTTCTATCGTGCCGGACGCGACCTGCGCGTCAGCCGATGAGGCCGAGGACGAGGCCCGCGAGAGTGAGACCGACGATGTCGCCGCCGACCTCGATCGCCCACACGCGGAAGCCGTCACCACCGAAGAGGCGGTGCGAGAGCGAGCTCGCGGCGGCGAAGCCGATGCCGATGAGGAGGCCGGCGAGCGCGCCGCCGAGCGGACCGGCGGCGCCCTGCGCCTCGGCGACGAACCAGAGCACGCTCGCGAGCGCAATGACCTGCACGAGGGCGCCGACCGCGGTCAGACCGAAGACGACGGTCATGCCGTGCATGCCGGGCGGGTTCGCCGGGTCGTGACCCTTGGCCCGCATCCACGCGGGGTAGAAGGTCTTGGGGCCGAACCAGATCGCGCCCGTGATGAAGTACACGACGAATCCGGCGAGAATGCCCAGCCAGTTGAGCTCGAGAAGGAACATGCGCTGACGCTAGCGCGCGAGCAGTGCGCGCGTCCATGTTCGATTTCTGGGCGTCAGGTGCGGGTGGCGTGTGCGGGTGGGGCGTGCGGGCTGTGTGTCGGCTCTGCGCCGATGCCGGTCGGAATACCCGTGATCGCCCTGTGCCTCTCGCGGCACATGCCTCGCGAGGCACACTCCCCCGCGTGCGTGTCGGCTCCCACGGCGACATACGCTTGACCCATGGTCGTTCGACGCCTCGTCGCCCGCGCGTTCTGGGCCGTCAGCCGCTGGAAGCTCGTCTCGGAGCCCGCCCCCGATCGCCCCACCGTTCTCGTTGGGGCACCGCACACGTCGAACTGGGATTTCGTCTTCATGCTCGCGATCGCCTGGCGGCTCGACCTGCACTTTCGCTGGCTCGGCAAGAAGAGCCTGTTCCGCGGCTGGCGCGGGCCGATCATGCGACGCCTCGGCGGCATACCTGTCGACCGGGATGCTCCAGCTCTCGTGGTGTCGGAAGTGCTCGAGCGCATCCGCTCTGGCGATGTCTTCGGCCTCGTCGCCACCCCCGATGGCACCCGCAGAGGCCACAGCCACTGGAAGTCGGGCTTCTACCGGATCGCGCGCGAAGCGGGCCTCCCGGTCACGCTGGGCTACGTCGACCGCACGACCATGACCACCGGGCTCGGGCCGACGCTTGAGCTCACCGGCGACGTGCCGCACGACATGGACCGCATTCGCGCCTTCTACGCCGACAAGTCGGGGGCTCGACCCGAGCACCGGGTTGAGCCGAGGTTGCGCGAAGAGCTCGGCAGCTGACGACACCGCGCGACTCGAGTGCGAGAATTGTCGAGTGAGCTTCGTGTTCGACGTCATCGGCGACCTGCTCGTCGGATGGCTCTGGTGGCTCATTCCCGAAGAGGTCGACCGACGCAACGACCGCAAACGGCTCCTCGTGGGGGAAGTGCGGTGCTCGATCCGTGCACTCGAACGACGCGTACTGAACATTGGTACCGAATGGAGCGGCGGCGTCGCCACCGTGGAACCCGGCCTGTTGCGCTTCAGCCCGTCGATCGGGATCGTCGGTGATCGCGTCGTGCCCGTGCAGAGCATCCGACCTGCCCCATCGCCCAACGCGCTCTCCATCAGTGGCGCGCCACTCGGGGGCGCCTCAGGCGGCATCGGCACCGGCTTCATCATCACCACCACCGGTGGAGAACTGACGGTCACCTTTCCGACGGTGGTTGCCACGGAGGTCGCCGACCTCCTCGCGAGCGCACCCCGCGCGACCGAGGCTGCCGAGAACTGAGCCGTCGCGCCACCGCGGAGGCGGGCTGCTAGCGGAAGACGGGAGCCTGGCTGATCCCGTACGTGAAGAGTGAGAGCCAGACGATGAAGAAGATCACCTGCACGGTCGTGCCGACGATTCCGATGATCAGGGCGGCTGTAGCGAGCCCCCGACCTCCCTCATGCGTCACGGCGATCTGGCGGCGAGCCATCACGCCGAGCACGATGCCGACGATCGGGAGCATGAAGCTGGCGATGAATCCGACGAGTGCGAGCGTGTTGGTGCGAGGCGGGTAGGTCGTGGTCACGACTCATTCTCACACGCCGTCGCGGCGCAGCATCGCGAAGACGTGAGCGAGCGAGCTACCGATTAGGCGTTATCGAGGTCCGGTTCCGCTCGAGCTGCGTCGGCGATCTCCTCCTCCGGTCGAGGGGCGATCGTCTCATCGTCCTCGAGCTCGGGGATGCTCGACTCGTCGGGCGCGGGCGTGCGGCCCTCCGAGGCACCCTCATTGTGGGAAGTCATCTTGGCTCCTTGTCGTCGATGAATCGGTAGACGATCTCACCAGCGAGTATCTGGGTGTCATGGTTCAAGGTCGTTGTTGCGTGAATCGTGTGTCATCTGATGGGCCAGTTCGCGCGCGCGGCGAGAAACCTCCCGTACGCCGGTCAGGTCAGCTGTGAGATTTCGAACAAGTGGCCGTCCGGGTCGCGGAAGAATGCCCGAATCTCGCCACCTCGATCAAGAGGTGCGCTCAGAAACTGGGCTCCGCGCGCGCTGAGCAGGACGTAGGTGCCCTGACAGTCATCGACCCGAAAGATGAGCTGCGAGCTGACGTGATCAGCATCACCCGGCGCGGCGAACGTGACAGTCGGCTTTTCCGGGCTCGGTCCACCGCCGGTGACGAGCAACAGCCAGTTCCCCAGCAGATCCAGCACCACCGAGGTGCCTCCGTATTCGCCGTAGACAGAGGCACCCAAGACCTTGACGTACCAGTCACGACTGGCGGTCGCATCTTCCACAACCAGCATGTGCGTCATCGCTCGGGCCTCGAATTGGTCCATGCCCGCAGGCTACTCCGACGGCCCGACTGCGGACGCCTACGCGAACGCTTCGGTCGAGCACCTCGGCCGTCACGCGACCTGGAGAGGCGTGATCGCGGCGATCTGGTCAGCTGCTCGATCTTGCGCACGATCGAGCTCGTAGTGCGTCTGCAGGTTCAGCCAGAACTCGGCCGACGTGCCGAAGTACTTCGACAGCCGAAGCGCGGTGTCTGCGCTGATTCCGCGCGTGCCATGCACGATCTCGTTGATGCGACGCGGAGGCACACCGATCGCAACAGCGAGGCGGTTCTGGGTGATGCCAAACCCCCTGATGAAGTCCTCCATGAGAACCTCGCCCGGATGAATCGGGGGAATCTTGTCAGTGATAGTCAACGATCTCGACCTCCTCTGGCCCAGCATCGGTCCACACGAAGCAGATCCGCCACTGGTCGTTGATTCTGATGCTGTGCTGCCCGGCTCGATTGCCTTTCAGCGCCTCAAGCCGATTACCGGGCGGGATTCGCAAGTCGTCAAGAACGGTCGCGGCTCCCACTTGGCGAAGCTTCCGCAGCGCCACCGAATGGATCCGAGGATCGATCGACGGCACCCGTTCACGACGCCACAGTCGCTCTGTGTCTTTGCTGCCGAACGACCGGATCACGCGATCATTGTATAACGCGTCGCGTCAATAACGCTAGGCGTTAAGCCGGGACTCGACCACTTCACAAGCCACGATCTCGCATGACGCGAGCGGACTCGAGCTCGTGGAAGTGCTCATCAATGAAGCTGCGAAGTTCACTGGAAGGCAACCACTCAATCGCCGACTCGTTGAGTCTTGCAATAAGCGCTTCTCCATCCCAATAGGAATCGGTACATTCGGCGTCCGGATCGTCCCAAGGAACGTCATGCAACTCCCAGAGCGGCGGGGAACGACGAAAGTTCCAACGCGGCGGGGGAAGTTGGACGAGCAATACGGCCCGACCCGCGACCTCTCCTGCGGTTGCACGGCCCCCGAGCACCGTTGAGTCGAGAAGCATCGGACATCTACCTACTTCTGGTTTCCAGACGTTGCTTGGAAGCGGAACTCGACCACGTCGCCGTCCTGCATGACGTAGTCCTTGCCCTCGATGCGGGCCTTGCCCTTCGCGCGGGCCTCCGCGACCGAACCACACGCGACGAGGTCGTCGAAGCCGATGATCTCGGCCTTGATGAAGCCCTTCTCGAAGTCGGTGTGGATGACACCGGCTGCCTGCGGGGCCTTCCAGCCCTTGCCGATCGTCCAGGCGCGCGACTCCTTCGGGCCCGCCGTGAGGTACGTCTGCAGTCCGAGCGTGTCGAAGCCGATGCGCGCGAGCTGCGAGAGCCCGCTCTCCGTCTGACCCGTCGACGCGAGAAGCTCGGCCGCGTCCTCGGGGTCGAGGCCGATGAGCTCGCTCTCGATCTTCGCGTCGAGGAACACGGCTTGCGCCGGCGCGACCAGTGCGGCGAGCTCGTCCATGCGCGCGCGGTCGCCGAGCACGCCCTCGTCGACGTTGAACACGTAGATGAACGGCTTCGCGCTCAGCAGGCCGAGCTCGCGGATCGGGGAGGCGTCGAACCCGGCGGCGGAGAGCGTGCGCCCGGCCTCGAGGTGGGCCTTCGCAGCGAGGGCCGCATCCATGACCGCAGGATCCAGCTTCTTGCCCCGCAGCTCCTTCTCGTATCGCGGGAGCGCCTTCTCGAGCGTCTGCAGGTCGGCGAGCATGAGCTCGGTGTTGATCGTCTCCATGTCGCTCGCCGGGTCGACTCCGCCGGCGACGTGCACGACGTCGCTGTCGGTGAAGGCGCGCACGACCTGCGCGATCGCGTCGGACTCGCGAATGTTCGCGAGGAACTGGTTGCCGAGGCCCTCGCCCTCGCTCGCACCCTTGACGATGCCCGCGATGTCGACGAACGACAGAGTGGCGGGCAGGATGCGCTCACTGCCGAAGATCTGCGCGAGCACCGTCAGGCGCTCGTCGGGCAGCTCGACGACACCCACGTTCGGGTCGATCGTGGCGAACGGATAGTTCGCCGCGAGCACGTCGTTCTCGGTGAGCGCGTTGAAGAGGGTGGACTTGCCGACGTTGGGCAGGCCGACGATGCCGATAGTGAGAGCCACGGGGGTTCAGCCTACCGGCGACCGCTGAGCCGAGAGCGCCGATCTCGGGCGCATCAGCAGGGTTGCCGTCGCAGTCGGTAGCATCGAGGGATGCTCGGCCTCCGCCCTCGCGCCGCCACCGCCCTCGCCCTCCTCGCCGGCGCGGGCATCGTGCTCGCGGCTTCGGCCCCCGCTCAAGCGGAGCGCCCCGCCGTGCCGACCTCGCTCGGCTCGACGCAGCCCGTGACGTCGACCGTCTCGCCCGCCGCCGCGACGACCGAGCGCATCAGCGGCGCCGACCGGTACGCGACCTCCGTCGCGGCGAGCCTCGCGACCTTCCCCGGCCCCGACACCCCCGACGTCGTGTACCTCGTCGCGGGCGAGAACTTCCCCGACGCGATCGTTGCCGGGCCCGTCGCGGCCGCCGCCGGCGGGGGCCTGCTGCTCACCGCCTCGCGCAGCCTGCCGCGCGTCGTCGCCGACGAGCTGCGACGTCTCGACCCCGATCGCATCGTCGTCGTCGGCGGCACGAGCGCGATCTCGTCGTCGGTCGCGAGGGCCGCCGACGCCATTGCGCCCGTCGAGCGCATCGGCGGCGCCGACCGCTACGCGACCGCTGAGCTGCTCGTGCGCTCCGTCTTCAGCAGTGCCGACACCGTGTTCGTCGCCACGGGCGCGAGCTTCCCCGACGCTCTCGCCGCCGGCCCCGCCGCGGGCTCCGCGGGAGCGCCCGTGCTCATCGTGCGCGGCAACGGCTCTCGTCTCGACCGCACCGCTCTGCGGCTGCTGCGCGACCTCGGCACGACCTCGGTCGTGCTCGTCGGCGGCACGAGCGTCGTCTCCCGCGGCATCGCATCGCAGCTGGGTTCCGAGCTGGGCTCGAGCCAGGTGGAGCGCGCCGCCGGCGCCGACCGCTACGCCACGGCGCGCGCAATCTCCGAATCGGCGTTCGGCACGAGCGCGCCCCGCGTGCTCATCGCCTCCGGCACGAGCTTCGCCGACGCCCTCTCCATCTCCGTCCTCGCCGCGCGCGAGAACCTGCCGCTGTACCTCTCGCTCCCCTACTGCGCCCCCAGCTCGGTGCGCAGCGCCCTGGGCTCGAGCGCCATCACGACGCGCACCCTCGTCGGCGGGCCGGGCGCCCTCAGCCCCGGCGTCGAGCGACTCGAGCAGTGCCGAAGCCTGAGCTCAGCATCCTCACTGTGGGTGCTCGTGAACAAGCGCAACGGCATTCCGACGAGCTACGTGCCGAGCAGCCTGCGTCGCCCCTCGATTCCCAGCAGCGGCTCCTACCTGCTGCGGTCGGATGCGGCGGCGGCCCTCGAGCGCATGTACTCGGGTGTGCGCGCGGCGGGCGCGGGGAGTGTGGGGCTCACGAGCGGCTACCGGCCCGCGTCCTCCCAGGCGGCGATCTACAACAACGCCGTCCGCACGCGCGGCCAGACGTACGCCGACCTGTACGTCGCGCGACCGGGGCACAGCGAGCACCAGACGGGGCTCGCCGCCGACCTGTACCCCATCGGGGCCTCCAACTGCGGCTCATACACGTGCCTGGGCGCCACCCGCCAGGGGCGCTGGCTGGCCGCCAACTCGTGGAAGTACGGCTACATCCTGCGCTACGAGTCGGGCATGACGAGCGTCACCGGGTACGAGTACGAGTCCTGGCACTTCCGGTACGTCGGGGAGACGCTCGCCGCCGACTACGCCGCGAGCGGCCGGCGCACGCTCGAGCAGTTCTACGGCCAGCCGGCCGCGCCGCGCTACTGAGCGCCTAGCGTGGGAGCATGAGCGCCGACTCCCCCTCCCCCGCCTTCACCCCGGCGCCCGCCGACCGCACGCGCCCCGAGCTGCGGGGAACGTTCGGCATGGCGGCGAGCACGCACTGGCTCGCCACGGCCACCGCGCAGTCGGTGCTCGAGCGGGGCGGCACCGCCGTCGACGCCGCCGTGGCTGCGGCGTTCGTGCTGCACGTGGTCGAGCCGCACCTCAACGGGCCGGGCGGGGATCTCACGGCGCTCGTCGCACCCGCGGGCGAGCATCCCTTCGTTCTCGCAGGGCAGGGCGCCGCGCCGGCCGCCGCGACCATCGAGCACTACCGCTCGCTGGGGCTCGACGAGGTTCCCGGTGCCGGCCCGCTCGCCGCCGCCGTGCCCGGCTCGGTTGTCGCGTGGCTTCACCTGCTCGAGACGCGCGGCACCTGGGAGCTGGCCGACGTGCTCGCCCCCGCTCTCGGCTACGCGCGCGACGGGCACCCCGTGCACGAGAACGTGGTGCGCGTGATCACCGCGGTGGCGCCGCTGTTCGAGGAGCATTGGCCGACCTCGGCTGCGCAGTGGATGCCCGGCGGCACGGCTCCCGCACCCGGCGACATGATCACCAACGAGCCGTGGGCCGCGGTGCTCGCGCGCCTCATGGGCGCGGGCGAGGCGCCTTCGTCGAGTGCGGGCAGCAGCCGCGAGTCGCGCGTGCGCGCCGCGATCGACTGGTGGAACCGCGAGGTGGGCTCGGCCGTCGAGGAGTTCGTGCGCGAGCCCGTGCAGCACTCCCTCGGCGGCGCGCTGCCCGGCGTGCTCACCGCGGCGGATCTCGCCGCGTACGCGCCCGCCGAGGAGGAGCCCGTCGCGTTGAGCTTCCGCGGCGTCGACGTGGTCAAGGCCGGCCCGTGGAGCCAGGGGCCCGTGCTGCTGCAGGCGCTCGCGATCCTCGAGGCGCGCGCCGCGACATCGCCGCACGGCGATGCCGTGCTCGACCCGTCGACGGCGCTCGGCGTGCACACCATCACCGAGGCGCTCAAGCTCGCCCTCGCCGACCGCGACGCCTGGTACGGCGACCCCGCCCACGCCGAGGTGCCGCTCGCCGAGCTGCTGAGCGCGTCCTACGCGGCCGAGCGCGCTGCCGCGATCAGCGAGAACGCGTCGCGCGAGGTGCGCCCCGGCCGCCCCGGCGGCCGCTCGCCGTGGATGCCGCCCGTGCGCTCAGCCGGCGAGACTGCGGCCGATCCCCTGCCGGGCTCGGGCGAGCCGACGCTCGACCGCGCGGGGCGCCAGCGCGGCGACACGTGCCACCTCGACGTGGTCGACCGGCACGGCACGATGATCTCGGTGACGCCCTCGGGCGGCTGGCTGCAGTCGTCGCCCACGATTCCGGGTCTCGGCTTCTGCCTGGGCACGCGCCTGCAGATGGCGTGGCTCGACGAGGATGCTCCGTCTCGGCTTGCGCCGGGCATCCGGCCGCGCAGCACGCTGTCGCCGACCATGCTCGTGCGCGACGGGCGCGTGATCGAAGCGCTCGGCACCCCGGGCGGTGACCAGCAGGACCAGTGGCAGCTGCTCTACCTTCTGCGCCGGCTCGTGGGAGGCTACGAGCCGCAGCAGGCCATCGACGCGCCCATGTTCCACACCGATGCGATGGTCTCGTCGTTCGAGCCGCGCACGGTGCAGCCGGCGTCGCTCACGGTCGAGTCGCGGCTGGGGGATTCAGTGATCGAGGAACTGCGGGCGCGCGGCCACGAGGTGACGGTCATGGGGCCGTGGAGCCTCGGCCGCCTGAGCTGCGTGGGTGTCGACCCCGAGCGCGGCTGCTTCTACGCGGCGGCGAACTCGCGCGGGGCGCAGGGGTACGCCGCCGGGCGCTGAGACACACCGCGCGGGGCGACCCACCCGACCTGGAACGACTCGCCCGTTCCGGAACCGGTGAAGCGTTCCCGAACGGGCGAGTTCGGCGCTGCACGCGGAGGAGCGTCCCGCCGAGCAACTCAGCGCGGGGTCGGCACGAGGGTCACGTCGTGCAGAGCGCCGTCGGCGACGTGGGCGGTCATGACCGTGCCGACGGGCTGGCGCCGCCGGTCAGTCGGCGAGCCCGGGTTGAGGAGGCGCACGCCGCCGGGAGTCGTCGAATCCCAGGGGATGTGGGAGTGGCCGAAGACGAGGACGTCGGCGGGAGCATCCGAATCGGGACCGAACAGGGCGTCGCACCGGCGCTCGCGACCCGCTGCGGCGCCTGTCTCGTGGATGACCGCGATACGCACGCCCTCGACCTCGACGCGGGCAACCTCGCCGAGCCGGTCGTGCAGCTCGGGGCCGTCGTTGTTGCCCGCAACGCCGACGAGGCGTGCCGCGCGCGACTCGAGTGCGTCGAGCGTCGCGACGTCGACCCAGTCGCCCGCGTGGATGACGAGGTCTGCCTCGTCGACGAGGCGCCACACCTGCGGCTGCAGGGCCTTCGCCCGCACGGGCAGGTGCGTATCGCTGAGAAGGAGGATCCTCACGCGAGCGAGGGTACGACCTCGGCGTCCACGATGGGCATGATGTCGCGCTTGATGGACTCGAGGATGCGGGCATTGAACTCCGGCCCGAGCTGGTTCGGCACGGTCACGAGCAGCGTGTCGGCGGCCTGCACGGCGGCGTCCTGCGCGAGCTCCGCGGCAATCGCGTCGGGTGCTCCGATGTAGGAGCGGCCGAAGCGCGAGCGCGCACCGTCGAGAATGCCCACCTGGTCGCGCTGGGCGCCCTGCGCCTGCACGCCGAAGTAGTACTGCGTCTCCTCGTCGATGATCGGCAGGATGCTCCGACTCACCGACACCCGCGGCGTGCGAGCGTGCCCCGCCGACGCCCATGCCTCGCGGTACATCGCGATTTGCTCCGCCTGCAGCTCGTCGAACGGAGCCCCGGTGTCCTCCGTGAGCAGCGTCGAACTCATGAGGTTCATGCCCTGCTCGGCCGTCCACACGGCGGTCGCGCGCGTGCCCGCGCCCCACCAGATGCGGTCGCTCAGGCCCGGCGCATGCGGCTGGATCGGCTGCATCGCCGTCGTGCCCGTCATGTGCGGGTTCGCGGGCGCGAAGCCCTCCCCGGCGATCGCGCGGCGGAAGATGTCGGTGTGGCGCCGCGCCATGTCGGCGTCGCTCTCGCCCTCGGCGGGCTTGAAGCCGAATGCGCGCCAGCCGTCGACGACCGTCTCGGGTGACCCCCGGCTGATGCCGAGCTGCAGTCGGCCGCTCGCAATGAGGTCGGCCTGTGCGGCGAGCTCCGCCATCGCGAGGGGGTTCTCGTAGCGCATGTCAATGACGCCCGTGCCGAGCTCGATGCGGCTCGTGCGCGCACCCGCGGCGGCCAGCAAGGGCCACGGCGAGGCGTGCTGGCGGGCGAAGTGGTGCACGCGGAAGTACGCGCCGTCGACGCCGACCTCCTCGGCGGCGACCGCGAGCTCGATCGCCTGCTGCAGCACTTCGGCGCCTGTGCGCGTGCGCGAGCCGGGGACGTCCTGCCAGTGTCCGAAGGAGAGGAATCCGAGCTTCGTCATGCTGGAGTCAATGCGTTCGTATGCAGAACTATTCCCGGCGCGCGGGGTCGGCGGGAGCATCCGGGTCAGGCTTCTCCGGGTCGAGCGGCTCCGGCAGAGCGGGAACGCCCGGTTCGTGATCCCTTCCCGGCCGCGTCGTCAGGTACACGCCGGCGAGCACGACCGCGCCGCCGACGACCTGGCCGATCGTGAGGACGTCGCCGAACGCGAGTGCGATGACCGCCGTGAACACCGGCAAGAGGTTGAGGAACACGCCCGTCTTCGACGCGCCGAGGGTGCCGACCGCGATGTTCCAGAACAGGTAGGCGAGGGCGGAGGGGAAGACCATGATCCAGACGAGGCCCCACCACGCCCCAGCGCTCGGCCCGGCCTCGATGCCGGGCGCCCCGAGCACGGCGACGACGGGAACGAGCATGACCGCGCTCATGGCCGCCTGGATCGTCGTCGCCGTGATCGGCGGAGTCGTCAGGCGGCGGCTCGTGATGACGTAGGCCGTCCACACGCTGATCGCGCCGAGCATGAGCAGGTCGCCGGGCGAGAAGCCGATGCCTTCGCTGAGGCCCTGCCCCGTGAGGATGACGATCAGCACACCCGCGAACGACACGACGATGCCGACGACGCCGGGTCGTCGGATGCGCTCGTGCAGCACGATGACCGCCGCGATCGCGATGACCGCCGGGTTGAGCGCCGTGATGACGCTCGCCGTCACCGGCGAGGTCGACTCGAGCGCCGAGTAGAGGAAGAGTGTGTAGAACACCATGCCGAGCAGTGCCTGCACGAGGTGCAGGCGCCACTCGCGCAGAGCATCCCGCCACCGGGGCTTCTCCAGCCACCACGCCACGACGACGAGGATCGGCAGCGCGCCCACCCAGCGCAGCCATGTCAGTTCGAGCGGCGAGAACTCGGCGACCACCCGGTCGGCGACGACGAAGTTGCTCGCCCAGAACAACTGGGCGAGCACGGCGGGGCTGAAGCGGCGGAGGGCGTTCACGGTCTCAGGCTAGGGCCGCGCGGCGCGCCCGGAGCACGCGGTCGGGGGCGCATGCGAGCATCGGAGCGTGCCCCTGAACTTCACCGCCATCGACTTCGAGACCGCCAACAATGCTGCGGCCTCCGCGTGCTCGGTGGGGCTCGTGAAGGTGCGCGACGGTCGCGTGGTCGACAAGGCGGGCTGGCTAATCCGCCCGCCGCTCGGCTTCGACCACGTGCTCGAGTGGAACACGCGCATCCACGGCATCACCGCCGCCGACATCGTCGACGCGCCTCTGTGGTGCGATCAGGTGGATGCCCTGCTCGACTTCGTCGACGGCGACGTTCTCACCGCCCACAACGCGGGGTTCGACATGGGGGTGCTGCGCGCCGCCTGCGAGGCGAGCCGGCTCGAGACGCCCGACCTGCGCTACCTGTGCAGCCTGCGGGTCGCGCGCAAGACCTACCACCTCGACTCCTACAAGCTGCCCGTCGCGGCGATGGCGGCGGGCTTCGAGGACTTCGCCCACCACGACGCGCTCGCCGACGCCGAAGCGTGCGCCGCCATCATCGTCCATGCGGCGAAGCGCCACGACGTCTCCACGATGGAGGACCTCGCGCGCATCACGGGCGGCGGGCTCGGCCTCATCGGTCCGGCGGCCGAGGCGGCCGCGGCTGACCGACGCCCGGCCGTGCTCGGCTAGGCCGAGTCGCTCCGGCCCGAGCGACGCGGTTCAGCCCTTGCGCACCGTCGCGGTCACGGGCGTCGCGTTCGCGAACAGGTCGAGCACCGGGCAGTGCGCGTCGACAGCCTCGCGCAAGTGCTCGTAGCGCTCCTGCGACTCGGGGCCGGTGATCGTGATCGCGAGCCGCACGTCGCTGAAGCCGGCCCGCACGCCCTCGTCGATGCCGAACAGGCGGCGCGCATCCAGATCGCCTTCCGCGTCGATCGTGATGTCGTCGACCTGGATGCCCAGCGCCTGCGCGTACAGGCGGTAGACGACGACCTGGCACGAGATGAGAGCGCCGAGCGCGAACTCGACGGGGCTCGGAGCGACATCGTCGCCCGCGAGCGCGGCCGGCTCGTCGACGACGAACGCGTGCTTGCCGGCGCGGATCGTCGTCGCGACCGAGCCCTCGCCGACGCCCGAGACGCGGTAGGTGAGCTGGGCGGAGGTCGCGTCTGCGGCAATGCGATCGCCCCAGGCGGCGCCCGCCTCGGTGAGCCGCGCGGCCCGCTCGTCGGCGGTGGACGTGGGGACGGAGGGTGCGGTGAGAAGAGTCATGCGGGCGACGCTAGGCGGGATGCCCGGCGCGCGTCGAGGGCGGCCGTCACGCACCGCAACACGACGTCACGCAGTGACGCGCGACGTCACACCCCGCAACATGCGCCAGATCTGACGCGAAGTGGCGCATCCGGAGGAGGCGAGCGCCCCCTTGCGCCAGATCTGACACTGGTTGCGGCGCCACATCCCGGAAGCTGGGAGGCCACTCGCGCCGACGGGCTACCGTGGCGAGCGCTCGCGGCCCCCGAGTGCCGCGCGCGGAGAGGGGAGCGTGATGTGGTTCGACTCGTGGGGAGACATAGCGCGGGTGCTGCTCGTGGGGAGTGCCGCGTATGCGACGCTCATCGTCGTACTGCGGCTGAGCGGCAAGCGCACGCTGAGCCAGCTCAACGCCTTCGACTTCGTCGTCACCGTCGCGATCGGCTCGACGCTCGCGACGATCCTGCTGAGCTCCGACGTGTCGTGGTCCGAGGGTCTCGCGGCCCTCGCCCTGCTCGTCGGCCTGCAGCTCGTCGTCGCGCTCGTGTCATCGCGGTGGCCGCGCACTCGCTCCGTCGTCTCTGCTCAGCCGGTCGTGCTCGTGCGCGACGGCGCACTCAGGCGCGACGCGATCGCCCGCAACCGGCTCACGGAGACCGAGGTCGAGCAGGCGGTGCGCTCGAGCGGCAGCGGGGACCTCGCGAGCATCGCCGCGATCGTACTCAAGACCAACGGCACGCTCAGCGTCATCCCGCGCGAGAAGTACGGCGACGGCTCCGCGATGGGCAGCATGCGCGACCGCGACGCCGCCGACGAGACGTAGCCGCGCGCCCGCGCACGCGCCCGCGCCCACGCCCACGCCCGCGCACGCGCCCGCGCCCACGCCCGATCGTCGCGCCCAAGTCCGCCCCACGTGCCCCGAGCCCGTTCTTCGTGCTCCCAGAATTGCCCCAAGAGGGCGGAACCGCGGGCGGCGAGTGCCCCTCTGCGCCAGATCTGGCGCGTAGGGGCGCTCGCGCAGCGCGCCGCGGAGCGGCGCGGAGCGGAGCGGAGCGCTGCGCGAGCGCTAGTTCTGCGGGAAGCCCAGGTTGATGCCGCCGTGCGAGGGGTCGAGCCAGCGCGAGGTGATCGCCTTCTCGCGCGTGAAGAACGGGATCGCCTGCGTGCCGTACGCCTTCGCGTCGCCGAAGAGCGAGTTCTTCCAGCCGCCGAACGAGTAGTAGCCGACCGGCACGGGGATGGGCACGTTGATGCCGATCATGCCCACGGTGACCTCGTTCTGGAAGCGCCGCGCGGCTCCGCCGTCGTTGGTGAAGATCGCCGTGCCGTTGCCGTACTGCGAGCCGTTGATGAGGGCGAGCCCCTCCTCGTACGTCTTGACGCGCACGACGGAGAGCACGGGGCCGAAGATCTCGTCGGTGTAGACGCGCGAGGTCGTGGGCACCTTGTCGACGAGGGTCGGGCCGAGCCAGAAGCCGTTCGCGTCGCCGTCGACCTCGATGCCGCGCCCGTCGACGACGATCTCGGCGCCGTCCTCGGCGGCGACGTCGAGGTAGGAGGCGACCTTGTCGCGGTGCTCCTGCGTGATGAGCGGGCCCATGTCGCAGCTGCGCGTGCCGTCGCCGACCTTCAGGCCGCTCATGCGCGAGCGGATCTTGTCGATGAGCTCATCGGCGACGGGCTCGACGGCGACGACGACCGACACGGCCATGCAGCGCTCGCCGGCCGAGCCGAAGCCCGCGTTGACGGCGGAGTCGGCGACGAGGTCGAGGTCGGCGTCGGGCAGCACGAGCATGTGGTTCTTGGCGCCGCCGAGGGCCTGCACGCGCTTGCCGTTCTTGGAGGCGGTCTCGTAGATGTAGCGGGCGATCGGCGTCGACCCGACGAAGGAGATGCTGGCGATCTCGGGATGCTCGAGCAGAGCATCCACGGCCTCCTTGTCGCCGTTCACGACGTTGAGAACGCCGTCCGGCAGACCGCACTCCTTCATGACCTGCGCCATCCACAGCGACGCCGAGGGGTCCTTCTCGGAGGGCTTGAGCACGACCGTGTTGCCTGCGGCGATCGCGAGCGGGAAGAACCACAGCGGCACCATGGCGGGAAAGTTGAAGGGGCTGATGATGCCGACGACGCCGAGAGGCTGCTTGAGCGAGTAGACGTCGACGCCGGTGGAGACGTTCTCGCTGTACTCGCCCTTGAGCAGCTGCGGGATCGAGCAGGCGAGCTCGACGATCTCGAGGCCGCGCGCGATCTCGCCGGCCGCGTCGCTGAGCACCTTGCCGTGCTCCTCGGTGAGGATCGCCGCGAGCTCGTCCTTGCGCGCGTTGAGCGCCTCGCGGAAGGCGAACATGATCTGCTGGCGCTTCGCGATCGACGTGCCAGCCCACCCGGGCTGCGCTACTGCGGCGACGGAGACGGCGTGGTCGACGTCGGCGGTCGAGGCGAGGGCGACCTCGCGGGCGACGGCGCCGCGAGCAGGGTTGTAGACCGGCGCGGTGCGCGTAGAGGTGCCGGCGAAGGCCTCGCCGCCGACCCAGTGCTGCACGAGCGAATTCTGGACATCGGTCATGGGGTGCTCCTTCACGCGGACGACGGTGGTCGACCCCAGTCTGCGCTCCCCACGCTCTGCGATCAAGCACCGAAGTCGCACACGCTATCTGCGAAAACGCACAGCACTAGCCACCCGGCAGCAGCTCGGCGCGACGCCGGTCAACCTCATCGCGCAGCGCCTCGCGCACGATCGCGACGGCATCCACCGCGGGGCTGTCGGGGCGCGTGGAGAGCGTGAACGGCAGCCGGAAGTCGACCGCGCCGGGCAGCACCGGCACGAGCCCCTCGACGCCCTCGGCCATGAACGCGTGCAGCAGCCCGATGCCCGCCCCGGCGCGCGCCGCCTCGAGTTGCGCGAAGACGCTCGTCGAGCCGAAGCCGAGCCGCATGTCGCCGAGCACGGGGGCGAGGTCGAGTTCGTGCACCGTGAGCAGGGCATCCACGTAGAAGACGAGGTCGTGGCCGGCGAGGTCGGCGGGGTCGCGGATAGGCGGCCGCGCGGCCAGGTACTCGGGCGAGGCGTAGAGGCGCAGCGAGTACTCCGTGAGAAGCTCGGACTGCACGCGCGACCCCGCCGTCGACCCGATCGACACGACGAGATCGAAACCGGAGCCGCGCAAGGAGATCGGCTTCGTGGAGGTCACGAGCTCGACGGCGATTCCGGGATGCTCGGTGCGCACCCGCGCGAGCGCCGCAGCCGCGAACACCGCGCCGAAGCCGTCGGGCGTCGCGACCCGCACGGTGCCGCGCACGACGTCGCTGCCGGACGCCGCCGCGACGACCTGCTCGACGAGCCCCTCGAGGCCCGAGGCGCGCTCGACGACGTCGCGCCCGATCGCGGTGAGCTGCCACCCGTCGGCACCGCGGTCGAGCAGTCGCACGCCGAGCGCCGCCTCGAGGCGGTCGAGCCGCCGCCGCACGGTCGTGTGGTCGACGCCGAGGAGCGCCGCGGCCGACACCATGCGGCCGACGCGCGCGACGGCGACGAGGTAGCGCAGGTCATCGGTGCTCACGTCGAGGGAGCGCGGCGCCTGGGTCATGCCCTCACGATACGACCACGGCCACCGTCTCCTCGGGACGATCGCTGTCGGATGCTCCTGGCACACTGGCTCGTATGGACTTCCTGCTCCCGCTCCTGCTCGGCCTCGTCGTCGGCGCTGTGCTCGGCGTCATCATCGGCCTCCTCCTCTCGCGTCGCGGGGGCGCAGCGGCAGAGCTCGCCGCACTGCGCGAGCAGGCCACCGCTGCGGAGGTGCGCGTCGCCCAGGCGGAGTCGCGCGCGAGCGCCCTCGACGAGCAGCTCGCCCTCGCCCGGCATCGCGACCTCGAGCGGGAGGAGCGCGACAAGCAGGAGAGCCGCGTGCTGCAGGCCCTCGCGCCCGTGCAGGAGTCGCTGCGCACGATGCAGTCGAAGGTCACCGAGCTCGAGGCGCAGCGCAGCCAGCAGCACGGCCAGCTCGCGCAGCAGCTGCGCGCGGCGACCGAGTCGGAGGAGAGGCTGCGCAGCACGGCCGAGTCGCTCGCCTCGGCCCTGCGCTCGAACAGCGTGCGCGGCGTCTGGGGCGAGACGCAGCTGCGCAACGTCGTCGAGGCGGCGGGGCTCATCGAGCGCGTCGACTTCGACGTGCAGTCGAGCATCACCTCCGACGCCGGCGCGGGTCGCCCCGACATGGTCATCCACCTTCCCGGCGGCAAGAACATCGCCGTCGACGCCAAGGTGCCGTTCGAGGCGTACCTGCGCGCGAGCCAGATTCCCGTCACCGCGACGGGTGAGGAGGGCGCGCAGCGCGAGACCCTCATGAAGCAGCACGTGCGGCTCGTGCGCGGCCACATCGACACCCTCGCGAGCAAGGCCTACTGGGCGGGCCTCGAGGCCTCGCCCGAGCTCGTCATCGCCTTCATTCCGAGCGAGTCGCTCGTGTCGTCGGCCATGGAGGCCGACCCGGGCATCATGGACTACGCCTTCAGCAAGCGCGTGGCCCTCGCCTCCCCCGTCACCCTGTGGTCGGTGCTCAAGACCGTCGCGTTCTCCTGGCAGCAGGATGTCCTCACCGCCGATGCGAAGGTGCTCTTCGATCTGAGCCGCGAGCTCTACGGGCGCCTCGCGACGATGGCCGGGCACGTCGAGAAGCTCGGGCGCTCCATCGAGAGCACGATCAAGAACTACAACGGCTTCGTCGGGTCGATGGAGCGCCAGGTCTTCCCCACTGCGCGCAAGCTGCAGCGCCTCGACGAGTCGACCGTGCTCGGCACGCTCGACGCGATCGAGGAGGGGCCGCGCGAGCTCACGGCCATGGAGCTCGTCGCTGAGCTCGAGCAGGGCGAGGCGAGCACGGAGCGCGGCTCCGAAGCGAAGGGGTAGCGCCCCGGCGGGCGCGGTGCCATTCTGAGCGGCAGGGCGGCGATCGCTCCGCCGACACGAGAGGGGAGCATCCGATGCCCGACTACGTCTACGGATTCAGTGGGCTCGCCGTGCCCGACATCGACGCCGCTCGCACCTTCTACCGCGACACCCTCGGGCTCGACGTGACCGACGCGGAGATGGGCCAGCTCTCGCTCACCCTCCCGGGCGGCGGCTGGGTACTCGTGTACCCCAAGCCCGACCACTCCCCCGCCACCTACACGGTGCTGAACCTCGAGGTCTCCGACATCGACGACGCCGTCACCGACCTCATGGCACGCGGTGTCGAGATGACCCGCTACGAGGGTTTCGAGCAGGACGAGCTCGGCATCGCCCGCGGCATCGAGGGCGACTTCGGGCCCGATATCGCATGGTTCACAGACCCGGCGGGCAACATCCTCTCGGTGTTGGAGAATCCCACAAGCACCTAGCCGCAGGGCGACCACTGCTGGCTAGGATGAGCCGCACACACCAACGGCGGTGATCGATCGTCGTTGACCCTACGGCGAAAGATCAACGATGACCGAACGCCCCTGGCTCGCCCACTATCCGGCGGGACTGCTGAAGGTTCTGGTGACTCGTCTTCTTAGGCCGCGGATGCGGCCCGTGTGGTCATAATTGCTTCGAACTCGACCGGCGTCAATCTGCCCAGTACTCGTTGTTGGATCGCCATTCTGAGGGCCGCGACGGCGAGCTCCGAGGTCATCCGGTCAGCGATGGAGTATCCGACGATGCGGTTGGAAAACACATCCTTCATCGCGCACAGATAGACCTTCCCCTCGCTGGTGGGATGCTCGGTGATATCCGTCAACCACAGCAGGTCAGGCCGATTCGCAGTGAACTCGCGTCGGACGAGGTCGTCGCGCACCGGCGGCCCGACCAGGCGGCTCTTGCCCCGCTTCTTGCGCACGAACGCGCTGGTGATGCCCATCTGGGAGCACAGCCGCCAGACGCGTCGCTCCGAAGCGGTGAAGCCCGCGTCAGCGAGCTCGTCGGCGATGAACCGATACCCGAACGCCGGATCGTCGACGTGGATATCGATCGCAGCGTTGATCAGGTGCGCTTCGTCCCAGTCCCGTTGCGAAACCGGGTCGGCAAGCCACCGGTAATAGGGCTGCTTGGCGATCTTCAACACCCGGCACGTCACCGCGACCGGCACCCTCACGGGAGCGCCGGGCGCGGCCAGCTCCAGGACGAGCGGGTAGATCATTTTGAGATAGCGCCCTGCGACAGATAGGCAGCCGCTCGACGGAGCACCTCGTTCTCCTGCTCGAGCAGACGGATCCGTTTCCGCGCTTCGCGCAACTCGAGATTCTCCGCCGAGGTCGATCCCGGCTTGATACCGTCCTCGACCTCGGCCTTACGAACCCAGTTCTGGACACAGGTCTCGGAGATTCCGATGTCCTGAATCGGCCTGACTTTCGTTCCGTTCTTCAAGTAAGGATGGAACACGATGAACAGGAAGTATTCGCCGGAGATGCGTGAGCGGGCGTTGCGGATGCTCGCGGAGACGCGGCCGTCGCACCCCACGATGATGAGCGCCGTCCGCCACGTGGCAGGGCTGCTCGGGATGAGCCCCGAGACGCTGCGGCTGTGGCAACGCCGATACGAGGTCGACGCCGGGGTGACGACCGATGCAGCGGCTGAGATCAAGCGATTGCAGAAGGAGGTCTCGGAGTTGCGAAAGGCGAATGAGATCCTCAAGGCTGCGAGCATCTTTTTCGCGAAGGAGCTCGACCACCCCTCGACGAGATGATCCGGTTCATCAACGAGCATCGGGATCGTTTCGGGGTCGAGCTCATCTGCCAGGTCCTGCGGCCGGCAGTGAGAGGATTCCTGACCTCGCGCGGCTATCGCGCTGCGGCGGGCCGAGCGCCGTCCGCTCGGCAGTTGCGTGATGATCTGCTCGTGCCCGAGGTTGCGCGGCTGCACGCGGAGAACTACGGCGTTTATGGGCGACGGAAGATGCACGCGCTCCTGCGCCGGCAAGGGTGGGGCATCGGTCGCGATCAAACTGAACGGCTCATGCGGCTCGCCGGCGTGCGAGGCGTGAAGCGATCCAAGAAGGTGTTCACGACGAAGTCCGATCCGACGGTGGAGAAGCCGAAGGATCTCGTGCAGCGCCGGTTCACGGCCCCTGGCCCACGCCGTCTCTGGGTCGCCGACGTGACCTACGTTGCGACGTGGTCAGGGTTCGCCTACGTCGCGTTCGTCACCGATGTCTACTCGCGTCGCATCGTCGGCTGGAACGTCGCGTCGACACTGAGATCCGACATCCTGCCGTTGCAGGCGCTCGACATGGCCGCATGGGCCGCCGGTGGTCGACTCGACGGGCTGATCCACCATGCCGATCACAGGTCGAACTACCTCGCCGTGGTCTACACCGACCGCATCGAAGAACTCGGCGCGAAACCCTCGACGGGGACCGTCGGCGATTCCTTTGATAACGCCCTCGCTGAGGCCGTGAACGGACTCTACAAGACGGAACTGATCCGTCAGCGCGGGCCGTGGCGAACCGTCGAGCGGTCGAGCTCGCGACCCTCGAATACGTGTGGTGGTGGAACAACGCTCGCCTCCACGGCGAGCTCGACATGCGCACCCCACTTGAGGTCGAGCAGGCGTACTACGCTGACCTCGAATCAGCCCAACCGGCACCCGCCGGACAAGGCTCCCGATAGGAACGAAAGTCAGGCCGATTCAGTACTTCTTCGACTGCCTCACGGCGGAGGGTGTCCGCGAACTCGTCTGCGAGGCGCCCCCGCAATCCCGCGCCGACCTCGTTCACGGGGATGCGGTGGCATTCATTAGCGACGGTGCACCGTGCTGGTCGGAAAATCCGAACCATCGGACGACAAGTGCGTTCGACGACCCTCGCTCGGTAGTCGACGACGGAAATGCCTCAGCGCGACGGCTCCTGGGCTGACAGTTCCGAATGCATCCGTCCGTCGGGTTGCTGTTCAAGCTTGTGCCCTTCGATGTCGAGGTCGGGAAGGATCCGCTGGAGCCAGCGGGGTGCCCACCAGGTCGCCCGACCAAGGATCGCGAACGCCGCGGGGATGAGGGTCATGCGCACCAGGAACGCGTCGATGAGCACACCAATAGCGAGGGTGAAGCCGATCTGGGCGATCATCGTCTCCGGGGAGAAGATGAAGCCGGCGAAGACGGATGCCATGATGATCGCTGCGGCGACCACGACGCGCGAGGTGGCCGAGAACCCGTTGACTATGGCCTGCTGCGGGCTTTCGCCCTGGAGGAAGTGGTCGCGCATCGACGAGGACAGGAACACCTGGTAGTCCATCGCCAGTCCGTACAGGATGCCGGTGCCGATAATGGGGATGACCGGCACAAGGGGAGTGCCGGGCTCCACATTGAACAAGCCGCCTAGCCAGCCGTCTTGGAATACCAGAGTCGTCAGGCCCAGGGTCGCCAGGATGGATAGCACGAAGCCGCCGGTAGCGAGTATTGGCAGCAGCACGGAGCGGAAGGCGAACAGCAGGATGATCATCGACAGGATCACGATGATGGCGATATAGATCGGGAAGACCTCAGCCATCTTCTCGGTCATGTCTATCATCACAGCAGTGAGCCCGGTGACTCCCAGCGTTGCGCCGTCGCCGGAACCGTCCACGGCCGTTTCACGCAGCTCGTCCACGAGGTGCGCGGTCCGCTCGTCGCCCGGCCCGGTCTCGGGGATGACCATGAAGGCGACGGTGGCGTTGTCGTCGCTGGTGCCGATCAGCTGGGCTAGCCGCACGCCGTCCGCGTCGGAGATCCGTGTCGTGATCTCTGTGATCTGTTCCTCGTCGAAGTTGGACCCGGCCTCGGCCTCGGCGACCGCAATGAGCGGCCCGTTGAAGCCGGCGCCGAACGAATCGCCGACCGCATCGTAGCTCTGCCGGGCGGATGAGTCCGGGCTCGAGTTGCCGCCGGTGGGCATCCCCAGGGTCATGTTCGTGGCGGGTAGGGCCGCAAGTACGATGATGACCGTGGTGCCCAGGAGCACTAGCCAGCGGCGCTTGACGATGAACCCGGACCATCCGCGTGCGATGCGGTGGTGTTGATCCGCGGTCGCGCCCGTGGCGCGTGCTTTGACGGAGACGACCCTTTCGCCGACAAGGCCGAGGACGGCGGGCAGCAGGGTCAGGGCCACCAGGACGGCGACGGCGACGGTTCCGGCCGCGACGAGGGCCATCGCGGTGAGCATCGAGACGCCCACGGCGGCGAGGCCGACGAGTGCGACGACAACGGTGAGTCCGGCAAACACGACGGACGAGCCTGCGCTGCCAACTGCACGGCCGGTGGCCTCGCGAGCGGTGAGCTGCTGGACCCTGATCAGGTTGCGTTGGCGGTTGACGATGAACAGTGAGTAGTCGATGCCGACCGCAAGCCCGATCATGACGGCGAGGATCGGGGTCATCAGGTTGATCGGCTCGCCAGCAGCGGACGCGATGGCAATTCCCACGCCCACGCCGACGCTGACGATGCCGGTCACCAAGGGCAGGGCGCCTGCCAAGAACGAGCCGAGAACGAGTACCAGCACGACAGCTGCGATCAAGACGCCCACGATCTCGGCGGCGCCCAGCGCGGGCAGCGCGAACTTGAGTGATTCGCCGGGCAGGACGGTCAGGCCGGCCTCTCCGTCGTAGGCCTCGCCGGCCGCGATGATCTTCTCGATGTCAGCGGATCCCATCGACTGCACCTGCTGATCGAGTGCGAACTGGAACAGAGCTGCACTCTTGTCCTCGGAGATCAGCACCTGCGGGATGGGAAGCCCGTCGACGATCAGCGGCGCGAACCCATAGTCGTCGATCTGCTGCTGGATCTGCGCGTCTGCCTGCTGCTGGATCTGCGCCAGGTATGCCGCCTGTTCCGCCGCGGGAAGCGCAGCGGCCTGGGACATGAGGGCTTCGAGCTGCTCGACGAACGGTTGCTGCGCCTCCTCGACGGACCCTACGACGTGCTCTGTGCCGTAGACCGATTCGACCACGTCCATAATCACCTCGACACGCTCCGGCTCGGCAACCGAGCTGCCGTCTTCGGCGGTAAGGATGAAGCTCCCTTGGCCACGCGCCGCGTCGGGCAGCTCATCGGCGAGCGTGTCGAGGACATCCTGGGACGGAGTGCCGTCAATAGACAGGTTCGATGTGAGCTGTACGCCTCCCACCGCAATTACGGCGCCGAGCACCCCCAGGACGAGAGCCCAGGCGCTGATCGCGATCCAAGGTCGATGGAACGAGGAAAGGCCGAGGCGGTAGAGAAGGCTTGACATATGTGAACTCCTGGGTTTGCCGGTGGCAGTTGTGTGTTACCGAGTGTTCGCGAAACCAGAGCGAAGTCTGGCGAACATCACGTTGATGAGCGGATCCATGTTGTGGGCGAGTGTGGGCAGCGCGTCGTCACCGCGCGCCGGGAGGGCGATCTCACCCAAAGTGATTGCGCTGAAGATCCCATAGCAGGCGTTCACCAATAGCAGGGTGTCAAGGTCAGCACCGACGCCGCCAGTGGTCATGCCGAGGGCGCTGAGGAGTGGTCGCATGACCTGGCCATAGGTGGCGAGCAAGTACGGGCGCAGAGCAGGGTGGTCGCGTGCCAAGTCCTGCAACTGTGTCAATCGCTCAACGTTGCCCTGATTCAATTGCGAGCGTATCGCCCGTTCAAGTGCGTCGATGGCCGTCTCGCCCGACTCGACGCGCATACCTTTCAGCACCTGGAGCGCATCGATCACCACTACCGCTGCAACCGCCTCCTCTTTGCAGGAGAAGTGGTTGGCGAACGTTCGCCGGGAGTAACCGGTGGCGGTAGTGACTTCGTCAATCACAAAACCGCCCATCCCACGCTCGACCGCCAGACGGAAACTCGACTCAGCAAGCAGCCGCGAGGTCACCGCACGGTCAAGTCCCTGGAAGTGGTGTAACGGCTGATCCTTCGCTTTATGCGCTGAGTGCGATGAAGGTGTCGGCGACCACCTCGC
>NZ_VIKT02000010.1 GCF_009371975.2 Microcella pacifica
CGGAGACTCTCGTGGAAAGGCCAGCACAGGCTGGCAGGCCGACCGCGCCCTCACATCCGCGACCCCGCCCGCTCCGCTACCGCAGCCGACCTGAAGCCGGACGGTGGATCAGGGCTGAGACGAGTACGCCTGAAGGAAGTCCTCCCTCGAGATCGCCTCGCCGTCGATCTCGGCGACGACCTCGGGAATGCTCGCCAGGTCGGGTGCCCCACTCTCCTGCTGCTCACTCGACGAGTCATCCGCCGAAGACGTGTCCTCGTCCGTCGACGCCATCGTGCATCCCGCGATGCCGAGAAGGCAAAGAGCGGCTCCTGCCGCCCACACGGTGGTCGTTCGTCTGGTCATGCCGTCGTCCCTTCACGTGCGTACAAAGGGACGACTCTACGAGGATGAGCCTTGGTGACGACTGAGGCGGTGG
Organism: Microcella pacifica; assembly: GCF_009371975.2. Taxonomy (GTDB): domain Bacteria; phylum Actinomycetota; class Actinomycetes; order Actinomycetales; family Microbacteriaceae; genus Microcella; species Microcella pacifica. The sequence goes on from NZ_VIKT02000010.1 coordinate 419, forward strand.
AGCAGTGGCGGGAGCCGCCTAGAAGACCCGTCGCATGTATTCGGCGTTCTGCGTGTAGCCGAGTCGGTCGTAGAAGCCGCCGGCTCTCCGAGCGGCGACGGTGAGCTGGCGTACACCACGGCGCACGCACTCGGTCTCGACGGCATGCACGAGCTGCGTACCCAGATCCTGCCCCCGCACCGCTTCATCCACGGCGATCTCCTGCAACTGGGCCGAGAGTCCGTTGGTCGACAGAAGGCGGGCGACCGTCGTGAGCGCGTAGCCGCTCACCGCCCCCTCGTCGTCCTCCGCCACATAGAGGAAGGCGCCGGAATCGTCCGCCCCATCCACGAGTGCCGCGAAGCTCTCGTCGAAGGCCGCTCGAACGGGCACGAAAGCCGCGCCGAGCTGCCGTACGAGGGCGAACACCGCGTCCGCATCAGCGGAGGCCGCAGAACGCACGATCATGTCAGCGCCCGAAGTTGCCGCGGTAGTACTCGTACACCCAGCCCACGAGGGCGATGAGAGGGATGACGACCGCGTAGCCCACGATCCAGAAATCGATCGCCAGACCCAGGAAGACCAGTGCGGCACCGCCGGCGAGGACGACGGGCCACCAACTCCACGGCGGGAAGAAGCCCTGCTCGGCATCGCCGTCATCGATGTCGGCGTCACCACGGTCCTCCGGCAGCTCGCCACCCTGATTGCGGTAGACGAGTCTCAAGTAGAAGGCGATGAACACCGAAAGCACGGCGCACAGGCCCAGGGCCACGGCGCCGACCCACTCGACCTGGCCGGTGTCGAGAATCGACCAGCCGACGTAGATCGCGGTCAGGGCGACGAAGAAGACCAGAAGGATCCAGAACAGGTTGATGTTCGTCTTCATGTCGGGCCGCTCACTTCACCTTGTCTTCGCTGATGTCGTACGTGTCCGCATCCGGGGCGTCCTTTGCCGGACCGATGCCCATGGGCATTCCCGCCTCCGGGTGGTTGAGGTCGAACGCCGGCGACTCCGATCGGATGCGCGGGATCGACGAGAAGTTGTGCCGCGGCGGCGGGCAGCTCGTCGCCCACTCGAGCGAGCGGCCGTAGCCCCACGGGTCGTTGACCGTCACCTTCGGGGCGCGACGCGCGGTGATGTACACGTTGAGGAGGAACGGGATCATCGACGCCGCGAGCAGGAATGAGCCGAAAGTCGACAGCTGGTTCATCCAGGTGAACCCGTCTTCGACGAGATAGGTCGCGTAGCGGCGGGGCATGCCCACGACTCCGAGCCAGTGCTGCACCAGGAACGTCGCGTGGAAGCCGATGAACAGGGTCCAGAAGTGGATGTGGCCGAGACGCTCGTTGAGCATCTTGCCCGTCCACTTGGGCCACCAGAAGTAGAAGCCGGCGAACATCGCGAACACGACGGTGCCGAACACCACGTAGTGGAAGTGGGCGACCACGAAGTAGGAGTCGGAGACAGCGAAGTCGAGCGGTGGCGAGGCGAGGATGACGCCCGTGAGCCCGCCGAATACGAAGGTTACGAGAAACCCGAGCGCCCACACGATCGGTGTCTCGAAGGTCACCGAGCCGCGCCACATCGTGCCGATCCAGTTGAAGATCTTCACACCCGTCGGCACGGCGATGAGCATCGTCATGAGCGAGAAGAACGGCAGCAGCACCGAGCCGGTCACGTACATGTGGTGGGCCCACACCGTGATCGAGAGCGCCGCGATCGCGATCGTCGCGTAGACGAGCGTCTTGTACCCGAAGATCGGCTTGCGGCTGAATACGGGGAAGATCTCGGAGACGATGCCGAAGAAGGGTAGAGCGATGATGTATACCTCTGGGTGCCCGAAGAACCAGAATAGGTGCTGCCAGAGGATCGCTCCTCCCGTCGCCGCATCGAATACGTGCGAGCCGAACATCCGGTCGGAGCCGAGGGCGAAGAGAGCCGCGGCGAGCACCGGAAACGCCATGAGGACGAGCAACGAGGTCACGAGGGTGTTCCACGTGAAGATCGGCATGCGCCACATCGTCATGCCCGGAGCGCGCATCGTAATGATGGTCGTGATGAAGTTCACAGCGCCGAGGATGGTGCCGAACCCGCTGAGGATGAGCCCAAAAACCCACATGTTGCCGCCGAGTCCCGGGGTGAAGGTCTGGGAAGACAACGGTGCGTACGCGAACCATCCGAACGAGGCCGCACCCTGCGGCGTCAGGAATCCCGCAACGGCGATGAGCGAGCCGAAGGAGTACAGCCAGTACGCGAAAGCGTTCAGGCGCGGGAAGGCGACATCAGGAGCGCCGATCTGGAGGGGCATGAGCACGTTCGCGAAGCCCGCGAAGAGCGGCGTCGCGAACATGAGGAGCATGATCGTGCCGTGCATCGTGAACAGTTGGTTGTACTGCTCCTTGGTGGCGACGACCTCGAGGCCCGGCGCGAAGAGCTGAACGCGAATGACAAGCGCCAGCACGCCGCCGATGAGGAAGTACACGAACGACGTGATCAGGTACATATATCCGATGGTCTTGTGATCGGTGGAGGTGATCCACCCGACGAAGACGTTGCCCTTGCGCCCGACGGTGGGAGATACGTGACCGGGCTCGCTCGTCGAGACGGTCGGCCTGGGTGCGGTCGTAGTCATGCCCGCCTACTCCTCTTCCGTGATGCCGGTCGTGCCCGGCAGGTTCGCGTTGGTGTTGAACTCTTCGCCGACGCTGCCGACGTTGCCCTGAGCCCGCAGGACGTCCATCTGGGCGTCGTACTCCTCCTGGGAGACGACCTCGACGTTGAACAGCATGAGCGAGTGGTACTCGCCGCACAGCTCAGCGCATTTGCCCGCGTACGTGCCCTCCTTCTGAGGGATGAAGTACCAGTAATTGGTCTTGGCGGGAATCATGTCCTTCTTGTACAGGAAATCGATGATCCAGAACGAGTGGATGACGTCGCGCGACTCGATCTTGATTTCGACCTTCTTGTCCACGGGAAGGTACAGGGTCGGTAGCGCGTCGACGTCGATCTCGTTGTTCGGGCCCGTCTCCTGAGCCTGGATGCCCTGGTAGAAGACGTCGTCGGTGATGTAGTTGAAGTCCCATGCCCAGCGCTTGCCGTAGACCTCGATCGTCACGTCGGGGTCGGCGAGCGGTGCTTCGATCTCGGCCTGGTCGCGCGCGGTGAAGGCGAAGAAGCCGAGGACGAGGATGAGGGGCACGACCGTGTAGAAGATCTCGATCGGCATGTTGTAGCGCAGCTGCACCGGCAGGCCGGTCTGGCCCTTGCGGCGGCGATAGACGATCGCCGCCCAGATGATGAGGCCCCAGGTGATGGCGCCCACGGCCAGGAGGACGATCCAGGACGTGACCCAGAGACCGATGACACGGTCGACCTGGTTGGTCGTGCCGGGTTCGGTCGGCAGCCAGCCGAGGGTCTGCTGCGTCGTGCAGCCCGCGAGGGCGACCGTAGTGACGATCGCGAGCGGTATGGCCGTCAATCGAAGACGTCGGTTGGAGCGCACCGGTGACCTCTCGAGCTGGGGAGCGGGGAACCGTTTCAGTCTATGTCACCGCGCCCTGCGGAACCGCCCTGCGACGCTCCGAGATGACTGCCAAACCGGTGCACGAACGACAGAAGGGCACCCTCATCAGATGAGGATGCCCTGCTCTCGGGTCTGGCGGGAGAGCCTCAGTGGAAGCTGTCTCCGCACGCGCAGCTGCCGCCCGCGTTCGGGTTGTCGATCGTGAAGCCCTGCTTCTGGATCGTGTCTTCAAAGTCGATCGAGGCGCCTTCGAGGTAAGGGACGCTCATCTTGTCGACGACGACCTCGACACCATCGAAGTCACGACGGCTGTCGCCGTCGAGCATGCGCTCGTCGAAGTACAGCTGGTAGATGAGCCCCGAGCAGCCGCCGGGCTGCACGGCGAGGCGCAGACGGAGGTCGTCGCGACCCTCCTGCTCGAGCAGCGAGCGGACCTTCGCGGCGGCCGCGTCGGTGAGCGAGACGCCGTGCGTGCTGGTCATCGTGTCGGTCATGAGACCTCCTAGGTATCGGGAAAGCTGACCCTCAGTGTACGCCTCTCCCCCGCGCGCTACGGCAGACTCACGGCTCCGTCCAGGCGCGCCAGCAGGAGAGCCTCAGTGAGGATCGCCCGGTGGAACACACCGAGGTGGAGCGACTCGTTGGGACTGTGCGCCCGCGTCTCCGGATCCTCCACGCCCGTCACGAGCACCTGAGCCTCGGGGAAGGTCTGCGCGAGCTGCGCGATGAAGGGGATCGAGCCGCCGACGCCCGTGAGCTGCGGCGTCTCGCCCCACGCCTCCTCCATGGCCGTGAGCACGTCGTCGACGGCCCAGCCCGAGGTGTCGACGAGGAAGGGGTCGCCGAGATCGACCGCCGAGAACGTCACGTGCGCCCCGAACGGCGTGCGTGCTCGGATGTGGCGCTCGATCGCCATGAAGGCTTCCCGCGCGGATTGGCCCGGCGCGACGCGGCAGCTGACCTTGACGGTCACCGAGGGCAGCAGGGTGTTGGACGCGTTCTGCACACTCGGCGCATCGATACCCGTCACCGTGATGGCGGGTTGCGCCCAGAGCCGGTGCAGGATCTCGCCGCGGCCGATCGACGAGACTCCCTCGAGAAGAGCCGCATCCTCACGGAGACGCACCTCCGTGAAGGGCGGCACCTCCTGGGTGTGCGAGGTGAGGCCCTCGACCGCTACGGCGCCATCATCGTCGTGAAGGCTCGCGAGCACGCGCACCAGGGCGAGCATCGCATCGGGCGCGGCGCCACCGAGCATGCCCGAGTGGGATGCATGGCCGAGGGTGGAGACGTTAAGCTGGAAGGCCGTGTTGCCGCGCAGGCCGATGGTGAGCGAAGGCGTCGTCGTCGTCCAGTTGTCGGAGTCGGCGACCACGATGACGTCCGCCGCGAGGAGCTCTCGATGCGCGGCGAGCATCGCCTCGAACGATCGTGACCCGAATTCCTCCTCGCCCTCGATGAAGACGACGAGACCGAGGTCGGGGTCAGAGCCCTGCACCTCCAGGAGCGCGCGGATCGCGGCGACGTGTGCGAGCACGCCCGCCTTGTCATCGGCGGCCCCGCGCGCGTAGAGCCGGTCACCGCGCAGGGTAGGCTCGAAGGGGGGCGACTGCCAGTCCCCCTCCTCCCCCGGGGGCTGCACGTCGTGGTGCGCGTAGAGCATGACGGTCGGGCGACCCCCTCGGGGCTCCCGGCGGGCGAGAACCGCGGGCTGACCCAACTCACCCGAGCCTGGCAGCGGAGCGCGCTCGATCGTGACCGTGTCGAACACGCCGAGATCGGTCAGGAGCGCGGCGACCGTCTCCGCCGACTCCTGGACGTGGCGGGGATCGAAGCCGTCCCACGACACCGAGGGGATGCGCACGAGCCTCGAGAGGTCGGCGATCGCCGCGGGGAGTCCGTCGCGCACGGCATCCGTGAGCCGCTCGCGGATCTCGGTCGGGGTCGACGGGCGGGCAGGACGAGCGTCGGAGGTCATGCCGGTAATCTTAAGACCCTGCCCCACAACGGAAGGATGTGCCCCCGTGGCCGCCCGAGACAAGACGAACGCCGAACCCACCGGCTCCGAGCAGGCGAGCGCCGACGCCGTCGAGCAGAACCCTGGCCCAGCATCCACGAGCAAGGGCCGCCCCACACCGACGCGCAAGGAGCGCGAAGCCGCCCGCAAGCGACCCCTCGTGCCCGATGACCGCCGCCAGGCCCGCAAGGAGGCTCGGGCGAAGATGAACGCCTCGCGCGAGCGCGCCCGCATCGGCATGGCTGCCGGTGAGGAGCGCTACCTGCCCCAGCGCGACAAGGGGCCGCAGCGCAAGTTCGTGCGCGACTACGTGGACGCCCGAACGAGCCTCGGCGAGTTCCTCATCCCCGTCATGTTCCTCGTGATCATCGCGACCTTCATCCCCTCCCTCGAGGCGCAGACCATCTCGATCCTCGTGCTGTGGGGCTTCTTCCTCGTCGCCATCATCGATTCCGTCGCGCTCTCGTGGCTCGTCAAGCGGAAGCTGACGAAGAAGTTCGGCTCCGCCGAGAAGGGCGTGGGGTTCTACGCCGGCATGCGCGCACTGCAGTTGCGCGTGCTGCGCCTGCCGAAGCCCCAGGTCAAGCGCGGCGAGTTCCCCGTCGTCTAGGCCGGCGAGTTCCGCTCGGCCGCGACCGGTCGGCGCAGCCGTGCGAGGCCGCGCGTGATGCCGCGGGCCCACAGCGGCCCGCGGTAGAGGAAGGCCGTGTAGCCCTGCACGAGCGTGGCGCCCGCTTCGAGGCGCGCCGCGACATCCTCCGCCGTGTCGACGCCGCCGACCGAGATGACGCAGAAATCGGCCGGAACGGCGGCCCGCACGCGCCGTAGCACGGCGAGCGAGCGAGCGGCGAGGGGCGCACCGCTGAGCCCCCCCTGACCCGCCTCGGCAACCAGCTCGGGGCTCGACTGCAGGCCGGTGCGCTCGATGGTCGAGTTGGTCGCGATGATGCCCGCGAGCCCCACCTGCACCGCGATATGCGCGAGCTCGTCGATCGTCGCGTCGTCGAGGTCGGGGGCGATCTTCACGAGGACGGGTGTCGACCCGGCCTCCTCGAGCACGCACCGCAGGAGGGGCTCGAGTCGCTCGCGGGCTTGCAGCCCGCGCAGACCCGGCGTGTTGGGCGAGCTCACGTTCACGGCGAGGTAGTCGGCGACGGGGGCCAGGAGGCGCGCGGAGGTGCGGTAGTCCTCGAGCGCATTCTCGACCTCCACCACGCGGCTCTTGCCGAGGTTGGCGCCGATCACGGGTCGCCGAGCGCGCGATCGCTCCCGCCGCAACCGCTCCGCCGCCTGCGCGGCACCCCGATTGTTGAAGCCCATGCGGTTGATGACGGCACGATCGGCGAGCAGCCGGAACAGCCGCGGGCGCGGATTGCCCTCCTGCGGTACCGCGGTGACGGTGCCGATCTCGATGTGGTCGAAACCGAGTGCGTACAGGCCCCGGATGCTCCGCGCATCCTTATCGAATCCGGCAGCCATGCCGAACGGGGAGTCGAAGCGCAGCCCGAGCGCGTCCACCGCGAGAGACGGGTCGGGGCGCGTGGCTCTGCGCAAGAGTCGCGTGAGACCGAGCTGAGGGATGGCGCGGATCGCAGCCACCGCGAGGCCGTGAGCGCGCTCGGGGTCGAGTCGTGCGAGCACCCCGCGGAACAGGAGGTCGTAGAGCGTCACGCGTTCAGGCCTCCGCCGCGCGGGCCGCATCCTCGCGCCGCAGCCGCGCGATGGCCTCCTCGAAGTCGTCGAGGTTCTCGAAGGCCTGGTAGACGCTCGCGAACCGCAGGTAGGCGACCTCGTCGAGCTCGCGCAGCGAGGGCAGGATCGCGAGACCGATGTCGTTGGCGTCGAGCTGGGAGGCGCCCGTGGCGCGCAGGGTCTCCTCCACGCGCTGCGCGAGCAGGGCGAGGTCGGCGTCGGTGACGGGCCGACCTTGGCACGCCTTGCGGACTCCGGTCACGATCTTCTCGCGAGAGAAGGGCTCGGCGATGCCGCTGCGCTTCGTGACCGTGAGGCTCGCCGTCTCGGTCGTGCTGAAGCGCTTGCCGCACTCCGGGCACTGCCGGCGTCGCCGGATCGCCAAGCCGTCGTCGCTCGTGCGCGAGTCGATGACACGGGTGTCGGAGTGCCGGCAGAAAGGGCAGTGCATGGTGGCCTCAGCCTAGTGGAGCCCGCAGCGCTGCTCGGGGACGCACGGCTGCTCGGGACATCAGCCGCGCTCAGGGAATCGCGCCCGCACAGCATCCCCGTGGGCGGGCAGCTGCTCGGCGGCGCTCAGCTGGAGCACGTGCTCGGCGACCTCGGCGAGGGCGTCACGGGTGTACTCGACGATCTGCTGCGGACGCAGGAACGTCGACGCGCTGAGCCCCGCGGAGAACCGCGCGTGCCCGCCTGTCGGCAGGACGTGGTTGGAGCCCGCGACGTAGTCGCCGAGACTGACCGGCGTGTGGTCGCCGACGAAGATGGCTCCAGCGTTCGTGAGCAGCGGCAGGATGCCCCCGGCATCGCGCACGTGCACCTCGAGGTGCTCGGGCGCGTAGGCGTTGCTGAACGCGGCCGCCTGCGCCAGGTCGTCGACGAGCACGATCGCCGACTGGGGGCCGTCGAGAGCCGTCGCGACCCGGTCGTGGTGATGCGTGGCGGAGACAGCTGCCGGGAGCGCGCTCCGAACGGCCTCCGCCAGCCACTCGTCGTCGGTCACGAGAACGCTGCCGGCGAGCTCGTCGTGCTCGGCCTGGCTGACGAGGTCGGCGACGACGAGCGTCGGCGATGCGCTCCCGTCCGCGATGATGAGGATCTCGGTCGGGCCCGCCTCGGAGTCGATGCCGACGACGCCCTGCACGGCTCGCTTGGCCGTCGCCACGTAGAGGTTTCCGGGGCCCGTGATGACCTGCACCGGCTCGAGGCCGATCTCGGTGACCCCGTAGGCGAGCGCTGCGATCGCGCCAGCGCCGCCCATCGCGTAGACCTCGTCCACACCCAGCAGAGCGGCGGCGGCGAGGATCGTCGGGTGCACGGAACCGCCGAAGGTGGACTGCGGCGGCGAGGCGAGCGCGATCGAGGGCACGCCCGCGACCTGCGCGGCCACGACGTTCATCACGACGCTCGAGGGGTAGACGGCCTTGCCGCCGGGCACGTAGAGTCCCACGCGATCGACGGGCTGCCAGCGCTGCACGATGCGAGCACCCGGGGCGACCTCGGTGATGCGCTGCTCGGGCACCTGCGCCGCCGACGCGGCGCGCACCCGCTCGATCGCGACCTCGAGCGCCTTCCGCACGCCAGGGTCGAGCGACTCGAGGGCGCTCGCGAGCGCTGCGGCGGGCACGCGCACCGAGGTCGGTCGCACGCCGTCGAAGCGCTCCGCCTGCGCGAGCAGAGCATCCTCACCCCTCTCGCGCACCTCCGCGATGATCGCCGCGACAGCGTCGACGGCGGAGCCGACGTCACTCGTCGAGCGCGGCACGAGGGCCAGCAGCTCGGCGGTCGAGAGCTCCCGGCCGCGCAGATCAAGAGTCGTCATCATGGCGCCATCATGCTATCCGGCGCCGAACCGGGAATACCTCCGAGCCGGCGTGGTTGAGTGGGGTGTGATGACTGAGACGACCGACACCGCCGACAGCACGGGCTTCGACGCCTTCGCGCAGGCATTCCGGCGCCACGCCGCCGGTGTCGCCGCGATCACCGCGCTCGATGCGAGCGGACGCCCGGTCGGGTTCACGGCGACCTCGCTCGCCTCCCTCGCGGCCGCTCCCCCGCTCGCGACCTTCAACATGGCGCGCGTCGCGAGCTCATGGCCGGCCATCGAGCAGACCGACCACGTCATCATCCACATGCTCGGTGCCCGCAACAAGGGTCTCGCCCAGAAGCTCGCCGCGGACCACGACGAGCGCTTCGTCGGCGACCACTGGGCGCCCGGCCCCCTGGGCCTCCCCCTCCTGCACGACGTGACCGGCTGGATGCTCGGCCGCATCGTCGCGCGTGTGCCCGTCGAGGCGAACGCCATGATCGCGGTGCAGATCCTCGAGGGAGCACTCGGCGAGCCCGACGAGGCCCTGCTCTACCACGAGCGCGAGTACCGCACGCCGGGCCAGCCCGCCTAGTCGCCCGCGGTCAGGCGAGTGCGCGAGGGCCGAGCAGGCTCTTGACCTCGCCGAAGAACCCCGCGCTCGGGTCGACGCGATGCGGCAGCTCGAACACTCGCGCGGTGTCCTCGCGCAGCAGCCGCAGCCGCACCTCCGTGCCGCCGCGGTGACGGCCGAGCACCGAGTCCAGCTCGCTCAGCACGTCCACCGTCGCCCGGGCCTCTCGCAGCGTGAGCACGAGCGGGCCCGTGTCGGTCGGCAGGCCCAGATCGGGCAGCTGCAGGGAGTTCGCGTGCAGGGAGACGCCATCGTCACGATGGTTCACGCGGCCGCGGATGACGACGATAGTGTCCGAGGCGAGCCGAGCGCCGAACTCCTGGTGCGTCTTGCCGAGGAACATGACGGAGACGTCACCGCCGAAGTCCTCGACGACGACGGTCGCGTACGGGTTGCCCGACTGCCGCGCCACCTTGTGCTGCACGCTCGTGATGAGCCCGGCGATCGTCACCTGCTCGCCGTCCGCGGGCGGGCTCTCGTGCAGCTCGGCGATGCTCGTGCCCGCGAGGCGCGCGAGCTGCTGCTCGAGCCCCGCGAGGGGATGATCGGAGACGTAGAGGCCGAGCATCTCGCGCTCGAAGGCCAGCTTGTCCTTCTTCGCCCACTCCGGTCGATCGGGAACGTGCTCAGACGACTGGTCGGCCTCCTCGAAGAGCGAGTCGAAGTCGAAGCCGATGTCGCCGGCCTCCTCCGCGCGCTTCTCCTTCACGGCGGCCTCGACGGCGCTCTCATGGATCTCCACGAGAGCACGGCGGGTAGAGCCCAACGAGTCGAACGCCCCGGCCTTGATGAGCGACTCGATCGCGCGCTTGTTGGCGACCGGGCCCGGAACCTTCTTGAGGAAGTCGTAGAAGCCCGTAAAGCGCCCCTTCTCCTCCCGGGCCCGGCGAATGCCGTCCACGACGTTGTGGCCGACGTTGCGCACGGCGCCGAGCCCGAAGCGGATGTCATCGTCGACGGCCGCGAAGAAGCCGATCGACTCGTTGACGTCGGGCGGCAGCACCGTGATGCCCATGCGGCGGCACTCGTTGAGGTAGATCGCGAGCTTGTCGCGCGAGTCGCCGACGCTCGTCAGCAGGGCCGCCATGTACTCGGCCGGGTAGTGCGCCTTGAGGTACGCCGTCCAGTACGAGACGACACCGTAGGCGGCGGAGTGGGCCTTGTTGAAGGCGTAGTCGGAGAACGGGACCAGGATCTCCCACAGGGTCTTCGTCGCCTCCGCCGAGTACCCGTTGGCGGCCATGCCCGCCTCGAAGCCCTCGTACTGCTTGTCGAGCTCCGACTTCTTCTTCTTGCCCATGGCGCGACGCAGCAGATCGGCTTGCGCGAGCGTGTAGCCCGCGAGCTTCTGCGCGATCGCCATGACCTGCTCCTGGTAGACGATGAGGCCGTAGGTCGTGCCGAGCACCTCCTTGAGGGGCTCGGCGAGCTCGGGGTGGATCGGGGTGATCGGCTGCCGGCCGTTCTTGCGCAGGGCGTAGTTCGTGTGGGAATCGGCGCCCATCGGGCCGGGTCGGTAGAGCGCCAGGACAGCGGAGATGTCTTCGAAGTTGTCGGGCTTCATCTGGCGCAGGAGCGAGCGCATCGGCCCGCCGTCCAGCTGGAAGACACCGAGGGTGTCGCCCCGGGCGAGCAGCTCGTACGCGCTCGTATCGTCGAGCGCGAGATCCTCCAGCACGAGGCGCTCGCCCCGGTTGCTCTCGATGTTGTCGAGCGCGTCGTCGATGATCGTGAGGTTGCGCAGCCCCAGGAAGTCCATCTTGATGAGCCCGAGGGACTCGCACGCCGGATAGTCGAACTGCGTGACGATCTGGCCGTCCTGCTCGCGCTTCATGATCGGGATGATGTCGATGAGCGGCTCGCTCGACATGATCACGCCGGCCGCATGAACGCCCCACTGCCGCTTGAGGTTCTCGAGCCCGAGCGCCGTGTCGAAGACGCGCCGCGCCTCGGCATCGGTCTCGATGACCGCGCGGAAGTCGTTCGCCTCCTTGTATCGCTCGTCGCTCTTGTCGAAGACTCCGGAGAGCGGCATGTCCTTGCCCATGACGCTCGGTGGCATCGCCTTGGTGAGCTTCTCGCCCATGCCGAAGGGGAAGCCGAGCACGCGCGAGGAGTCCTTGAGAGCCTGCTTGGCCTTGATGGTGCCGTAGGTGACGATCTGGGCGACGCGCTCATCACCGTACTTCTGGGTCACGTAGCGGATGACCTCGCCGCGTCGGCGGTCGTCGAAGTCGACATCGAAGTCGGGCATCGAGACGCGGTCGGGGTTGAGGAAGCGCTCGAACAGGAGCCCGTGCTGGATGGGGTCGAGGTCGGTGATGCGCAGAGCGTACGCGGCCATCGACCCCGCACCGGAGCCGCGGCCCGGCCCCACCCGGATGCCGTTCTCCTTCGACCAGGTGATGAAGTCGGCGACGACGAGGAAGTACCCGGCGAAGCCCATCTGCGCGATGATGCCGATCTCGTAGTCGGCACGCGCCCGGACTTCCTCGGGGATGCCCGCGGGATACCGCTGCGCGAGCCCCGCGTCGACCTCCTTGACGAACCAGGAGTCCTCGGACTCGCCCTCCGGAACAGGGAACCGCGGCATGTAGTTCGCGCCCGTGTCGAAGCGCGTGTCGACGCGCTCGGCGATGAGGAGCGTGCTGTCGCAGGCCTCGGGATGGTCGCGGAAGAGCTCGCGCATCTGCGCCGGGGTCTTGAGGTAGAACTCGTCGGCGTCGAATTTGAACCGATTGGGGTCGTCGAGGGTGCTTCCCGACTGCACGCACAGCAGGGCCGCGTGCGAGCTCGCGTCGCCCGCGTGCGTGTAGTGCAGATCGTTCGTGGCCACGAGCGGCAGCCCGAGATCCTTCGCGAGGCGAATCAGGTCGCCCATGACGCGACGCTCGATGCCGAGCCCGTGATCCATGATCTCGACGAAGTAGTTGTCCCGCCCGAAGATGTCGCGGAACTCCGCCGCGGCCTCGACGGCCCTCTCGTACTGGCCGAGGCGGAGGCGGGTCTGCACCTCGCTGCTCGGGCACCCCGTCGTGGCGATGACCCCCGCGCTGTAGCGGCTGAGGAGGTCGCGATCCATGCGCGGCTTGAAGTAGTAGCCCTCGATCGAGGCGAGCGACGACATGCGGAAGAGGTTGTGCATGCCCTGCGTGGTCTCGGCGAGGAGGGTGATGTGCGTGTAGGCACCGGCCCCTGAGACGTCGTCCTCGCCTCCGTTGCCCCAGCGCACCCGTGTCTTGTCGGTGCGGTGCGTGCCCGGCGTGAGATACGCCTCCGTGCCGATGATCGGCTTCACGCCCGCCTCGGTCGCGGTGCGCCAGAAGTCGAACGCGCCGAACATGTTGCCGTGGTCGGTGACCGCGAGAGCGGGCATGCCCTGCTGCGCGGCCTCGGCCACGAGCGGGGCGACGCGCGCCGCGCCGTCCAGCATCGAGTACTCGCTGTGCACGTGAAGGTGGACGAACGAATCGGCTCGAGGGGTCACGGCGTCTTTCGGGTCGAGGCGGGTCGGCGGACCCTCAGTCTAGATCGACGCCGCCGGACGGCGGTCGCATCGTGGGGCGCGTCACGACTCCCGCAGAACGTCGAGGGCCCTCTGCAGATCATCGGGGTACTGCGAGCGGAACGAGACGGCCTCACCGCCACCAGGATGCTCGAACCCGAGCAGCATGGCGTGCAGCCACTGACGGCTCAGGCCGAGTCGCTCGCTCAGCACCGGGTCTGAGCCGTACATCGCGTCGCCCACGCACGGGTGGCGCTGCGCGGCCATGTGGACGCGAATCTGATGGGTGCGCCCGGTCTCGAGGTGCACCTCGAGGAGCGAGGCCGCGCGAAACGCCTCGAGCGTGTCGTAGTGGGTGATGGAGGATTTGCCGCCCGCGACGACAGCGAACTTCCACGCGGAGCTCGGGTGGCGCCCGATCGGCGCATCGATCGTGCCGGACGAGGGGTCAGGATGGCCCTGGACGACCGCATGGTAGACCTTGTCGACCTGGCGATCGTGGAACGCCCGCTTGAGCCCTCGGTAGGCGCGCTCCGACTTGGCCACGACCATGAGTCCACTCGTGCCAGCATCGAGTCGGTGCACGATTCCCGCCCTCTCCGCGGGGCCGGAGGACGCGAGCGTGTAGCCACCCGCGGCGAGGGCACCGAGCACCGTCGGGCCCGTCCAGCCCACCGACGGGTGCGCGGCGACGCCGACGGGCTTATCGATGACGACGAGGTCGTCGTCATCGTGGACGATGCGCAGATCGGCGACCTCGCGCGGCTCGACGACGGGCGCGCGTCGAGGCTCCCACGTGACCTCGAGCCACGCGCCGGCCGTCAGCCGGTCGGACTTGGCCGCGACGCGGCCGTCGACGAGGGCACCCCCGACCTCGATGATCTCGACGGCCTGAGAGCGCGAGAAGCCGAGCAGTGTGGCGAGGGCTACGTCGATGCGCTCCCCCGCTCGACCTTCGGGAACGGGAAAGGAGCGCGACTCGGTCACCGTCGCGCTCCTCTTCTCGTGCTGATGGTCGTCGAACGACTCCTGCTGCTCAGGAGCCGTAGCCCGGGAACTGCCCGGGAGGCGGCGACTGCGGGGCGGGCTGGGACGGCGCCGAGCCCGGGTACTGCCCGTAGGAGGGCTGAGGGCCGGAGTCGCCGAAGCCCGGGGCGGAGCCGACCGCGGCCGACGAGGCCATCGCGGGCTGGGGAGCAGAGGCCTGCGGAGCGGACGGCTGCGATGCAGCGGCCTGCTGCTGGCTCGAGCCTTCGAGCTCCTGCAGCTGGGACTGGATGTACGTGCGCAGCTGGGCGCGGTACTCGCGCTCGAAGACCCGGAGCTCCTCGACGCGCTGCTCGAGGGCCACGCGCTCCTGCTCGAGGGCCTGAAGCTGACCTGCCTGAGCGCTCTGCGCCTCGTTCACGATGCGGGAGGCCTCGGCCTGACCCTCGGCGATGATCTCGTCGCGCTTCTTCATGCCGTCGCGCACGTGCTCCTCGTGCAGGCGCCGGGCGAGCTGCAGCAGGTTGTTCGTGTTCTCCGACTCGTCGGCCGCGGGCGCACTCGCGAGAGGTGCCGGTGCGGGTGCCGGGGCGGGCGTCGGTGCGGGCACGGGGGCCGAGGCGGGTGCCTCCATCGCCGCCTGCGAGCCGCCTCCGCGGTGCAGCTCCGCGATGCGGGCGTCGGCGGCGACGAGACGCTGGCGCAGCTCGTCGTTCTCCTGCGTCAGACGGCGAAGCTCGACCACGATCTCGTCGAGAAAGTCGTCGACCTCGTCCTGGTCATAGCCCTCGCGGAACTTGGTGGACTGGAAGCGCTTGTTGACGACGTCCTCGGGCGTGAGTGCCATGTGCGTCACCTCGGTACTTTCTGGAGCGAGTGGATAACGATGGAGTAACGCTAGCAACATCTCGTCACATGCGTCACATCCGCGCCACCAGAGTACAGCCGCGCGGGAGGTCTGTCAGTGCGTACTCAGCGAGCACTCACGAGCGACATCAGGATGAGCAGGACGATGAGCACGATCGTCCAGGCGAAATCGAGCCGGATGCTGCCGATCTGGAGCGGGGGAATCACGCGGCGCACGAGCCGGATGGGCGGGTCCGTGATCGTGTAGACGACCTCGGCGAGGATCACGACCGCGCCCTGCGGCCGCCAGCCGCGGTTGAGCGCCTGAATCCAGTCGAGCACGAACCTCCCCCACATCGCGATGAAGACGATGAGGAGCGCGACGTAGATGATGTTCAGAATCACGGAGAAGACAATCGGCACGGTCATCAGTCTTTCAGGTCACGCTGAGCGTTCGGGCCGACCCGACCGCTTCCGACCGCGGATCAGTCGTGTGCGAGGAACGAGGCGTCCACGTCGGGCTCGACGTCGGCCGCATCGCCGCTCACGGCCACGTGGGCGGGTGAGAGGAGGAACACCTTGCTCGTCACGCGCTCGATGCGACCGTACAGGCCGATCGAGAGACCGCTCGCGAAGTCGATGAGGCGCCGGGCATCCGGCTCGTTCATCTGCGTGAGGTTCATGATGACCGGGATGCCCTCGCGAAAGCTCTCGGCGATCGCCTTTGCGTCGTTGAAGCGGCGCGGGTGCACGGTGAGTATCTCGTTCATGTCGTGGGACGGCGCCGAGCCGCGCGTCGACGACGGCCGCCGCAGCGGCGTGACCGGTGCGCGCTGCCCTGAGCTCGAGGGGGCGGCGGGCGCGGCCGGTGCGTGCGCGGCGGCACTCTGCTCGTACTCGACCTCTTCGTCGGCGAGGCCCAAGTAGACCATGGTCTTGCGCAGCGGGTTGCTCATCAGTCGTCCTTACGTCGTGACGCCTCCGAGATTAACGGTCGGAGGGTCGGTTTCCGGTGATTGCGGTGCCGATGCGCAGGTGTGTCGCGCCCTCGGCGATGGCGTCCGCGAAGTCTCCCGACATGCCGGCTGAGATCTCAACGGCCTCGGGGGCGATCCGGCGCACGACCTCCGAGTGCTCGCGAAGACGCGCGAAGGCACGCCGCGGCTCCTCGTCCCGCGGCGCCACGGCCATGACCCCGCGCAGCGTGAGGTGGTCGGAGGCCAGCACGCGCTCGGCGAGGTCAGGAAGCTGCGCCGGCTCCGCGCCGCCTCGCCCCGGGTCGTCGGTGAGATTGACCTCGAGGAAGACCTCCACCGGGGCCTCCGCCCGGTCGAGCGCACGCAGGAGCGACGAGCGATCCAGCGAGTGGATCACGCGGCAGTACTCCGTCACAGCGCGAGCCTTGTTCGACTGCAGCTGCCCGACGAAGTGCCAGGTGAGAGGCAGGTCGACGAGCTCCCCAGCCTTGGGCTCGGCATCCTGGTGGCGGTTCTCGCCGATGTGCTGCACGCCGAGGGAGTGCAGCTCACGCACGAGGGACGCGGGGTGGAACTTGGTGACGACGATGAGCGTGAGGTCCTCGCGCGAGCGACCGGCATTCTGCGCCGCAGCGTCGATCGACGACACGACGCCCTCGTATCGCGCGCGCAGCTCCGCATCGACCTCCACGGCTCAGCGCAGGAAGTCGGGAACGTCGAGATCGCCGTCGTCGTCGCTCTCGAGCGGACCGATCGGCGCCGTCGCTCCCAGCTCGGAGTCGTCGGCCCAGGCGCGGCCCTCGAGAGCCGGCTCGCCCGACTCCGCGGCCGGGGGCAGCGAGCCTCCCTCGCTCGCCGCGACGAAGCTGCTGCGGCGGTCGCGGGTGAGGGCGCTGGGCTCTCCCCCGTCGAATCCCGCCGCGATCACGGTCACGCGCACCTCGTCGCCGAGAGTGTCGTCGATGACCGCACCGAAGATGATGTTGGCCTCCGGGTGCACGGCCTCCTGGACGAGCTTGGCGGCGTCGTTGATCTCGAAGATGCCCAGGTTCGAGCCACCCTGGATCGACAAGAGCACACCGTGCGCCCCATCGATGCTCGCCTCGAGCAGCGGCGACGCGACGGCGAGCTCTGCGGCCTTGATGGCGCGATCGGCGCCACGGCTCGAGCCGATACCCATGAGCGCCGAGCCGGCGCCCTGCATGACGCTCTTGACGTCGGCGAAGTCGAGGTTGATGAGGCCGGGCGTGGTGATGAGGTCGGTGATGCCCTGCACGCCGGCGAGCAGCACCTGGTCGGCGGTCGCGAACGCCTCGAGCATCGAGATGCCGCGATCGGAGATCTCGAGCAGCCGATCGTTCGGCACGACGATGAGCGTGTCTACCTCGTTCTTGAGCGAGAGGACGCCGTCCTCCGCCTGCGCCTGCCGACGCTTGCCCTCGAAAGCGAAGGGCTTGGTGACGACACCGATGGTGAGCGCACCGATCGATTTGGCGATGCGCGCGACGACGGGTGCCCCTCCCGTGCCGGTGCCGCCGCCTTCGCCGGCCGTGACGAACACCATGTCGGCGCCCGCGAGCGCCTCCTCGATCTCCTCGGCGTGATCCTCCGTCGCGCGGCGACCCACCTCGGGGTCGGCTCCCGCTCCGAGGCCGCGCGTGAGCTCCCGTCCGACGTCGAGCTTGACGTCGGCGTCGCTCATGAGGAGCGCCTGCGCGTCGGTGTTGATGGCGATGAACTCGACGCCCCTCAGCCCCAGCTCGATCATTCGGTTGACGGCGTTGACGCCGCCTCCGCCGATGCCGACGACCTTGATGACGGCGAGGTAGTTCTGGTTCGTGGTCACGTCGTGGCCTTCCGCGGTCAACCTTCACCTTCTACTTGAAGGCTAAAGTTATGCTCAGTATGTACTGCTGACTCGAACGGTAGGCCTGACGGGGGCTCCGCGGCATGAGGTCGTCCGCGTGTCGCGAATCCCCCGGCGCGCACTCGGGCGCCGGTCAGCTCGCGCGACGCACGACGAGGCTGTCGGGGGCTGAGACGTCGTACTCCCACCTGACCGACTGGTCCGTCGACGAGAGGGCCGCCGCGAGCACGCGGGCCTTGAACGCCGACCTCTCCGCGCTCCCCCAGACCACGGAGTGCTCCGCTCCTCCCAGCGTGAAGCGCACATCGTCGCGCGTCGTCGCGCTGATCGTGACCACGGAGCTGCGAAGTTCGCGAGGGAGCGCGAGGAGCACATCCGCGAGGCCCCGGAAGGCAGGGTCATCCGCGCTCGCACTCTCGACGCTGAGGAGAGGGATGCCCGGCGGCACCGTCTCGGTCGTCTCCACCACGACGCCCGCGGCGTCGACGACCTCGAACCCGCCCGCGGTCCGGAGGGCGCCGATCGGCGCCCTCTCCACGACGCGCACGATGAGGGTGCTCGGAGGCACGATCTCGGTCGAGAAGGAGCGGATGAGCGCGAACCCCTCCAGGTCGGTGCGAATCTGCTCGTCGCTCACGAACGCGAGGGGGGTTCCTCGACGATCCTCGAGCGCCGCCGCGACCTCGTCCGCGTCGAGTCGCTCCGTGCCGACGATGCGGATGCTCGTGAGCGAGAGCAGCGGAGACACCGAGATGGCGGCCGCTCCGCCGACGAGCGTCACGAGAGTGCCCAGCGCGATCGTCGCCGTGAGCCGGCGACGACGCGACTGCCGTGTGAACCGCCTGACCTCGGCGCGCTCGGCGCGCCGACGCTCGCGCGCAGCCCGCCGCTCGAGGCGCCGCGCCGACGCCGAGGAGCTACCAGCGTCCGCCGTGCGCAGCGCCGCCGATGCCGCGCGGTCGCGCGAGGAGCGCTCGCGCGGGGCGCGGGGCCCGCGCGCAGGACGCGCACGAGACGCACCGGCAGTCGGATGCGCTGCGGTGTCGCGCGGCGTGCGCCGAGCATCCCGGCTGCGACGTTCCTTCGGCGGCGGCGACGGTGGGTCCGGCGGAGTACCGCGAAAGCCCTCCGGGCGCTTCATCCCGCCGCACCACTCGAGGTCGCCGAGCCCTCCCCCGCGCGCTCGATGGCCGCGCGCAACTGGGGAATGATGCGGTAGACGTCGCCGCAGCTGAGAGTCATGACGATGTCGCCGGGTCGGGCGAGCTGCGCGACCCTCCGGGCCGCGTCATCCCAGTCCGGCCGGAAGTCGACGTGCGCGGCATCGTCGAAGGCGTCCGCCACGAGAGCGCCCGTGACTCCGGGGATCGGGTCCTCCCGCGCGCCGAAGACGTCGAGCACGACCGTGTGGTCGGCACCCGACTCGTACACGGCCGCGAACTCACCCGCCATCGCCTGGGTGCGGCTGTAGAGGTGAGGCTGGTGCACGGCGATCACGCGCCCTTCCCCGACGACCGAGCGCGCGGTCTGCAGGGCGGCGACCACCTCGGTCGGGTGGTGGGCGTAGTCGTCGTACAAGCGCACGCCAGCGGCGTCGCCGTGGGACTCGAACCGCCGCTGCGTTCCGGCGAATCCCTCGAGCGCGGCCACCGCGGCCCGGGCCTCATGACCGAGGCCGACGAGCACGGCCACGACTCCCGCGGCGTTGAGCGCATTGTGGCGGCCCGGGACCGCGAGCGAACCCTCGAGCTCGACCCCGTCGATGCTGAGGACGAAGCTCACGGGCCCCTCCTCGCTGATCGACACGAGTCGCACGCGCGCGGCATCGCTCTCGCCGAACGTCGTGATCGCGTCCGTCGGAAGCGATGCGGCCACACGTCGGGTGCCGTCGTCGTCGGCCGAGAGCACGACGCTCTCGGAGCACGCGCGCGCGAAGCTCACGAACGCGTCCTCGATCGCGGCCTCGCTGCCGTAGTGGTCGAGATGGTCGGTGTCGATGTTGGTGATGAGACCGATGGCCGTCTCGAAGAGCAGGAACGACCCGTCGGACTCGTCGACCTCGACCACGAAGAGCTCTCCCTGCCCCCACGCCGCGCTCGTGCCCGCGTCGTGGATGACGGCGCCGTTGACGAAGCTCGGGTCGGCGCCGAGACGACGCAGAGCGGTCACGAGCATCGCGGTCGACGTGGACTTGCCGTGCGCTCCCGCGATCGAGATGAGACGCTGACCCCGCGCGAGCCAGGCGAGGGCCTGGGCGCGATGCAAAACCGGGATGCCCCTCCGCAGGGCCTCCTGATACTCGGGGTTGTCGAGCCACAGGGCTCCCGTCACCACGAGGGCCTCCGCGTCGCCGACGTGTCGTGCGTCGTGGCCGATCGCGACCGGGATGCCGCGCCCCCGGAGGGAGTCGACCGCAGCGGACTCCGCGCGGTCGGACCCCGAGACCGCGTGCCCGCGGTCGTGGAACATGCGGGCGATACCACTCATGCCGGAGCCCCCGATGCCCACGAAGTGAAGGCGGCCGAGAGTCTCGGGCAACGGCTGGGAGAGGTCAGGCTTGATCATCGGTCATCACCCTACGCCGGGTGAGTCGACAGGGTCTCGCGCACGAGGCGCAGCAGCTCACCGGCACCATCGCGGCGGCCGACGCCGCTCGCGGCCGCGGCCATGTTGGCGATGACCTCCCGCCGCTCCAGGAGCGGCACGAGCTCGCGAGCGACCCACTCCGGCGTGAAGTCGGCGTCCTTGACCAGGCGGGCACCCGAAGCGCCCACGAGCTCGCGCGCGTTGAGCTCTTGCTCGCCATTGCCGACCGGGTACGGCACGAGCACGGACGGCAATCCGACCGCGGCGAGCTCCGAGACCGTCGCAGCACCGGCGCGGCACACCGCGAGATCCGCGACCGCAAACGCGAGATCCATCCGATCGCAGTAGGTCTGGACGACGAGCCCCGGAAGCGCCTCAGCCCCGTCACCCCGGCCCTCCCCCGTGATGTGCAGCATCTGCCAGCCCGCGCCGAGGACGCGCGGCGTCGACGCGGCCATCGTCTCGTTGAGTCGACGCGCGCCCGTCGATCCCCCCGTCACGAGCAGCGTCGGGCGATCGGGTCGGAGCCCGAAGTGGGCGGCCGCCTGCGCCCGCGCCGCGCGACGATCGAGCTCGACGACCTCGCGCCGCAGGGGCATGCCCACGACCCGCGAGCCGCGCAGTGGCGTGCCGGCGAAGGTCACGCCGACGGCGCCGCCGAGAAGGCGGCCCAGGCGGTTGGCGAAGCCCGGTCGACTGTTCGCCTCGTGCACGACGAACGGCAGGCGCTCACGACGCGCTGCCCAGTACGCGGGAGCGGCGGCGTATCCTCCGAAACCCACGACGACGTCGACGTGCCGCTCACGCAGTGCTGCTCGGGTGATGCGCACGGCCTCCCGAAACCGTGCAGGAAACCGCAGAGCGGCCCTTCCGAGCCGGCGAGGCAGCGGCACGCGCGGAATGGCGATGAGCTCGTACCCGCGCGCGGGCACGAGTCGTGCCTCGAGGCCCTCGGCCGTTCCGAGCACGAGCAGCTCGGCATCGGGCTCCTCCTGCCGCCAGTGGTCGGCGAGAGCGAGCAGGGGGTTCACATGACCGGCGGTGCCACCGCCGGCGAGAAGGGCCGTCGTCATTCCGTCCTCGCCTCGCGGGCCTCCGCCGAGCGCGCGAGCGACAGCACGACGCCGATCGCCAGCAACGAGGCGATGAGCGCGGACCCGCCCACCGAGATCAGGGGGAGGGGCACACCGAGCACGGGGATGAGGCCGAGAACGACCGCGACGTTCACGAAGGCCTGTCCGACGATCCAGATGAGCACCCCGCCGGTGACGATGCGCGAGAACGGGTCTCGGTGAGAACGGATAAGCCGCACGAGCCCGATTGTGAGCACGACGAAGAGCAGGAGCACGACCGAGGCGCCGACCATGCCGAGCTCCTCGCCGATGACAGCGAAGATGAAGTCGGTCTCCGCGTGCGGCAACCACGACCACTTCGCCGCCGAGTTGCCGAGCCCCACGCCGAACACCCCTCCTGAGCCGAGCGCCCAGGTGCCGTGCACGACCTGCCAGCACGAGCCTTCGTAATCCTCCGGGCGGCAGCCGTTGAGCCACACGTCGATGCGGCTCGACCGCGACGAGCTTGACAGCGCGAAGAGCACGCCGCCGACGGCGACGACTCCCGCCATCGCCGCGAGCCGGCGCAGTGGAGCTCCCGCATAGAACAGGGCGCCCAGCACGATCGCGATCATGATGGATGCCGTACCGAGGTCTTGGCCGAGCAGCACCATGCCGATCGCTACGAGCGAGACGGGCACGGCCGGCACGACGAGGCTCGTCCAATCGGTGAAGGCATCCGCGCGGTCGGCGAGCACGGTTCCGAGCCAGACGATGAGAGCGAGCTTGAGGAACTCGGAGGGCTGCGCCGTGAATCCGCCGATCGAGATCCAGTTCTGGTTGCCGCCGTATTCGTACCCGAGTCCTATGAAGACGAGCAGCTGCAGGCCGAGGCCGAGCATGACGGCGACGCGCGCCCAGCGACGCCAGAATCGCGCGGGCAGTCGAGCGATCGAGAGCATGATCGGTATCGCCACGAGGGCGTAGAGGCCCTGCCGCAGGAAGATCGCGAAGAAGTCGCCGTCGTTGCTCTGCGAGGACACGATCGACGAGGAGGAGAGCACCATCACGAGGCCGAACAGCACGAGGAAGACGGTCGTGCCGAGCACGATCATGTAGTCGGAGCTGTCGGAGCCGAACAGGGTGCGCACCGAGACGATCGCCCGCGCGGGGCTGCGGTGGGCCTCGGGCTCAGTGTCGCGCCCCGAGCCCGGTGGTCGCACTGTCGTCACGCGCCCACCCCCTCCTGCAGTACTGCGGTCGGCTCGCTCAGGAGCCGAGGGCCGTCACGGCGGTGGCGAAGCGCCGGCCGCGATCGGCGTAGTCGTCGAACTGGTCCATGGACGCCGCGGCGGGTGCGAGGAGCACGGTGTCGCCGGCCTGAGCCACCGACGCCGCGAGCCTGACCGCTGCGGGCATCACCCGCTCAGTGTCGTGCTCTTCGACCTCGAACAGCGGCAGTGCGGGCGCGTGTCGCGCAAACGCCTCGCGCAGCGCATCCCGTTCGATTCCGATGAGGATGACCGCCCGCAGTCGTTCGCGATGCTGCAGCACGAGCGGGGTGAGGTCGACGCCCTTGAGCAGACCGCCCACGATCCAGACCACGGAACGGTAGGCGCTGAGCGAGGCGGAGGCAGCGTGGGCGTTGGTCGCTTTCGAGTCGTCGATCCACAGCACCTCGTCGGCCTCCGTCACACGCTCGGTGCGGTGCGCGTCGACGCGGAAGGCGCGCAGCCCGTCGCGCACGGCGGCGGGAGGTGCGCCTGCCGCACGCGCGAGCGCGGCGGCGGCGAGAGCGTTCGCGAGCCCGTGCGGCGTCGCGAGCCCTGCTTCTCGCAGGTCGGCGAGCGTGGCGAGCTCGAGCGCGGTCGTCGCGCGCTCCTCGAGGAACGCCCGGTCGACGAGCACGTCGTCGACGACGCCGACATCGCTCGGCCCCGGAGTATCGGCACCGAAGCCGATCGCCCGGCACCCCTCGACGACGTCGGCCTCCTCGACCATGCGCCGTGTGGCGGCGTCCGCGAGGTTGTAGACGCATGCGACGCGCGTGTTCGCATAGACCTTCGCCTTCGCGGCCGCGTACGCGGCGGGGCCGCCGTGCCAGTCCAGGTGGTCGTCGGCGAGGTTGAGGCACGCACTCGCGAGCGGCCGCAGGGCGCCGGGCCCCGTCGTCGGCAGCGCGTGCAGCTGGAAGCTCGAGAGCTCGACGACGAGGACGTCGAAACCGGCGGGGTCGCGCACCGCGTCCAGAACGGGAGTGCCGATGTTGCCGCACGGCGCGACGCGCGTGCCGGCGGCGAGCAGCATCGTCGCGGTGAGCTGCGTGGTGGTGGTCTTGCCGTTGGTGCCGGTGATGGTGATCCACTCGGCAGCGCGCACCTTGTCGCGCACGCGCCAGGCGAGCCCGACATCGCCCCACAGCTCCGCTCCGCTCTCCTGGGCGGCAAGAAGGAGGGGATGCTCGGGGGCGAAGCCCGGCGAGACGATCACGAGCTCGGGCTCACGAGCGAGCAGCGCCTCGCGCGCGGCTCGCTCATCGGCCTCCACGACGAGCTCGACCCCGATGACGGGCAGAATGCGCGCCCGCTCCTCGTCAGCGTCGCGCGAGAGGACGGTGACGGCGCAACCCAGTTCGGCGAGCGTGTCGGCGGCGGCGAAGCCCGACACCCCCAGACCGAGCACCACGACGCGCACTCCGCTCCAGTCGTCGTGCCAGCTGGTGAGCGCGGAGACCCGGGCGCCCACTACTGGCTGACCCACTCGAGGTAGAAGAGCCCCACTCCGACCGCCACGAACAGCCCGCCGATGAGCCAGAAACGCACGACGACGGTGACCTCGGCCCAGCCTTTGAGTTCGAAGTGATGGTGGAGGGGGCTCATGAGGAAGATGCGCTTGCCGCCCGTGAGCTTGAAGTAGACGCGCTGCACGATGACAGAGCCGGTGACGATGAGGAAGAGGCCGCCGATGAGGATGAGGAGCAGCTCAGTGCGCGTGAGGATCGCGAGAGCCGCGATGGCGCCGCCGAGCGCGAGCGAGCCCGTGTCGCCCATGAAGATGTGCGCGGGCGAGGTGTTCCACCACAGGAACCCGATGAGGCTCGCGGCGATGGAGGCGGCCACGATCGCGAGGTCGAGCGAGTCGCGCACCTCGTAGCAGCGCGCGGCGACAGAGGGGTCGGGGCCGTTGAAGCACGACTGGTTGAACTGCCAGAAGGCGATGAAGATGTAGGCCGCGATCGAGAGTATCGACGCCCCCGTGGCGAGCCCGTCGAGTCCGTCCGCGACGTTGACGGCGTTGGACGTGCTCACGACGATGAGGTTGACCCAGATCGCGAACAGGATGACCGCCGCGACCGACCCGAAGATCGCGAAGTCGAGCCACTCGATGTCGCGCACTGCGGAGATCATGGTCGACGCCGGCGTCTGACCGTCGGCGTTCGGGAAGGAGAGGGCGAGCACAGCGAAGATGCTCGCGACGACGACCTGCCCGGCGATCTTCGCCCACCCGCCGAGACCGAGACTGCGCTGCTTGCGCGTCTTGGTGAAGTCGTCGAGGAAGCCGACGAGCCCGAGCCCGACCATGAGGAACAGCACGAGAAGCGCGCTGAGCGTCACTCTCTCGCCACTGAGCAGATGCCCGACGAAATAGCCCAGCACGGCGCCCAGGATCACGACGATGCCCCCCATCGTCGGGGTACCGCGCTTCGTGTGGTGGGACTGCGGGCCGTCGTCGCGGATGAACTGGCCCCATTCGAGCCTGTTGAACAAGCGGATGAACAGGGGCGTCATGAAGAGCGTGAACCCGAGCGAGAAGGCTCCGGCCAGAAGCAGGGCGATCATGCGGCGCCGCCCATCAGACGGTCCACGAGGGATGCGAGCGGGGTACGGGAGGCTCCCGTCACGAGCATCACATCCTCTTGGTCGACCCGAGTACGCAGCACATCGTATGCCTCGTCGGCGGAGTCGACGAGCATCGACTCTCCGTTCCACGAACCTTCCAGCCCCGCTGCATTGTGCACGTGACGGGCCCCGTGGCCGACGACGATGAGCTGACTGATGTCGAGGCGCACGATGATGCGGCCGAGTGCGTCATGGTCGTCGAACCACTCTCGCTCCGTCGAGTCCAGCTCTCCCATGACGGCGATCGAGCGCCCGGAGTCTCGGGTCAGCTCGGCGAGGACGGAGAGAGAGCGACGCACCTCGAGCGGGGTCGATGCGCCCGTGTCGTCGAGGAGCAGGGCGCCGCTCGACGTGCTGCGCCGCTCGCATCGGCCGGGCACCTCGCCCTGCTCCGCGGCGCGAGCGAGGGCCGTCGACCAGGGCTCCCCCGCCTCCAGCTCGCCTCGAAGGCGCGCGAGTGCCACCTCAACGGCAGCATCCCCGATGGCGTCGATCGGGAGCTCCGCGCGCTCGTGCGCACTCCTCACCTGGATGACCGCGCCCCCGCGGCGGTGCAGCACGTCGTCGACAATGATGACCGTGTCCACCGCCTACCAGCCCGCCTCGCGCAGAGCGGCTCGCGCCTCATCGCGCGCCGAGTACTCGGTGCGCACCCCGCGAATCTCCCGGTAGTCCTGGTGCCCGGGACCGGCCCACAGGATGGAGTCGCCCTCCTGCGCGAGGCCCACCGCGTGACGAATGGCCCGCTCGGGCGGGCTGACCTCGTGGATCTCGGGACGGTTGCTCGCGGTTTTCGCGCCCTTGAGCAGCGTGCGGCGGATCGACTCCGGGTCCTCGAACCGCGGGTGGTGGTCGGTGATGACGAGGACATCGCACCCCTCGGCCGCCACCCGTGCCATCTCGTGACGCTTCGTCGCGTCACGATCGCCATCCGCGCCGAACACCATGATCGTGCGCCCCGTCGTGAACCGACGCACCGCCGCGAGGGTGTTCTCGAAAGCATCGGCGCTGTGCCCGAAGTCGACGTAGACGCTCGGGCCGCGATCGCCGGAGACGCGCTCGGTGCGCCCCGGCAGGTAGGCGTCGATCCCCCGGTCGGCGACGGCTCTCTGGATGTCGTCGAACCCGTAGCCGGCTTCGACGAGCATGACGAGAACGAGGCCGGCATTGGCGGCCATGTGACCGCCGATGAGGGGGATGCGCGTCTCGAGGGCCCGGCCGTCAGCGTGCCGAAGGCGGAAGCTGGTGTACGCGGCGTTCTCCTCAGTCACGTCGACGTGCCAGTCGGCATCGATCTCGGAGCGTGACGTGATCGTCGTGGTCGGGATGTCGGCGGCCTCGACCACGCGGGTGCCGTAGTCGGAGTCGAGTGAGACGACCCCACGACGACCCCGCTCGGCCGTGAAGAGCGGGAGCTTCGCCGCGAAGTACTCCTCCATGTCGGCGTAGTCGTCGAGATGATCGTGGCTGAGGTTCGTGAAACCCACGACGTCGAAGAGCACGCCGTCTACGCGGTGGCGGCTGAGCGCCTGCGCGCTGACCTCGACGGCCACGGCGCCCACCCCCGCCTCGCGCATGCGTGCGAGGAGGGCGTGGAACTCGGTCGCCTCGGGCGTGGTCAGTCGACTGACGACCGTGAGACCGGCGATGTGTCTCTCGGCGGTCGAGCTCAGGCCCGTGACGACGTCGAGCTGGCGCAGCACTGCCTCGAGCAGGTAGACCGACGAGGTCTTGCCGTTCGTGCCGGTCACGCCGAACAGCTGACCCTCGAACTCAGAAGTGCGGTACACCCACGAGGCGAGGGCGCCGAGGCTTCCTCGGGGGCTGTCGACGATGAGAATGGGGAGGCCGGAATCCGCGGCGAGCTCGACTCCCGCGGCATCGGTCACGAGTGCGACCGCGCCACCGGCGCGCGCATCTGCGGCGTAGGACGCCCCGTGGGCGTGGACGCCCCGCACACCGACATAGACGTCGCCGGGGAGCAGATCGGTCGTGCTCAGAGTGATGCCCGTGAGCGTGACCCCGGTGAGATCACCACGACTCTCGAGCCCGAAGTGTGCGGCGAGCTCGGCGAGCTCGCGCACGGGAGGGTGCTCCGGCCGCAGAACGGGTGGCGTACGACCGGACAACGGAACCTCGTTTCGTGAGTGGCGGCTACCAGGTCAGAGGATAGGCGGTCGCCTGCTGCGTCGACGGCGGCACCCGATAGGTCTTGAGCACCTGCGTCATAATCGTGCGGAACGTCGGTGCCGCCGCTGCGGACGTCTTCATCGTATCGGGGCGCACGTAGGTGACGACGACGACGAACTGCGGGTCATCGGCGGGCGCCATGCCGGCGACCGAGACGATGCGCTCGTCTCCGTAGCCACTGGCGTCCGCCACCTCAGCCGTGCCCGTCTTGGCCGCGACGCGGTACCCGGGAATCTCCAGAATCGGGCGCAACCAGCCCTCCGTCACGACCTCCTCGAGAATGCCGACCGTCGCCCGCGCCGCACTCTCGGAGACCACCCTCGTCGGCTCGGAGGCGGCGACGTGGGTCGTCGAGCCGTCGGCGCGATCGCAGCCCGTGACGAGCGTGAGCGGCGTGTGCACGCCGCCATTCGCGATGGCCTGATAGGCACTCGCGACCTGAGCGCTCGTGGCGGTCATGCCCTGACCGAACATCTGGGTCACGGCACTGTGTCCGTCGATGCTGTCCGGGTCCCGCACGCTTCCGCCGGCCTCCCCGAGGAAGCCCACCCCGGTGCTCTCACCCAGACCGAACCGCGTCAGGTAGTCGTAGCGCTGCTGCAGCGAGAGCCGCTCACTCAGCACCGCCGTTCCGGTGTTCGAGGAGTTCATGAGCACACCAGCGGAGGTGAGGCGCAGATCGCCGTGGTCCCAGGCATCGCCGATGCGATAGGAACCGATCGTCGGGTAGGAGCGCGGGGCGATGACCTGGTCGGACGGCGTGGTCACTCCCGCGTCGAACATCGCGGCGAAGCTCAGCGTCTTGATCGTGGAGCCCGGTTCGTAGGGGGCTGCGAAGATGCGCGACCCGCGGTCGTCTGACTCGCTGCCGTCGACATCGTTGGGGTCGACCGAGGGCCACTCGGCGGCAGCGATGATGTGGCCGTCGTCGACGCTCACGACCATCGCCGTCGCCCAGTCCGCACCGATCCTCGCACCCTCCTCGGCGATCGCCTGCTGCGCGAACCACTGCACGTCGGCGTCGATCGTGAGGCGAAGCGTGCCCCCGTTGACGGCCTCCTCCTGCACGATCGTCGTGCCGGGCAGCTGAACGCCATCGGCTCCGCGCTCGTACGTCGACGAGCCGGGGCTCGACGCGAGGCACTCATCGAGGCCGAGCTCCAAGCCGGCGAGCGGGCCATCCGTGCCCATGAAGCCGACCAGATTGCCCGCGACCTGGCCGTTCGGGTAGGTGCGGCTCGGAACCCGTTCGGAGTAGACCCAGGGCACGCCGAGATCGCGCACAGCCTGAAAGACGTCCGTCTCGACACCGCGCACGAGGTAGGCGTGATCATCGTCGGGGTCCTCGGCGAGCTCGCCCTCGATGAGAGCGAGCATGGCGGCGGGGTCCTCACCCGTGATCGCTGCGATGCCCGTGAGCGCCTCCCAGACCGTGCGCGTCGTGAGCTCCCCGGTCTCCTCGTCGAGCGTGTCGTAGTCCTTCACGAAGCGCGGAGAGACCGTGATGTCGTAGCGGAACACTGAGTCGGCGAGCACGGTGCCCCGACGATCGACGATGTCGCCGCGAACCCCGTGGAGGGCCACCGGAATCGAGCGGCGGGCCTCGGACTCCTGGGCTAGCTGCTCGGCGCGGACGACCTGGATGTCGACGAGGCGGACGCCGAAGGCCGCGACGATGGCGACGACGACCAGGATGGTCGCCGCCAATCGCCGCCGCGTTCTGCGCTGCTCTCTCATGTGCGCTTCCTCCCCCGTCGCGCGGTCCGCATCAGCGCGTGACCGGCGAGGGCAGCGACCCTGCGAGACCCGGTTGCGCTGATTCGGAGGCTAACGACCCCGGCACCGGCGGCGTCGGCGCCACGCCCGACGCACCCCCGTCCGCTACCGGGGTCGCAAGCTCCATCTCGGCCAGCAGCACGTTGCCGATCAGGGTGTCGCGGCCGTCGAGAACTCCCGCACCCGCGCCGGCGGCGACGGGCGCGCCCAGAACTGTCGCGTCGGCGAGCCGCAGGTACGCGGGGCTCGCATTGGAGACCATGCCGAGCGACTCTGCATTGGCCGCCAGGTACTGGGGCGAGCGCAGTGCGTCGAGCGACTCGACGAGCACCTGAGCGTCCCGATCGAGTTCTGCGGCCTGCGTCTGGAGCGCCGAGATGCGGTAGGCGCCTTCGGAGAGCGTGATGCTCAAGAGCAACTGGGTCACGAGGATCGCGAAGACCCCGATCACCGCCACCACCGCGTAGACGACGCGAGGGCGACGCCGCCGCCCCTCGCGCGGCGCGATGACGGGGGCGAGCGTCGGCGAGGTGCGGCTGGG
The DNA here is from genome assembly GCF_009371975.2 of Microcella pacifica. Taxonomy (GTDB): domain Bacteria; phylum Actinomycetota; class Actinomycetes; order Actinomycetales; family Microbacteriaceae; genus Microcella; species Microcella pacifica. The sequence goes on from NZ_VIKT02000010.1 coordinate 30,298, forward strand.
AGCGCTCCGTGCGACCCGCCCACCGGTCGACGGGGCGAAGGCCGGTGCCGCGCTCATGCCGCCTCCCTCACGCGCTCGGCCGCGCGCAGCCGCACGGGGATCGAGCGGGAGTTGCTCGCGCGCTCAGCTTCGTCGGCGAGCTCGGCTCCGCGGACGAGCAGCCGGAACTCGGGTCGGTGCTCGGGCAGCTCGACGGGCAGTCCCTCCGGCGCCGTCGAGCGCGTGCGCGCAGCCAGCTCGCGCTTGACGATGCGGTCTTCGAGCGACTGGTACGCCAGAACCACGATGCGGCCGCCGACCGCGAGCGAGTCGAGCGCCGCGGGCAGAGCGGCCTCGAGCGCGGCGAGCTCGCCATTGACCTCGATGCGGAGTGCCTGGAAGACGCGCTTCGCGGGATGACCGGAGCGCTGCACGGCCCGCGGAGTCGCGTCGATGATGAGCCGGACGAGCTCCGAGGAGCGCGTGAGCGGCTGCTCGGCTCGGGATTCCACGATGCGACGGGCGTACCGCGGTGCGAGCTTCTCCTCGCCGTATGCGTAGAAGATGCGCCGCAGCTCCGCCTCCGTGTACTCGGCGAGCACGGCTTCCGCAGTGATGCCGGTCGTGCGATCCATGCGCATGTCGAGCGGGGCATCCTGCGAGTACGCGAAGCCGCGGTCGGCCTCGTCGAGCTGCATGGAACTGACCCCCAGGTCGAAGAGCACGCCGGTCACGCGCTGGATGCCGAGAGTGTCGAGGGCCGAGCGAAGCCCCGAGTAGACGGTGTGCACCAGGTGCACGCGGTCGCCGAAGCGCTCGAGCCGCTGGGCGGACGCGTCGAGCGCGGCAGTGTCTCGGTCGAGCCCGACGAGGGTGAGTGCGGGGTTCCGCTCCAAGGCGGCCTCGGCGTGCCCGCCGAGGCCGAGCGTCGCGTCGACCAGAACCGCGCCCTCGAGGGCGAGGGCCGGCTCGAGGAGGGCGAGGCTGCGTTCGAGCAGAACGGGAGTGTGCGAGGAGGATGCGGTCATGGTGCTGCCGGTCCGGCGCGGGGCCCGGATCCCCATCCGTGTGACCTGGCACCGGGGAAGGTGCGCCAGGGCGTCTCACGGCTGGGAGTCCGAGCCACGCGATCAGAAGAGTCCGGGGATCACCTCCTCGTCGGTGTTGGCGAAGGCGTCTTCCTTCTCGGCGTAGTAGCTGTTCCAGGCGGGGGTCGACCAGATCTCGGCCCGGTCGCCGGAGCCGATGACCGTGAGCTCGCGGTCAAGGCCCGCGTACTGGCGCAGCACCGCGGGCACGGTCACCCGGCCCTGCTTGTCCGGCTCCTCCTCGCTCACGCCGGAGAGGAAGAAGCGCTGGTACTCGCGCGCCGTCTTGCTCGTGAGGGATGCGGTGCGCAGCTTCTCGAGGACATCACCGAAGGTGGCCCGGCTGAAGACGTAGAGGCAACGTTCCTGACCGCGCGTCAGCACCACGCCGTCGGCGAGATCTTCACGGAACTTCGCCGGGAGTATGACCCGCCCCTTGTCGTCGAGTTTGGGGGTGTGCGTGCCGAGAAACATCGCCTGGTCCCCCTCTCATCTCCGGCCCGAGATCAGGTTTACTCCACTTTACTCCACTTTCCCCCACCAAGTAAAGGAACTGGCCCAGAATAGACGATCTCCGTCTCGCTGTCACCAGTAATCGCCAGGCCTTCACGAGGTGGGGGCCGGTGGAGGAACGTGGGGTCGCAGACGTGCCATGCGGGCATCCTGGAGTCCGAACGCACAAAAAAGACCGGCCCGAAGGCCGGTCTGCACACGAGAGCCCGGCTCGAAAGCCGGTCTGGGCACAAAAAAAGACCGGCCCGAAGGCCGGTCTCGAGCGGGCGGGTGTCGCCCGGTGTCAGCGGTGGTGGATGGCGGGGAGGAAAGTGGGGAGGCGGGGGCCCTAGCCCTCGCGGCCTTCCTGACGACGATCCCAGCGCTCGTTCATGCGCTCGGTCCACGAGGAACGGGCAGCGCTCGGGCGCGCTGCTCCGCCCGCAGCGGGGCTGGTCGGCACCTCGGCGGCGTCACGACGCCCCGGTGAGAGCACGATGAGAACGCCCGCGAGCATGAGGCCGAACCCGACGACGCCGATCACGGCCAGCTGCGTGATGACCCCGGCGACGAGCGCAGCGACGCCCGCGATGGCCAAGAGTGCGCCGACCACGACGAGCGTGTAGTTGGGCTTGCCGCGTCGACCCGCGACGGTCGCGACGAAATCAGCGTCGTTCTGATAGAGGTTGCGCTCCATCTCATCGAGAAGGCGCTGTTCCTGTTCTGACAGCGGCATGATGACCCCTTAGTGGCGACTCGTCGGTACGGAGATCCCCGTCCGCGCACATTCTACGGTCGCGCTCCTGGATAGGCTAGGCAGGTGCCTGAGAGATTGCGGTTAGTCGACGTCGTCCGCGACCGGCTCGAGCAGTTCCTCGACGAGCGCGCGACGCACCTCGGCACCATCGCGGAGGACCTCGAGCGCTTCACCGACGCGAGTCGAGATCTGCTGAGCGGAGGCAAACGCTTCCGGGCGCTGTTCTGCTACTGGGGCTGGCACGCCGTCGCGGGCACCGTGCGGCCGGACGACCTGCTCGCCGAGCTCGACGAGCATCCCGACCTCTCGAGCGTCGTCGACGCGGCTGCGGGACTGGAGCTGTTCCACGCCGCCGCGCTCGTGCACGACGACATCATGGACAGCTCCGACACCCGCCGGGGAATGCCCTCCGCACACCGTCGATTCGAGGCCGAGCATGCTCGCCGCCACTGGGTGGGCAGCGCGAGCGGGTACGGCACGTCGTCGGCACTCCTGCTCGGCGACCTCTTGCTGGGGTGGAGCGACGAACTGCTCGACTCGGGGCTCGCGCGACTCGACGACCAGGACGCGGCGCGGGCAGCGCGGGCCGAATTCCAGACGATGCGCACCGAAGTCACGGTCGGCCAGTACCTCGACATCCTCGAGGAGGTGGCGTGGCGGGACGCGGAGGATGCCGACATGCTCCCGCGCGCGCATCGCGTGCTCGTCTACAAGTCGGCCAAGTACTCCATCGAGGCTCCCCTCGCACTCGGGGCACTCATGGCGGGCGGGACTCTCGACCAGGTGACGGCCCTGCGCGCCTTCGGGCTGCCGCTCGGCGTCGCGTTCCAGTTGCGCGACGACCTACTCGGAGTGTTCGGCGACCCCGAGGTCACGGGCAAGCCCGCCGGCGACGACCTGCGCGAGGGCAAGCGCACGGTTCTCATCGCCCTGGCGCGCGACGCGCTGCCCGGCAGCGCGGTACGGCTCATCGACGAGCTGCTCGGCGACCCGGAGCTCACCGAGCACCAGATCCGCACGCTGCAGGCGACGATTCGGGATAGCGGCGCCGTCGAGACGGTCGAGTCGATCATCGCGCGGTCGGTCACCGAGGCGCTCGCGGCGCTCGAGTCGGCGACCATCAGTCGCTCAGCCCACGCCGAGCTCATCGGTCTCTCCGATCTCGTGACGCGCCGCTCGCACTAGGCACGCCGCGCGTCAGCGGGGCATGGAGCTCAGAAGGCGAGTGCCTGCGCCACGCGCCTCACCTCGGCCTTGCGGCCGGCGCGCAGCGCGTCGATCGGCGCTGCACCGAGGGCATCCTCCGGCTCGAGCATCCAGCGCATCGCCTCGTCGTCGCTGAAGCCGCTGTCAGCCAGCAGCACGAGCGTGCCGCGCAGCTCGCGCAGGGGCTCGCCGTCGAGGAGGAACGACGCCGGGACGACGAGCACTCCGTCGCGGCGCACCGCGAGAAGCTGTCGATCCTCGATGAGGCGGTGAACCTTGCCGGGGCTCAGCCCGAGCATCTCGACGAGATCGGGGATCGTCAACCAGGTCGAAGAGTCTGCATCCACGGTTACTAGAGTGCCACGCGCTCGAGCGGATCGCGCCCCCGCACGACCCGGAATCCCCGATCACATTCGTCACATCCTTCACATTGGCCACTGCGGGTAGTAGCCTGGGCTGCGGACGGATCGGGGGATCCTCCGTGCCCCCTCGGGGGCGACACGGGTGAGAGAGGCCAGTGCCACATGACCGACACGCACCTCGCTGCTGGTGGGCGGCGCGACGCAGACGCCCACGGCGCTCCTGCCGATCGCGCGCACATCGTCTTCGCCGGCCTCGCACCCCGTCACCCCGCCGCGGCGACGAGCGCGTCGCGGCCCACCGGCCTTCGCACCCGGACCGCCCTCTCGAGCACGGTGCCCCTCGTCCTCACCGGAGCCATCGCTCTGGGGCTCGGCGTCGCGGGCCCCGTCGACGCGGCCCCGGCTCGCAAGCCCTCTCCGCCGCAGCCTGGCCAGAGTCCCGCCCCCGGAGGCCTGCGGGCGATGCTCTCCCAGTGGGGGGCCGCCATCACGCCCGGCGCCCAGAGCCTCGATGCGGTGGCCAACTCGGCGGCTCCCGCGAGCTATCTCGTGCAGCCGGGAGACACGGTGAGCGATGTCGCAGCGCGCTTCGGACTGCCGACCGCGGTGGTGCTCGCCCGCAACGGGTTGAGCTGGAAGTCCACGATCTTCCCGGGCCAGGTGCTCTCGCTCGGCGCCGACGGCGTCAAGCGCGCCGGCCGCCCGGCGGTGCTCGCCGACGACGGGCTGTACGCCATCGCGCGCGGCGACACGCTGTCGAGCGTCGCGCAGCGCTTCGGCATCTCGGTGCGCTCGATCCTCGAGCGCAACGGACTGAACCCCGCGAGCATCATCTATCCCGGCCAGAAGATCGTCATCCCCGGCCACAGCCCGCGGGACGCCGAGCCGCAGCTCGCCCTCGCCCAGGAGGAGGGCGAGGCTGTTCCGGAGCTCACTCTCGCCTCGGTGGAGTCGAGCACGGCCGCCGAGAGCGTCGCCACTCTCGCCGCCGCTCCCGACGTCTCGACGCTCGAGATCGCCGAGCGTCCCGTTCTGCCCGCGGCCCCGCCGCGCCCCGCCGCGCCGACCCCCGGAGGGACCGCGCCGAGCGGCCCCCCGAGCGGCGGCGGCAGCATCACCCCGCTCACGAGCGAGATGCGTGGCCACGCACTGACGATCATCCAGGTCGGGCGTCAGCTCGGTGTGCCCGACTACGGCATCGTCATCGCTCTCGCCACCGCGATGCAGGAGTCGACCCTGCGCAACCTCTCGTGGGGCGACCGCGACTCGGTCGGCCTCTTCCAGCAGCGGCCGAGCTCGGGGTGGGGAACCGCGGCCGACCTGCAGATTCCGAGCCACGCCGCTCGCCTCTTCTACGTGGGGCGCAGCGGGTACACGCGCGGCTTGCTCGACATCCCCGGCTGGCAGGGCATGACGCTCACGCAGGCCGCTCAGGCCGTGCAGATCTCCGCATACCCGATCCACTACGCCAAGTGGGAGGCGAGCGCGTGGGCGTGGCTCTACGAACTCACGTGAGCCCGCGCCGCCGAAGCGCCGTGCGCCTCCCCTGCTCGACCGCCTGACCGACCTACACTGGCGCGGTGACTGCCTCCTCGACCGACCCCCTCATCGGGCGTCTGATCGACGGTCGGTACCGCGTGCGCTCGCACATCGCCCGCGGGGGCATGGCGACCGTCTATCTCGCGACGGATGAACGGCTCGAGCGCCTCGTGGCCGTCAAGATCATGCACGGCCACCTCGCCGACGACAGTCAGTTCAAGGAGCGCTTCATCCAGGAGGCGCGCTCGGCCGCTCGGCTCGCGCACGCCAACGTCGTCAACGTCTTCGATCAGGGTCAGGACACCGAGTCGGCCTACCTCGTCATGGAGTACCTGCCCGGCATCACGCTGCGCGACCTCCTCAAGGAGTACGGCGCGCTGACGCCGGCCCAGACGATGGACATCACGGAGTCGGTGCTCGGCGGTCTCGCCGCGGCGCACAAGGCGGGCATCGTCCACCGGGATCTCAAGCCCGAGAACGTGCTTCTCGCCGATGACGGCCGCATCAAGATCGGCGATTTCGGTCTCGCGCGCGCCGCCACCGCGAACACGGCGACGGGGCAAGCACTACTGGGCACGATCGCCTACCTCTCCCCCGAGCTCGTCATGCGCGGCATCGCCGATACGCGCAGCGACATCTACGCGGTCGGCATCATGATGTTCGAGATGCTCACGGGAGAGCAGCCGTTCAAGGGCGAGCAGCCCATGCAGATCGCCTACCAGCACGCGAACGACTCGGTACCGGCCCCGAGCACGCTCAACCCTGACGTGCCGGCGGAGTGGGACGAGCTCGTGCTGTGGGCCACGGCCCGCAATCCCGACGATCGCCCCACCGACGCCCGCGCCCTCCTCGAGCAGGTCACCGAGACCGGGCGCGAGCTGCAGACCGCTCTCTCCGCCACGGGCGCCCAGAAGACCATGCTGCTGACCTCGCCGATTCCCACCGCCCCCGCCGCCCCGACGGGAGACGACAGCGAGACGCAGGTCATCGGCGGCGTTCCCTCCCCGGCGACCCGCCCCATCACGAGCGCCGCCGCTCTCGCCGAGCGCGGCTCGAAGGGGCGGCGCCGCGGGTGGCTGCTCTTCGCCGTCGTACTCGCTCTCGCGGGCCTCGCGGGCGGTGTCGGCTGGTGGTTCGGCGCCGGCCCGGGCTCGACCGTCACGATCGAGAGCGTGCGGGGGCTCGGGGAGGAGGCCGCGCGCGAGGTGCTCACCGGGCAGGGCCTCGTCGTTGCCGACACGGTCGAGGAGGCCTTCGACCCCGAGGTCGAGGCCGGGCTCGTCGCGGGAACCGACCCCGACGAGGGGTCGGTCGTGGACCGCGACGCCGTCGTCTCCCTCGTCATCTCGAAGGGCCGCGAGCCGACAACGGTCCCCGACATTCTGGGACAGCCCGAGGCGGATGCCCGGCTCGCGCTCGCGGACGCCGGCTTCGAGTCCGGCGAGAGCCTTGAGCAGTTCGACGGCGAGGTCGCCGACGGCTCGGTCGTCGCCCTGCTCGACGACGAGGGCGAGTCGCTCGCAGCCGGAGCCGAGTCCTTCGTCGGCACGGTCGTGCAGCTCGTCGTGTCGGTGGGCGCGATCCCCGATGTGCGCGGACTCTCGGTCGATGCGGCAGAGGACGCGCTCTCGGCACGCGGGCTCGAGGGAATCGTGGGAGGCGACCCGGAGTTCGACAACGAGGTCGCGGAGGGTGACGTGCTGCGCGTGGAAGCGATCGGCGAGGGACCGGTTCGCCCCGGCGACGCCGTCACGCTCATCATCTCGCGCGGCCCCGACCTCGTGACCGTGCCCGATGTTGTCGGCCTCAGCATCAACGACGCGGTCGATCGGCTGCGCGAGGAAGGCTTCGAGGTCAACCTCGACACCAACGTGCCGCCCGGGCTGCGGGGCTCCGCTCTCGCTCCCGTGCAGTCGACGGACCCCGCGGGCGGCACCCAGGTGTTCCGCAGCCCGCGGCCGCCGATCACGGTGACCGCGCAGTACTGAGTGGCCACGGAGCACTGAGTGACCGCGCAGAACTGCGTGGGCGAACTCTAGGAGTCGGCGCCGAGCTCCTCCGCCACGAGGAAGGCGAGCTCGAGCGACTGCATGTGGTTGAGGCGCGGATCGCACAGCGACTCGTAGCGGGTCGCGAGCGTCGCCTCGTCGATGTGCTCCGAGCCGCCCAGGCACTCCGTCACGTCGTCGCCCGTGAGCTCCACGTGGATGCCTCCGGGGTGCGTGCCGACCGCTCGGTGCGCCTCGAAGAAGCCCTTGACCTCGTCGACGACGTCGTCGAACCGTCGCGTCTTGTAGCCGGTCGGCGTCGTGAGCCCGTTACCGTGCATGGGGTCGGTGACCCACAGCGGTTGGGCGTCCATGCCCGAGATCGCTTCGAGGAGCGGCGGAAGGGCATCCCGAATCTTGCCGGCGCCCATGCGCGTGATGAAGGTCAGTCGGCCCGGTTCCCGGTCGGGATCGAGAACGTCGATGAGACGCTCCATGTCGTCGGCTCTCGTCGACGGGCCGAGCTTGACGCCAATGGGGTTGCGGATGCGGCGGAAGAAGTCGACGTGCGCGCCGTCGAGCTCGCGCGTGCGCTCGCCGATCCACAGGAAGTGCGCGCTCGTGTTGTACGGCGTGCCGGTGCGGGAGTCGATGCGCGTCATGGGGCGCTCGTAGTCCATGAGGAGGCCCTCGTGGCTCGAGTAGAACTCGACGCGCTTGAGCTCGTCGAAGTCTGCTCCCGCCGCCTCCATGAAGCGCACGGCACGATCGATCTCTCGGGCAAGGCCCTCGTACCGCGCGTTGGCGGGGTTCGCGGCGAAGCCCTTGTTCCAGCTGTGCACCATGCGCAGGTCGGCGAATCCACCCTGCGTGAAGGCGCGGATGAGATTGAGGGTCGACGCCGCCGTGTGGTAGCCCTGCACGATGCGGCGGGGGTCGGCCTCGCGCGACTCGGGCGTGAAGTCGTAGCCGTTGACGATGTCGCCGCGGTAGGCCGGCAGTGTGACGTCGCCGCGCGTCTCGGAGTCGCTCGACCGCGGCTTCGCGAACTGCCCGGCCATGCGGCCCATCTTGATGACGGGCATCGAGGCGCCGTAGGTGAGCACGATCGCCATCTGCAGGATCGTCTTGACGCGGTTGCGGATCTGGTCGGCCGTCGCGCCCGCGAAGGTCTCGGCGCAGTCGCCGCCCTGCAGCAGGAACGCGTCGCCGCGCGCGGCGCGCGCGAGGCGGTCGCGCAGCATGTCGACCTCGCCGGCGAAGACGAGCGGCGGGAGCGTCGCGAGCTCGGCGGAGGCCGCCGCCGCCGCGGTGGCGTCGGGCCACTGCGGCTGCTGCTTGATCGGCAGGGTGCGCCAGTGGTCGAGACCGCGAATCACGTCAGGGTCAGCGTGCACGACGGTTTCGTCTGGGTCGACCACCGGGAGAGTCCTTTTCGATGCGCGGGCGGGACGCACGGCGCAAGAGGCCGCGACTATCCAGCCTACCGGTCCTTCGCCGGGCGCTTGTCCTTCACGCTCGTCGCGTACACGTCGCGGTACTCCTGGCCGCTCAGGCGCCCGAGCTCGTACATGATCTCGTCGGTGACCGAGCGCAGCACGAAGCGGTCGGATTCGAGGCCGGTGAAGCGCGTGAAGTCGAGCGGTTCGCCGAAGACGACTCCTGGGCGCATGACCTTGGGCAGCTTCGTGCCGATCGGCATGACCTTCTCGGTGTCGATCATGGCCACCGGCACGACGGGCGCACCCGACTCGAGGATCATGCGCGCGACCCCCGTTCGGCCCCGGTACATGATGCCGTCCGGGCTTCTCGTGCCTTCCGGGTAGATGCCGAGGGCGAGACCGTCGGCGAGCACGCGCAGGCCGGTGTTGAGCGACGCCTCGGAGGCTTTGCCGCCCGAACGGTCGATCGGCAGCTGACCCGTGCCGACGAAGAAGAGCTTGGTGAGCCAGCCGCGCAGTCCCTTGCCGGTGAAGTAGTCGCTCTTGGCGAGGAAGACCACGCGACGGTCGAGCACGAGGGGCAGGAAGACGGAGTCGACAAAGGAGAGGTGGTTGCTCGCCAGGATGACGGCGCCGTCCTTCGGCACGTTCTCGATGCCGCGCACCCACGGGCGGAACGCGGTCATGATGATCGGCCCCACCACGAGGTTCTTCATGAGCCAGTAGAACATCGCCGCATCCTCCTTTCGCCCTTGTGAAGCCTAGCCCGCCCGCCGGTCAGCTCGTGGCGGCGTGGATGCGGGCGAGGTCGGCGGCCCCCACGACGCCCGCGTGGTTGTTGAGCTTCGCCACGGCGAAGCGCGGCTCGGGGTGGTACCCGCGTGCTGGCAGGTGGGCGAGGTAGGACTCGCGCACGGGGTCGAGGAGGAGGTCGCCAGCGATGGCGACACCCCCGCCGAACACGAAGAGCTCCGGGTCGAGTACCGCACTCAGGCTCGCGCACGCCTGGCCCAACCAGCCGCCGAGCTGTCGCAGGGCGTGCAGAGCGCCCGGGTCATGCTCGGTGATCAGCTCGGCGAGCACGCCGCCCGTGAGAGCGCCCGCTCGTTCGCGCGCTGCGGCGAGGCCGAGCCCGATGCCACCGGCGTCGGCGATCTCGTTCGCCATCCTCAGCAGCGCACGGCCGGAGCCGTACTGCTCGATGCAGCCGCGCGCTCCGCAGCCGCACGGCAGCCCCTCGGGCACGATGCGCAGGTGCCCGAGCTCGCCGGCGGTGCCGAACCCGCCGCGCAGCAGGCGGTCCCCGGTGACGACGGCTCCGCCGACGCCCGTGCCGATCGTGAGCATGGTCATGTGATGGGCCTCGCGGGCGACACCGAAGCGGAACTCTGCCCACCCCGCCGCGTTCGCGTCATTGTCGATCGTGACGTCGAGGTCGACGCGCTCGCGGAGTTGATCGCGGAAGGGCTCGTGACGCCAGTTGATGTTGGGCGCGTAGTACACCGTGGACTGGTCGGCGTCGATGAAGCCCGCCGCCGCGACGCCCGCCGCGATGACCTCGTTGCCCGATCGCAGCCTCTCGATCATCGCCACGACGAGGTCCATGATGGCCGCGGGATCCTCCGCGGGAGTCGGCTGACGCACCTCGTCGAGGATGCGACCGTCGTCGCTCACGAGGGCTCCGGCGATCTTCGTCCCGCCGATATCGATTCCGATGGAGTGCACGAGCGACGAGTCTACCGAGCGCAGGTCGCGCTCGGTCTTCGCGGGTACAGTGGGGGCATCAACCACCGACCGGTGCCAAAGGAGTTGCCGTGAAAGAATTCGTCGTCCCCGCAGTGGTGACCGCCGACCCCGACGCCAACGCGTCCGACCTGCTGGTCGATCGCGTCGCTCTCACTCCCGAGGGAGCGCTTTTCTCCCTGCCCACCGCCGATGGCGGATGGTCGGATGTCACGGCGCGCGAGTTCCACGAGCAGGTCGTCGCCCTCGCGAAGGGATTCGTGGCCGCAGGGGTCGAGCCCGGCGACAAGATCGGCTTCATGTGCAAGGTGCGCTACGAGTGGACTCTCGTCGACTTCGCCGCGTGGTTCGCCGGTGCGGTGCTCGTGCCGATCTACGAGACGAGCTCGCCGAGCCAGATCCAGTACATCCTTGAGAACTCCGAGGCGCACCACATCATCGTCGAGACCGCGGAGCACTTCGCGCGCTACGACGAGATCGCGGGCGACATCGACGGCATCGGTCACGTCTGGCAGATGCACGTGGGCGACCTCGAGAAGCTCGCGGGCTCCGGCTCGGGAGTGAGCGATGACGATCTCGAGGCGCGGCGGACGACCGCGAAGGGCTCGGACGTCGCGACCCTCATCTACACCTCGGGCTCCACGGGCACCCCGAAGGGCGTCTTGCTCACGCACTCGAACTTCGTCGAGCTCAGCCGCAATGCCGCGGTCGCCATGAAGGAGGTGCTCGCTCCGGGCGCCTCGACGCTGCTCTTCATCACGACGGCGCACATCTTCGCGCGCTTCATCTCGATCCTCGCCGTGCACGGCGGCGCTCGCGTCGGCCACCAGGCCGACACGAAGCAGCTCCTTCCCGCACTCGGCTCCTTCAAGCCGACCTTCCTCCTCGCGGTCCCCCGCGTCTTCGAGAAGGTCTACAACTCCGCGGAGCAGAAGGCGGAGGCCGGCGGCAAGGGCAAGATCTTCCGCAAGGCGGCCGACGTGGCCGTCGCGCACTCGCAGGCGCTCGACGCCGGCTCGGTGCCGCTCGGCCTGAAGCTCCAGTTCGCCCTCTTCGACAGGCTCGTCTACAGCAAGCTGCGTGCCGCGATGGGGGGCAACGTCGTCTACGCCGTGAGCGGCTCCGCTCCCCTCGGTCTGCGACTCGCCCACTTCTTCCGCAGCCTCGGCATCAAGATTCTCGAGGGCTACGGCCTCACCGAGACGACCGCCCCCGCGACGGTCAACCTCGTCGACAGGTTCAAGATCGGCACCACCGGGCCCGCGCTGCCGGGCGTCGGGGTCAAGATCGAGGACGACGGCGAGATTCTCGTGAAGGGCGTCAACGTGTTCGGGGGCTACTGGAAGAACCCCCAAGCCACCGCTGAGGTCATGGATGGTGAGTGGTTCCGCACGGGAGACATCGGCACGCTCGACGACGACGGCTACGTCACGATCACGGGACGCAAGAAGGAGATTCTCGTGACGGCGGGAGGCAAGAACGTCGCCCCCGCCGCGCTCGAGGACCCGATTCGCGCCAACCCGATCGTGGGCCAGGTCGTCGTCGTGGGAGACCAGAAGCCCTTCATCTCCGCGCTCGTCACCCTCGACAGCGAGATGCTGCCGACCTGGCTCAGCAACAACAACGAGGACTCCTCGATGTCTCTCGCGGATGCGGCCCAGCACCCGAAGGTCATCGCCGAGGTGCAGCGCGCGGTCGACGCCGCCAACAGTCGAGTGTCGAGGGCCGAGTCGGTGCGCAAGTTCACGATTCTCGCCACCGAGTTCTCGGAGGCGAGCGGTCATCTCACGCCGAAGATGAGCATCAAGCGCCACGTCATCACGGCCGACTTCGCCGACGTGATCGAGGGCATGTACACCGGCTCGCCGCAGACCCAGGGGGTCTCGATACAGCACTGACCCAGGGGGTCTCGATACTGCGCGGACGGTGCGCGGCGCCGAGGGGTGAGGGTTTGACTAGAGACTGAACCACTCGGCGCTACGCACGGCGCGCATCGCCTCGCGCTTGACCTCGGGCTCGAGCCCTTCGATGTAGAGCTTTCCGCGCAAGTGGTCGGTCTCGTGCTGTAGCGCTTGCGCGAGCAGGCCCTCGCCGCTCAGGTCGACGGTGCGCCCGTCGAGGTCGGTGCCGGTCACACGCGCCCACGGGTGGCGGAGCCGCGGAAAGCCGAGGCCCGGCACGGAGAGGCAGCCCTCGTCGACGGGTTCGGCGTCGCCGCGCACCTCGACGAGCTCGGGGTTGAGCACGTACCCGACGACGCCGTCGATGTTGTAGCTGAAGGCCTGCAGCCCGACACCGATCTGCGGTGCAGCTACTCCGGCGCGGCCGGGAACCTGAACGGTGTCGAGGAGGTCGGTGACGAGCATCCTGACCCTGTCGTCGACCGTCGTGATCGGGTCGGCGGGGCTGCGCAGCACGGGGTCGCCGAAGAGGCGGATGGGGCGGACGGTCACGGCAGCGCTCAGACTCCGCGACGCTCGGGCATGCCCTCGGCGACGAGCGCGGCAAGCTCGCGTGCGGCCGACCGCGTGAGCGGCCGCAGCGAGGCCCAGTTGATGACCGAGCCGGCCGCGAGGTGCTCGTCGTAGGGCATGCGCACGATCGCGCGCACGCGCGAGGCGAAGTGAGCCTCGATCTCCTCGAGCTTGACGAGGTTGGTGCCCTGGGTTCCCGTGTTGATCGCGACGACGGCGGAGCGCACGAGCTCGCCGTAGCCGTTCGCCTCGAGCCACGTGAGGGTCTCGGAGGCGAGCCGAGCTTCATCGACGCTGCCGCCGGAGACGATCACGATCGAGTCGGCGCGGCGGAGGGTCGCGCGCATGACGGAGTGCACGATGCCGGTGCCGCAGTCGGTGAGCACGATCGAGTAGTAGCGCGCCGTGAGGTCGGCGACGACGTTGTAGTCGTTCTCGTCGAAGGCCTCGGAGAGCATCGGGTCGGTGTCGGAGGCGAGGATGTCGAGACGCGTCTCGTCGCGGGAGACGAACGTCGAGAAGTCGGTGAAGCCCGCGATGCTCGGCCCGCGGTTCACGAGGTCGCGCACGGTCGCGCGCGTCTGACGGGCGACGCGCTCGGAGAGGGTGCCGCGGTCGGGGTTGGCGTCGATCGCGACGACGCGGTCGTCGCGCACGTCGGCGAGGGCCATGCCGAGGAGGGTCGTCACGGTCGTCTTGCCGACCCCGCCCTTGCGAGTGAGGACGGGCACGAAGCGGGCCCCGCCGACGAAGGGGGTAGCGATGCGCGCGTCGAGCTCCTTGCGCGCGCGCACGCGGGCCGAGTCGCCCAGGTTGAGGAGGTGGAAGCTGAGTGTGTAGGCGAGCCGCGGCCAGAAGCCCTCCGGCGCGGGGCGGCGGCCGCGCGGGTGGTCGAGCAGGCGATCGGCGGTGAGCATGGCGGCCGTCTCAGGCCCCTCGCTCGTGCCGTCGAGGCGGTCACGACGCGTCGTCGCCGACGGCAGATCGAGGGCGCCCGTGATGGGCTCCGCGGGCGTCATGGCGGCGAGGGCCTCGTCCGAGAGCGAGATAGTCGTCACGCCGGACGTGAGAACCTGCACGACGGCCGGGTCGATCTCGTGCTCGGTGAGGGCGACAGCCTGCTCATCCTCGGGCGCCTCGTGCACGGGGGCGGGCAGCTCGACATCGATCGACATGCTCGGCGGCAGCGCGGCCGCGAGGTCGCCGTCGGCGGTCGGCTCGCGCCCGTCGTCGACGGTGTACTCCTCGTCGACGCGGGAGCTGCGCGACGAAGTCGAGCGCTTGGCTGCAGCCACGTACTCCCCCTCGGTCAGTGAACGTGCTCGGTCGGTGACCGTGACAGAACACCACAGTCTACCGCCCTCCGCACTCGCGGAACGGAGGGCCTCTCGAGTACCGCTCATGCGTCGCCGACGACGACGAGCAGGTCGCCCGCCTCCACCTGCTGCGTGGTCGGCACGGCGAGCCGCGAGACGGTGCCGGCCACCGGCGACGTGATGGCGGCCTCCATCTTCATGGCCTCGATCGTGGCGACGCTCTGCCCTGCTTCGACCGTGTCGCCCTCCCCGACCTGCAGGGTCACGACGCCGCTGAACGGCGCGGCGACATGGCCGGGCTGCGCGGGGTCCGCCTTCTCCGTCTTCGTGCTCTCGACCTCGATCGAGCGATCGCGCACGAGCACCGGGCGCAATTGACCGTTGAGCGTCGCCATGACGGTGCGCATGCCCTTCTCGTCCGGCTCGCTGATGGCTTCGAGGGCGACGAAGAGGCTCACCCCCGTCTCGATCTCGATGGTGTGCTCGACGCCGGGCTGGAGCCCGTAGAGGTAGTCGGGCGTGCGCAGCACCGAGAGGTCTCCGTACTGCTCGCGCACCTGCAGGAACTGCTGGGTGGGCTGGGCGAAGAGCAGCTGGTTGAGCATGAGCCGTCGATCGTCGGTCTCCCCGGCGAGCTTGGCGCGCTGCTCGTCAATGAGCTCGGTCACGCCGATCTTCGGCGTGCGGCCCTTGAGCACTTTGCTGCGGAAGGGCTCCGGCCACCCGCCAGGCAGGTCGCCGAGCTCTCCCGCCATGAACCCGATGACGGAGTCGGGGATGTCGTACTTGCCGGGGTTCTCCTCGAAGTCGGCCGGGTCGGCTCCCGCGGCGGCCATCTGCAGGGCGAGATCGCCCACGACCTTGCTCGAGGGCGTGACCTTCGTGGGGCGGCCGAGGATGCGGTTGGCCTCGGCGTACCAGTCCTCGATGAGCTCGAATCGGTCGGCGAGGCCGAGCGCGGTCGCCTGCTGGCGCAGGTTCGAGAGCTGACCACCGGGGATCTCGTGCTTGTAGACGCGCCCGGTGGGGCCAGCGAGGCCCGACTCGAAAGGCTTGTAGGCGGTGCGTACGGCCTCCCAGTACGGTTCGAGATCGCTCACCGCCTGCAGCGGGATGCCCGTGTCGCGCTCGGTGTGCGCGAGTGCCGCGACGAGGGCGGAGAGCGGCGGCTGGGAGGTGGTTCCCGCCATGGGCGCGCTCGCGGCATCCACGGCGTCGGCACCCGCGCGCGAGGCCGCCAGCAGCGTCGCGAGCTGACCGCCGGCGGTGTCGTGCGTGTGCACGTGCACGGGCAGGTCGAAGCGCTCGCGGAGAGCGCCGACGAGCTTCTCGGCCGCACTCGCGCGCAGCAGCCCCGCCATGTCCTTGATGGCGAGGATGTGCGCGCCGGAGTCGACGATCTGCTCGGCGAGGCGCAGGTAGTAGTCGAGCGTGTACAGGTCTTCGGCCGGGTCGAGGAGGTCGCCCGAGTAGCACATCGCGACCTCGGCGATCGTGGAGCCCGTGCCGAGCACGGCGTCGATCGCGGGGCGCATCTGGTCGACATCGTTGAGCGCGTCGAAGATGCGGAAGATGTCGATGCCGGTCTCCGCAGCCTCGGCCACGAACGCGTCGGTGACCTCGGTCGGGTACGGCGTGTAGCCGACCGTGTTGCGTCCGCGCAGCAGCATCTGGATGGCCACATTGGGCAGCGCTGCGCGCATCGCGGCCAGGCGCTGCCACGGGTCCTCGCCGAGGAATCGCAGGGCGACGTCGTAGGTCGCTCCGCCCCAGGCCTCGACGCTCAGCAACTGGGGGGTCATGCGGGCGACGTGCGGCATGACGGTCGTGAGGTCGGTCGTGCGCACGCGCGTCGCGAGCAGCGATTGGTGAGCATCCCGGAATGTCGTGTCGGTCACGGCGAGAGCGGTCTGCGCGCGGAGGTCGGCCGCGAACCCGGCGGGGCCGAGTTCGAGCAGGCGCTGGCGCGAGCCGCTCGGCGCCTCCGCTTCCAGGTCGATGGTCGGGAGCTTGACGGCCGGGTCGAGGATGCCCTCACCGGGGCCGTTCGGCTGGTTCACCGTGACGTCCGCGAGCCACGTGAGCACCTTCGTGCCGCGGTCCTTCGAGGGGTTGGCGGTCACGAGCTCGGGGCGCTCATCGATGAAGGACGTGCTCAGGTCGCCCGCGATGAACTCCGGGTCATCGAGGACGGCCTGGAGGAACGGGATGTTCGTGGTGACGCCGCGGATGCGGAACTCCGCGAGCCCTCGTCGGGCGCGCGAGACGGCGGCGGCGAAGTCGCGACCGCGGCACGTCATCTTGGCGAGCATCGAGTCGAAGTGCGGGGAGATCTGGGCGCCGGAAGCGATCGTGCCGCCGTCGAGTCGCACGCCCGCACCACCGGGAGAGCGGTAGGTCGTGATCTTGCCCGTGTCGGGGCGGAACCCGCTCGCCGGGTCCTCGGTCGTGATGCGGCACTGCAGGGCGGCGCCGCGCAGGTGGATCTGCTCCTGCTGCAGTCCGAGCTCGGCGAGGGACTGACCGTAGGCGATGCGCATCTGCGACTGCACGAGGTCGACGTCGGTCACTTCCTCGGTCACGGTGTGCTCGACCTGGATGCGCGGGTTCATCTCGATGAAGACGTGCTCGCCCTTGCGCTCCCCCGCGGTGTCGAGCAGGAACTCGACCGTGCCGGCGTTGACGTAGCCGATCGACTTCGCGAACGCGATCGCGTCCCGGTACATGGCCTGACGCACATCCTCGTCGAGGTTCGGCGCCGGGGCGATCTCGACGACCTTCTGGTGCCGGCGCTGCACCGAGCAGTCGCGCTCGAAGAGGTGCACCGTCTCACCGCTCGAGTCGGCGAGAATCTGCACCTCGATGTGGCGGGGGCGCACAACCGCCTGCTCGACGAACATCGTGGCGTCGCCGAAGGCGCTGTCGGCCTCGCGCATGGCGGCCTCGAGCGCCTCCTTGAGGTCCTCGCGCTTCTCGACTCGGCGCATCCCTCGCCCGCCGCCGCCCGCGACAGCCTTCGCGAAGATGGGGAAGCCGATGTCGTCGGCCGCGTCGAGGAGCACCTGCATGTCGGTCGTCGCCGGGGACGACTTGAGCACGGGCACGCCCGCGGCGATCGCCTTCTCCTTCGCCGTGACCTTGTTGCCCGCCATCTCGAGCACCGAGCGGGGCGGGCCGATGAAGGCGATGCCCGCGTCGGCGGCCGCCTGCGCGAGGTCGGGGTTCTCACTGAGGAAGCCGTAGCCCGGGTAGATCGCGTCGGCGCCGGACTCCTGGGCTACGCGGATGATCTCGCTCACGTCGAGGTAGGCCCGTACGGGGTGCCCTTCCTCGCCGATCTGGTACGCCTCGTCGGCCTTGAGCCGGTGCATCGAGTTGCGATCCTCGAAGGGGAAGACGGCGACCGTCTTCGCGCCCAGCTCGTACGCGGCGCGGAAGGCGCGGATCGCGATCTCGCCGCGGTTGGCTACCAGGATCTTGCGGAACATCTTGTCCTTTCGCGGGCGGCCCGGGGCGAACCCTGGAAGCCGCCTGACGGTGGGGGCGGATGGCGTCGGCGCGAATGCACGCGACTCCAGACTAGTAAAGGTAGGGTCGGTGTTCGTGCACGTACTCAGCATCAGCTCCCTGAAGGGAGGCGTGGGCAAGACCACCGTCACCCTCGGCCTCGCGTCGGCGGCGTTCGCTCGGGGCCTGCGCACCCTCGTCGTCGACCTCGACCCGCAGTCCGATGCCTCGACGGGCATGGACATCCAGGTCGCGGGGCACCTCACGATCGCCGACGTGCTCGGCGCGCCCAAGGAGCGCACGGTGCGGCAGGCGATCGCCCCGAGCGGCTGGACGCGCGGTCGCCCCGGCACGGTCGACGTGCTCATCGGCAGCCCGAGCGCGATCAACTTCGACGGCCCGCACCCGAGCATCCGCGAGATCTGGAAGCTCGAGGAGGCCCTCGCCCACGTCGAGGCCGACTACGACCTCGTGCTCGTCGACTGCGCCCCCTCGCTCAACGCGCTCACGCGCACGGCGTGGGCGGCGAGCGACCGGGTGGTCGTCGTCACGGAGCCCGGCCTGTTCTCGGTCGCGGCCGCCGACCGTGCTCTGCGGGCGATCGAGGAGATTCGCCGCGGGCTCTCCCCCCGCCTGCAGCCTCTCGGCATCATCGTCAATCGCGCGCGCGTGCAGTCGCTCGAGCACCAGTTCCGCATCAAGGAGCTGCGCGACATGTTCGGCCCGCTCGTGCTCGCCCCTCAACTGCCCGAGCGCACCTCGCTGCAGCAGGCTCAGGGCGCGGCGAAGCCCCTGCACATGTGGCCGGGCGACAGCGCGCTCGAGATGGCGCGCAACTTCGACCAGTTGCTCGACCGGGTCATGCGCACGGGTCGACTGGGCGAGTACGCGGCAGGCTAGCGCGCGCACCGCCGAGCGCGAGGCTCGAGCGGGATGCTCGCGGTTCAGCTCGCGCGGGTGGACCGCCGCGCGGCGAGCTCGTCCTGCGGGTCGGCCGCGGGCGTCGAGTCGAGGTCGACGAGGCTCGACTCCACCTCGCGCAGCACCTTGCCGACGGCGATGCCGAACACGCCCTGGCCGCGGCTGACGAGGTCGATGACCTCGTCGTCGCTCGTGCACAGGTAGACGCTCGCACCATCGCTCATGAGCGTCGTCTGCGCGAGGTCGTTGACGCCGGCCTCGCGCAACTGGTTGACGGCCGTGCGGATCTGCTGGAGGGAGATGCCGGTATCGAGAAGTCTCTTGACGAGCTTGAGCACGAGGATGTCGCGGAAGCCGTAGAGGCGCTGCGTGCCCGACCCGGAGGCGCCACGCACGGTGGGCTCGACGAGCTCGGTGCGCGCCCAGTAGTCGAGCTGGCGGTAGGAGATGCCGGCGGCACGAGCCGCCACCGCCCCGCGATAGCCGGCCTGGTCATCGAGCTCGGGCAGACCTTCGGTGAACAGCAGCCCGAGGTCGTACCGCTCTGCACGGCCGCTGACGTCGCCCATTGCCCCACCTAACCTTCATGTTGAACGTGACAGTTGCTGTCCCGTCGTTCACAGTAGCTACCCGTCCCGCGTCGACCGGAGACATTCGCTCGGACACGTCGGCGTGTCGGGGCCCTTGCTACGACTGTAGCCTGCCGAGAGCCGATCTGATGAGACTCGATCGCACGATTTCGAGCTGACCCGCGATCTCGCGCGCGAGTTCGGCCGCCTTCGCGCGACTCGACGGATCGTTGCGCCGTGACACGGGAACGAGTGCCGACTCGATGAGCCCGAGCTCACGCTCGGCGGCTGCCCGGAAGCCTCTCAGGTGGCGCGGCTCGATGCCCGAGCGCTGCAGCTCGACGAGTGCGCGCACGACGGCGAGAGCATCCTCACCGAAGGTCTCGGCGGCCGGGACGAGCGACGCGCTCACGGCGTCGTTCAGCAGCCCCGCGCTCGCACCGCTCTCGTGCATCAGCTCCTCGCGGCTCCAGAGGCGCTCGGTCGCGAGCATCGAGGGCAGGGGAACCGAGCCGAGCGGCAAGGCGGGCATGCGCCCCGCCTCGAGCTCGGCGAGATGACTGCGGATGACCTTGAGCGGCAGGTAGTGGTCGCGCTGGAGGGTCAGGACGAAGCGCAGGCGGTCGACGTCGCGCGGCGAGAACTTGCGGTAGCCCGACTCGGTGCGGTCGGGGGCGACGAGTTGCTGCTCTTCGAGGAAGCGCAGTTTCGACGGCGTCAGATCGGGGAACTCCGGGCTGAGCTTCGCGAGCACCTGACCGATGCTGAGCAGGGCGCCCTTGCCGGGCTCGCGAGCCGGGGTGGCGGCGGGCCGTGCGGGCATCAGGCGCTCGAGGGCAGGTCGTGCCGGGACGCGTAGAACGTGAGGTGGAACTTGCCGACCTGCACTTCGGAGCCGTCGACGAGGGGCACCGTCTCCTCGATGCGCTCGCCGGCCATGAAGGTGCCGTTGAGGGAACCGAGGTCGCGCACGGAGAACTGGGAGCCGTGGCGCAGGAACGAGGCGTGCTTGCGGGAGACGGTCACGTCGTCGAGGAAGATGTCGGCGTCGGGGTGGCGGCCGGCGACCGTGACGTCGGAGTCGAGCAGGAACCGCGCGCCGGTGTTCGGCCCGCGGCGCACGATGAGAAGGCCCGAGGATGCCGGCAGGGCCGCGATGACCTCGAGCTCCTCCGGCGAGATGCCCGCCTCCATCGCCGCGAGCTGCGCTGCGAATTCGGGCCCGTAGTGCACCGTCGTCTCGTGCGGGCGGTACTCGGTCGACTCGTCACCGGTACGACCGTTCTGCGGGGCCTCAGCCATCAACGCACCTCCTCACGACCCAGCGTATCCGATGCTCCGGGTGCCGGTTGCGCCGATTCGGCCAGCAGCGCGAGCGTCTGACGGAGGTAGAGGGCGCCCGCCCACCAGTAGAGGAAACCACCCCAGAGGATGAACGCCCAGCCGATGGGGTCGCTCACGGCAGCGACCTGCGGAAAGGCCTGGCCGAGCACGAGGATCGGGAGGGCGTAGAAGAGCGCGAAGGTCGCGAGCTTGCCGAGATGATGCACCGGCAGGGGGCCGTAGTCGTGCTGGGCGAGCACGACGCCGAGCACGGCGAGCAGCACGTCGCGGCCCACGATGACGATGACGACCCACCAGGGCACGACCTCGCGCACGGCGAGCGCGATGACGGCGGCGAAGATGAAGAGGCGGTCGGCTGCAGGGTCGAGCAGTTGGCCGAGCTTGGTGATCTGACCGAATCGCCGGGCGATGATGCCGTCGAGGTAGTCGGTCGCGCTCGAGACGATGATGACGACGAGTGCCGCGAGGTCTTGCCCCGTGAGGACGAGGGCGAGGAACACCGGCACGAGCAGCAGGCGCACGGTGCTCAGGGCATTGGGGATCGTGACGATGCGATCGCTCACGACCGCGCTCGTCCCGCTCGTCTCCTCCTCCTGCTGGGCCACGCCGTCAGTCTAGTGATGCTCGCCTCCCGCGCTCGGTGCACTATCCGCTGCCGCACGGGAGTCGCTAGCATGCGAGCATGGACCCCCTTCTCGTGGCCCTCGGCATCGCCGCCGGGGTCAGCCTCTTCACCTGGATCGCCTCTCTCGTGACGGGAGACCACTCGTGGGTCGACCGCATCTGGTCGATCGTCCCCGTCGTGTACGTCGCTGTCTTCTGGGCCGCGAGCGGCTTCACGGATGCCCGACTCACGATCATGACGGCGCTCGTCGCGCTGTGGGGAGCGCGGCTGACGTTCAACTTCGCGCGCAAGGGCGGCTACCGCGGCGTGGAGGACTACCGCTGGCCGATCCTGCGCGAGCGCATGACGAGCGGCCAGTTCCACGTGTTCAACATCGTCTTCATCGTGCTCTTCCAGAACGCGCTCCTGCTGCTCATCGCGCTGCCCGCGCACGTCGCCTTCGAGAATCGCGGCACGCCCGTCGGCGCGCTCGATCTCGGCCTCGCCGCGCTCTTCCTCGCACTGCTGATGGGCGAGTTCGTCGCCGACCAGCAGCAGTGGTCGTTCCAGCAGGCCAAGGCCGCGACGATCGCGGCGGGCGGGGAGCCTCAGGAGCGCTTCGTGACCTCGGGGCTGTGGCGCGTGAGCCGGCACCCGAACTTCTTCTTCGAGCAGGCGCAGTGGTGGGTGCTCTACGCGATGGGGGCGGTCGCCCTCGGTGCGGCGCTGCACTGGACGCTCGTGGGCCCGGTGCTGCTCACGGCGCTCTTCATCGGGTCGACGGTCTTCACGGAGTCGATCACGCGCGGGCGCTACCCCGAGTACGCCGAGTACCAGCGGGCGACCTCCATGCTCATCCCGTGGATTCCCCGAGACCGTCGTGGCGCTACCGCCGATGTGCCTGCCTCCTGACTACCCTCGCCTCCATGTCGTGCATTCGCTTCAACACTCCCGCCCAGCGGCGCCAGCTCGCGGCGAACGCGCCTTCGATGCAGGCCGAGCGCGCCGATGATCGCGTCGATGAGCCCGTCGCGCGCTTCCTCTCCCCCGCCGTGACCGCGTCGAAGGTCGCGCGCATCCGCCGTCTCGCCGCCGACCGCAATCCGAAGATCCGGGCGAGCGCTGCCGCGTCGTACCACGCGCCCGAGGAGGTCTACGAGGCGCTCTCGCGCGACGAGGACGCCGAGGTGAGGGCGTGCATCGCGAAGAACGAGCAGGTTCCCTGCGACATCCTGCGCCGCCTCGCTCATGACCCGGACGAGCGTGTGCGCGGGTTCGTGGCGCTCAATTTCTTCGTGCCGGCCGACGCCATGACCGACCTCGCGGAGGACCCGAGCGCCGTCGTGCGCGGTCTCGTCGGCTGGAAGGCGCGCCTGGCAGCGGAGAACCTCGCCGCGAACGGCGAGGCCTCCCCCGAGCTCGCGTCGCTCTAGCGACGATCTTTCCTCGGGTCAGTCCCCTCCGCGCGAGCGGAATCCGCCGGCGGCGGCGACACGATCCGGCAGAACTCTCGCAAGGCCCGCGATCACGCGGTAGCGCAGAGTGGGAATGACGACCGAGCGGCCGCGCTCGATACCACGTATCGCCAGCCTCACGACCCGCGGCGCATCGAGCCAGAGGAACACCGGAATGCCCGCGGTCGAGACCTCCATGCGCTCGTGGAACTCGGTGCGCACGAACCCCGGGCACACGGCTGTGACGCTCACACCGCGGTCGCGGTAGGCGAGGTTCGCCCCGCGCGCGAAGGTCACGCCCCACGCCTTCGCCGCTGCGTAGGTGCCGCGCGGGGTGAAGGCGGCCACGGAGGAGATGAGCACGATGCGCCCCGAGCCTCGGTCGAGCATCCCGCCGAGCGCCGCCTGGGTCAGCCGCAGCGGCACGCTCACGTGGATGTCGAGGTGGCGCTTCTCCTGCTCGACCGTGTTCTCGTGCAGCTCTCCTCGGATTCCGTACCCGGCGTTGTTGACGAGCAGGTCGATGGGGCGGCGGCGTTCGAGGAGACGCGCCGCGACGGAGTCGAGGCCCTCGGGGTCGAGCAGGTCGGCGGGCAGCGCCTCGACCCGAACCCCGAACTCATGCTGCAGGGCCGCCGCGGCCTCGGCGAGGCGGGAGGCGTCGCGCGCGACGAGCACGAGGTCGTGGCCCTGCGCGGCGAACTGCCGGGCGAACTCGGCGCCGATGCCGGCGGTGGCCCCCGTGATGAGTGCGGTCGTCATGAGCCCACGCTAGCGACTGCTCCAGTGCTCCGGCCCCGCGCTGCCGGCCGCGTACTCCTCGAGGGCCACCTCGTCGCGTCGCCACGCCTCGAGCACGGGCTCGACGATGCGCCAGCACTCCTCGGCGAGGTCGCCGCGCACCGAGAGCGTGTCGTCGCCGGTGAGGATGCCCGAGAGCACCTCCCCGTAGGCGGTCAACTGGCCCGCACCGAACTCGGTCTCGAGCCGAACCCGATCGAGGTCGAACGGGTCGCCCGCGCCGTTGATGTCGAGGTCGAGAGAGAGCCGCTCGGGCATGAGTGCGATGCGCACGACCGCGGGCGGCTGCTCTCCCCGCAGCCCGCGGGGGCGATCGTCCACCGGCCGCAGCGTGAGGCGCAGCTCGGTGAGCGGAGACCCGAGCGCCTTGCCGCTGCGCACCGTGAAGGGCACTCCGCGCCACCGCGGCGCGTCGACCTCGAGGTCGATCTCGGCGAGGGTCTCCGTGCCGCGATCCGGCTCGACGCCCTCCTCGCTCGCGTAGTCGGGAATGCTGCGACCCTCGATGTCGCCCGCCGTGTACCGCGCGCGGCGGCTCGCCGTGGCGCTGTCGCCCGCGACGCGCGTGCGCGCGAGCGCCTCGACCATCGCGTCGTGCAGGTCGTCGGCCCCGACGCTCGCCGGTGCGTCCATGGCCACGAGCGCGTGCACGAGGAGGAGGTGGCTCTGGATCATGTCGACGAGCGCTCCCGCACCGTCGTAGTACCCCGCGCGCCCCTCGAGCGCGAGAGTCTCATCGAAGACGATGTCGACCCGCTCGACGTGCTCGGCGCTCCACAGCGCCTCGAGTGCTCGATTGGCGAACCGCAGGCCGAGCAGGTTGATGACGGTGGCCAGCCCGAGGAAGTGGTCGATGCGGAAGGTGCGGGACTCGGGCAGCAGCTGCGCGAGGGCGGCGTTGAGCCGGGCGGCCGAGGCGCCGTCGACCCCGAAGGGCTTCTCGAGCGCGAGCCGCGTGCCGGGCGGCAGGTCGACGCCGCGCAGGGCCTCGATGGCGTGCTCGGTCACCGCGGGCGGGAGAGCGAAGTACAGGATGGGGGGATGCTCGGCGGTCTCGAGGAGGCGGAGCAGGGCATCCGGATCGGTCGCGTCAGCCTCCTCGAACCGCGTCCCCTCCACGACCGCGTCACGCAGCGGGCCGCTGCCGAGGGCCGTGCGCACCTGCTCGCGCCAGTCCTCCTGGGGCATGGTGTGGTGGCCGACGCCCACGAGCTCGAGAGGCTCGACCAGGTCATCTGCCTCCCCCTGCGCGAGAACGCCGTCGAGTCCCGGCAGCAGGAGCCGTCGAGTGAGGTCGCCGCCGGCGCCGAGGATGATGAGGGTGCGTCCGGTCATCCCTCCACACTAGCGAGGCGACCTGCAAGGTGCGTCTGATTGGATGGAGCGCATGCCTGAGCCCCTCGAGAACTACGCCCTCATCGGAGACTGCCGGTCGGCAGCGCTCGTCGGCCGCACCGGGTCGATCGACTGGTTGTGCATGCCCCGGTTCGACTCCGCCTCGCTGTTCGCCCGCATCCTGGGCGACGAGACGCACGGGCACTGGTCGCTCAACCCGGTCGGAGCGGGCGAGTGCACCAGTCGGCAGTACGAGGAGGACACCTTCATCCTCATCACGCGGTGGGTGACCGAGTCGGGTGAGGTCGAGGTCATCGACTCGATGCCGCACGGCGATGGCGCCGCCGACGTGGCCCGTCGCGTGGTCGGCATCAGCGGCGAGGTCGTCATGGAGGAGGTGCTGCGCATCCGCTTCGACTACGCGGACGCGATGCCGTGGGTGCGGCAGACCGGCACCGAGGAGGAGCCGGAGCTCGTCGCGATCGCCGGGCCGGACGCCGTGATTGTGCGCGGGCCCCACTTCCAGTCGATCGACCACGCCCACCGCGCCGAGTTCACGGTGCGCGAGGGCGAGACGGTCGACACGGTGCTCACGTGGTTCCCGAGCCACAAGACGCCCTACCCGCCTCTCGACCTCGACCAGCAGCTCGCCGACACGCGCGCCTGGTGGCAGCGTTGGGCGCGAGCGTGCCGCGAGCCGGGAGCCTACGACGCCGAAGTGCGCCGCTCTCTCCTCGTGCTACGCGCACTCACGCACGAGACGACGGGCGGCATCGTCGCCGCCCCGACGACGAGCCTGCCGGAGGACATGGGCGGCAGTCGCAACTGGGACTACCGCTACGTGTGGCTGCGGGATGCCGCTCTCACGCTCGAGGCGCTCATGCTGCACGGCTACGAGCGGGAGGCGCACGAGTGGCGCGACTGGCTGCTGCGCGCGATCGCCGGCGACCCCGAGGACGTGCAGATCATGTACGGCCTCTCGGGCGAACGCAACCTGCATGAGCGCGAGGTTCCGAGCCTGCCCGGCTACCGCGGCTCGGCCCCTGTGCGCATCGGCAACGGGGCGTATACGCAGTTCCAGGGCGACATCTTCGGCGAGGTCATGATCGCGCTCGAGGATGCCCGTGACCTGGGGGTGGCGGAGGACGGCTTCTCATGGTCGCTGCAGGTGGCGCTACTCGAGCACATCTCGCAGAACCTCGATCGGGAGGACAACGGCATCTGGGAGATTCGCGGCCCGCACCAGCGGTTCACGCACTCCCGCGCGATGATCTGGGCGGCCTTCGACCGCGGCATCACGGCGGTGCACACTCACGGTCTTCGCGGCCCGGTGGAGCGCTGGGAGCTCGTGCGGGCGCAGCTCGGCGACGAGATCGAGCGCCTCGGCTTCGACTCGGAGCGCGGGCACTACGTGCAGCACTACGGCACCACGGAGGTCGACGCCTCACTGCTGCAGCTCGCCCAGATCGGCTATGTCGCCTACGACGATCCGCGCATGCTCGGCACGGTCGCCGAGATCGAGCGCACCCTCCTGCGCGACGGGCTGCCGCTGCGGTATCGCACGGAGAGCGGGGTCGACGGCCTCGAGGGTAACGAGCATCCGTTCCTCACCTGCGCGTTCTGGCTCGTCGAGCAGTACGCGCGCTCCGGTCGCCTCGACGACGCCGTCGTGCTCATGGACAGGCTCGTCGGGCTCACGAACGACGTCGGGCTGCTCTCGGAGGAGTACGACACCGTGAACGAGTGCCACATGGGCAACACGCCTCAGGCGCTCTCGCACCTCTCCCTCGTGCGAGCAGCCGACTCGATCGCGTTCGCGAGGCAGGAAGCGGTCTCCGCGTGAGCGGCCCCGCATGAGCGGCAGCGCCTCGAGCAACGGGGCCCGCGTGGACGCGTGGGTGTGGGCCATCCGCCTGTACTCCACCCGATCGGCAGCGACCGCGGCGTGCAAGGCCGGCCACGTCAAGGTGAACGGGGCCTCCGCCAAACCGGCGCAGGTCGTGCGCCCCGGCGACACCGTGCGCGCCCTCACCCCGGGGGGCGAGCGCATCGTCGAGGTGGCGGGCATCATCACAAAGCGCACGAGCGCGCCGCTCGCCGTGAAGAACTACGTCGACCGCACGCCGCCCCCGCCGCCCAAGGCGGAGCGGCCCGCTGCGATCGTGCGAGAGCGCGGGGCGGGGCGCCCGACGAAGCGCGATCGTCGACTCACCGAGCGCTTGCGCGGGCGCGACCGCGCCCCGGAGACGGACTACTGAGCACGGCGCCGTGACCGCAGTCGGCTACTCGAGGTCGAGCGCCTCGAGCGAGCCCTGGATGGTCTCGGCAGAGTGGTGGAAGGCCCGCTCCTCCTCGGCCGAGAACGGCACGTCGATGACCTGCGCGACACCCTGCGCGTTGACGACGCTCGGTACCGAGAGCGCGACGCCGCTCACGCCGTGGTAGTCGGTGAGCACGGAGCTCACGGGCAGAATCGCCCCCTCGTCGCCCACGATCGCCTCGACGATGCGCGCCCCCGAGAGGCCGATGGCGTAGTTGGTGGCACCCTTGCCGGCGATGACCGCGTATGCGGCGTTCTTGACCTCCTCGGCGAGCGTGTCGAGCTCCCCGACACTCAGGCGCGATCCCGCGTCGTCGGCCCACTCACGGATGGGCACGGGGCCGATGCGGGCCTGCGACCAGAGTGCGAACTCGCTGTCGCCGTGCTCGCCGACGATCATCGCGTGCACGCTCGAGGCGGCGACACCCAGTCGCTCCGCAAGGCGCCATCGCAGGCGCGAGGAGTCGAGCACGGTGCCGGAGGAGAACACTCTGGCCGCATCGAGGCCGCTCACTCGCTGCGCGGCGACGGCGAGCACATCGCACGGGTTCGTCACGAGCACGTAGATGGCGTCGGGAGCGCGATCGAGGAGGCGCGGCATGAGGTCGCGCAGAATGCCGACGTTGGTCGCGGCAAGGTCGAGACGGCTCTGCCCGGGGTGCTGCTTGGCACCGGCCGTGATGACGACGACGTTGGCTCCCGAGACCGCGTCGAGGTCGCCGCCGCCCTCGATCGTGGACGAGCCCACGAAGGGCGTGCCGTGGGCGAGATCGAGAACCTCGGCCTCAGCGCGGGACGCATCGATGTCGTAGAGCACGACCTCGCGAGCGGAGCCGCGGATGAGGGAGGCGTAGGCGAGCGACGATCCGACGGCCCCGGCACCGATGATGGCCAGGCGGGAGTTCTCAGTCGCAGTCATGATGCGACCACCCTAGCCACTCGGCGCGCGGGGCCGTGCGGGTGCGAGCGCTGCTCGCGGTGGAGCGGGTTCGGCTACTCGGCGGGAGCCTGGTCGCCGATGGCGAAGCGCACGGCGCCCTCTTCGCTGACCTGTGCGTCGAGCACCTTCTCGTCGAGTGCGACGGAGGCGTTGGACTCGAGGAAGACGCGCGCGGCGCCGGCCTCGACGACCTGGTCGCCGGGCTGCGGCTCGGGGGCGACGGCGACGGCGAACTCGGTCGACTGGGGGCCGCCGCTGTCGATGCGCAGACCGGCGGTCTGCGGGTCGGCCTCGCGCGAGACGAGGTTCTCGATGACGGTACTGGCGGTCGGGGTGAGAGTCAGCATGAAGGATCCTTTCGGCGGTGCGGTCGACGGACAGCGAGCCACGCTTCCGAGACTTGCCGCCAGGGTCAACCGCGGGGCCGGTTCTCTCAGGCCTCTCCCACGAAACGGTAGGGCGATTGTGCGGTCAGCCCGCGCGTGTCGCCCACCACGCCAGAAACGCCTCCCGTGAGGTCTTGCTCGGCGTGAAGCCGAACTCCTCGCGCAGCCGCCGCGCATCGAGCACGGGCCGGTAGCGCAGAAACCCGACGCGCTCGGGGCCGTGCGGCGTGAGATGCAGGGCGTGACCGAGGCGCAGCGCGAGGGCCAGAACGCTCGCGGGCACGGTCACGGTGCGCTTGCCCATGAGCCGGGCCAACTCGGGCACGGTCACGGCACCCTCCCCTGCGAGGTTGACGACGCCGGTGCGCTCCCCCGTCACGGCGTGCTCCATCGCCGCCGCGACGTCCTCGTCCCAGATGAACACGAAGGGGCTCGCGCTGCCGCGCACGACGAGCAGGCGGCGGCGCTCGAACAGCGCCGTGATCTGGTTGCGCACCGAGGCGCCGAGGACCGTTCCGATGCGGAACACGACCTGCTCCAGTTCGGGATGCTCCGCTCGGGCGTCGGCGAGAAGCTCTTCCACCTGCCGCTTGTGATCGGAGTACGAGAACTCTGGGTTGCCGCGCACCGGGTCATCCTCGGTGAGCCACGCCGGGTTGTCCGGGTGATAGCCGTACGCCGCGCCCGAGGACGACACGACGAGGCGCCGCACTCCCGCGGCAAGGCAAGCGTCGAGCACGGCGCGGGTGCCCCCGACGTCGATGCGCCATTCGTCCTCGCGGCTCAGGTCGCGGCCCGGGTTCACGATCGAGGCGAGGTGCACGACGGTGTCGATGCGGTGGCGTGCGAGGGCCTCGCGCAGCGCCTCCCCCTGCGTGACGTCGGCGAGCTCGTGAACTACTCCGTCGAGGGGTGCGCGCGGTGCAGCGACATCGCCGCTCACGAGGTGCTCGACCTGGGGGCAGCGCGCGAGGCGCGCGACGACCGCGGAACCGAGGAAGCCGGAGCCTCCCGTGACGTAGACGCGCCGGAGCGCGGGGGTCACGACGACTCCGCGGGAGCACTGCTCGGCGCGGTCCCTCCCCCGGCGTCGCTCCCGGAGGCCCGGGCGGCACGCCGACGCGAGTGCCGTGCCCACAGCGTCGCGAGAATGAGGCCCGCGACGATGTCCCAGATGCCCCACCAGCCGGCTACGATCGCCATGCCGCCGAGTCCGTCGAAGAACGCGAAGGTGAGCCCCAGACCCAGCCCCGCGTTGCGGATTCCCACCTCGAACGCCATGGCGCGCCGCTCGGGCGAGGCGAGACCGCTCACCCGGGCGAGACCCCAGCCGAGCGAGAGCGCGATCGCCTCGTGCAGGAAGACGGCGAGCAGGATCACGCCGATGAAGGCGATGAAGAACTGCCAGTTGCCGGCGAGGGCGATGACGATGAACGCGAGGAGTGCCACCAGGCTGATGCCCCGCACCCACGGCTGCACGCGCGCCACCGGCTTCGGCCAGCGGTTGCCGATGAGGAGGCCGAGCGCGAACGGGATCGCGATGATGAGGAGGATCTTGAGGAGCATCTCGACGGGGTCGAGCTGCACCGAGCGCAGGATCTCGCTCCCGGTGGGGTGCAGGCCGCCCCACAGCGCGAAGTTGAGGGGCAGGAGGACGATCGCGAGCGCATTGCCGACGGCGGTCATCGAGACCGAGAGGGCCACGTTGCCGCGGGCCTGATGCGTGAGCACCTGCGAGATGTTGCCGGGCGGGCAGCACGCCACGAGGATGAGCCCGAGCGCGATCGAGGCCTGCACCTGCAGGGCGAGAGTGAGCAGGAAGGTGAGGGCGGGCAGCAGCAGGAACTGCGCGGCGATCGCGACGGCCATCGCCCGCGGGCTGCGCAGCACGACGGCGAAGTCTCGGTAGCTCACCCCCATGGCGATGCCGAACATGATGAACGCGAGCACGATGTCGAGCAGCAGGAGGCTCGTGGGAGTGAAGTTGAGGGTGACCTCGTCGATGTTCATGCGCGGGCTCCGGTCTCGTGCGGCTGCGTGCGGTCGGCGGCGGGCAGGTGGGTCATGACGGGGAGCGCGCGCCGAGCATCCCGCGCCAGGCGGTCTCGCTGGCGCCGCACCTCGCGGCGGTACGCGTGCTTGTTGACGTAGTACGACATGCGCTCGAGCGCGAGGTAGCGGTAGCCCGCGGTGAGGTCGGACCACGGCCGGTTCTGCACGCGGGCGCGGAAGGCAGCTTGCGCCTCGGGCGGTGCGGCGAGGTAGTCGGCGAGCAGCTCGGCCTGCTCGAAGCGCCCCTGCCAACCGATGCCGCTCGCCTCGATCATGCCCATGACGTACACACCGCGGAACGACGGCTCGAAGATGTTGAGGTACAGCCGCGGCGCCATGCCCTGCCAGTTGAGGTGCTCGCGGTCGATGAACGGGTAGTCGAGGCGGTAGCCCGTCGCGAGCAGGATGACGTCGTACTGACCCGTCGAGCCGTCGGTGAACGTGACGGTGTCGCCATCGACGCTGCGCAGGCCGGGGCGGATGCGCACGTCACCCTGACCGGCGTGGTGCAGCACGAGAGTGTTGACGATCGGGTGCGACTCGTAGATCTTGTAGTCCGCGGCGGGGAAGCCGAAACGCACGGGGTCGCCCGTGAAGAGCCGCAGCAGGCGCGCATCGAGGAACTGCTTGAGGGGTCGGGGCAGCGGCCGCCCCTCGTTGAGGGTGTCGGCGGGCTTGCCGAACAGGTACTTCGGCACGAAGTAGTAGCCGCGGCGCACACTCATGTCGACACTCGCGGCCGTGTGCACCGCGTCGACCGCGATGTCGCAGCCGCTGTTGCCGGCGCCGACGATGAGCACGCGCTCCCCCGTGAGGGCGCTCGCCTTCCGGTAGTCGCGCGTATGCAGAACGCGGCCGTCGAAGCTGCCCGGCAGCTCGGGAACGGAGGGCTCGGCGAGAGTGCCGTTGGCGAGGATCACCCCGTCGTACAACTCGGAGTGGCGGGCACTGGCATCGTCAGAGTCGGTCGGTCTGAAGTCGACGCGCCACCGCGGTGCAGCATCCTCGCTCGCGGTGTGCAGCGGCTCGAGGCGCGTGACCGTCGTGTCGAACCGGATGCGCTCCCGCAGCCCGAAGCGATCGGCGTAGTCGCCGAAGTAGCGACGCAGCGCGTGGTGGCCGGGATAGTCGGGCGTGCCGGGCGGCATGGGGAACTCGGCGAACTGGGTCGTCGTGCGCGAGGAGATGAGGTGCGCCGACTCGTAGACGGTGGAGCGCGGGTTGTCGATGTTCCAGAGCCCGCCGACGTCGCTCGCCGACTCGTAGACGTCCACTTCGAGGCCTCGTGCGGTGAGGGTGCGCGTCGCCGCGAGCCCCGACGGGCCGGCGCCGATGATCGCCCACCGCTGCCGGTGAGAGTGCTCCGGCTCCGCTGCCCGCGCCACTGCCTGCCTCCTCACCGGGCGGCCTCGATGCCGCACCGGCCCAGTATGCCAGCGAGACTCCCGTACCATCGGCGGCATGGCCGATCTGCCCGCACTCCTGCGCGCCGAGCTCGGCGACGTCGTCGTCACCGACCCGGCAGCGCTGGAAGCGGCGCGCAGCGACTACTCGGGGCAGCGCAGCGACTCCGCACCGCTCGCGATCGTCGAGGCGCGCACGGTCGCCGACGTGCAGACCGCACTGCGCTTCGCGCACGCGCACCGGCTGCCCGTCGTGCCGCGAGGTGCGGGCGCGGGGCTCACGGGCGGCGCGATGGCCTCGGCCGCGCAGCTCGTGGTCAGCACGAGCCGGCTCTCGAGCATCGTGGAGATCAACGCCGCCGACCAGCTCGCCGTCGTGCAGGCGGGCGTGCTCAACGCCGACCTGGGGCGCGCGGTCGAGCCGCACGGACTGTTCTTCGCCCCCGACCCGGCGAGCCGCGAGATCTCGACGATCGGCGGCAACATCGCCACGAACGCGGGCGGGCTACTGTGCGCCAAGTACGGCGTCACGCGCGAGGCCGTGCTCGGCCTCACGGTCGTGCTCGCCGACGGGTCGTTGCTCGAGCTCGGGCACCGCACCGTCAAGGGGGTCACGGGGCTCGACCTCACCGCGCTCATGATCGGCAGCGAGGGCACGCTCGGCATCGTCGTCGAGGCCACGGTACGCCTGCTGCCCCTGCCGACGGGTGACCCCGCCACCCTCAGCGCGACCTTCGTCGACGTCGTCGCGGCAGCAGCCGCCTCCACCGCGATCACGGCGGCCCGCCTGCGGCCGGCGGCGATGGAGCTCATCGACGCTCGTGCGCTCAGCGCCATCCATGAGCACCTCGACCTGCCGACGCCCGCAGCAGAGTCGGTGCAGCTGCTCGTGCAATTCGACGGCGCCTCGGCCGGGGCCGACGCGGGCGTCGCGCTCGCGATCCTGCGCGAGCTCGGTGCGCAGGTCGCCATGACGGTCGACGCGGAGGAGGGCGAACGGATGCTCGCCGTGCGCCGCGCGTTCCACCCGGCCATGGCGGCCCGCGGCTCGGTGCTCATCGAAGATCTTGCCGTGCCGCGCTCGGCGCTCCCGGCGATGGTCGCTCAGATCCGCGCGATCGAGGAGCGCTTCGGGCTCGAGATTCCCACCGTCGCGCACGCGGGCGACGGCAACCTGCACCCCAACCTCATCTACACGGGCGACACCGTGCCGGCCGAGATCTGGGAGGCCGCCGGTGAGCTGTTCCGAGCCGCGCTCGCCCTCGGCGGCACCCTCACGGGCGAGCACGGCGTCGGCACGCTCAAGCGGCGCTGGCTCGAAGAGGAGCTCGGCACCCCGCAGCTCGACCTGCAGCGCCGCATCAAGGAGGTCTTCGACCCGCTCGGCATCATGAACCCCGGAAAGGTGTTCTGACCGTCGGGCGGCTCAGGCGTGTCGGGCGACTCAGGCGCGGCGGGCGACGTACACGCCGTTGCGCGAGGTGCCCTCGGTGAGCGGGTTGGCGAACTCGACCGTGTGCCCCTCGACCGCCTCGAAGACCTCGCGCAGCACGGCGAGGAACGACTCCTCGGGCGGGTCGTCCGACCACAGGGCGAAGACGCCGCCGGGCCGCAGGTGGCGGGCGAGCCGGTGCACCCCGTCGACCGTGTAGAGATCGAGGTGGCTCGCGTCGAGCGTGAAGGTCGGCGTGTGGTCGACATCGAGCAGGATGGCGTCGAGCGTGGCCGGCACGGCCGGCTCGGCGCCGGGCTCCCCGCGCATGACGGCGAAGAAGTCGGCGTGGACGAGGCGCGTGCGCGTGTCGCCGACGAGCGACTCGCTCACCGGCAGCAGGCGCTGCTCGTGCCAGCGGATGACCTCCGGCAGAGCATCCACGACGGTCAGGGTGCCCACGCGCTCGTCGGCCAGCGCCGTGACCGCCGTGTAGCCGAGGCCCAGGCCTCCTACGACGACGTCGAGCGGGCCCGGTGCGGCGACGGCGGCGAGGCCCAGCCGGGCGAGCTCCTCCTCGGCGACCGTGAAGAGGCTCGACATGAGGTACTCCTCGCCGAGCTTGACCTCGAACACGTCCGTGCCGGCGGCCGCGATGTGGCGGCGGCGCAGCGTGAGTTCGCCCATGGGCGTCGACTCGTAGGCGAGCTCCTCGAAACGCAGCATGCCGCCCAGCCTACGGAGCCGGGCGGCATGCGGTGGACGATCAGGCGATGCGGATCATCTTCTTGTTGACGAACTCATCGATGCCGAGCGTGCCCAGCTCACGGCCCGAGCCGGAGCGCTTGATGCCGCCGAAGGGAAGCTCGGCGCTGTCGGCGAGCACGCAGTTGACGTAGACCATGCCCGCCTCGATGCGGTCGGCGACCCGCGCCGCCTGCTGCTCGTCGGTCGTGAACAGGTACGAGCCGAGGCCGAAGGGCGTGTCGTTCGCGAGCTCGACCGCGGCGTCCTCGTCGGCGACGCGGAACACCTGCGCGACCGGCCCGAAGAACTCCTCGTAGTACGCGTCGTTGCCGGGAGCGACGCCCGTGAGCACGGTGGGCGAGAAGAACGTGCCCTCGCGGGTGCCTCCCGTGGCGATCGTCGCGCCGCCGACGACCGCGCGCGAGACCTGGTCCTCGAGGTTCTCCGCGGCCGTCGACGACGAGAGCGGGCCGAGCGGGCCGCTGCCCTCGCCCATGGGGTCGCTCGGCGAGACCTCCGCCATCGCGGCCGTGAACTTCTCCAGGAACGCGTCGTAGAGGTCGTCGACGACGATGAAGCGCTTGGCGCCGTTGCAGGACTGCCCGCTGTTGTCGAGGCGCGCATCGACCGCCATCTGCACGGTCGCGTCGAGGTCGTCGGTGCTCAGCACGATGAAGGGGTCGCTGCCGCCGAGCTCGAGCACGACCTTCTTGAGGTGGCGCCCCGCCTGCTCGGCGACCGCGGCGCCGGCGCGCTCCGAGCCCGTGAGCGAGACGCCCTGCACGCGCGGGTCGGCGATGATGTCGGCCACCTGCTCGTTGGTCGCATAGATGTTCGTGTACGCGCCGACCGGGAAGCCCGCGTCGGCGAAGATCTCGTGGATCGCCGCAGCCGACTCGGGGCACTGCGCGGCGTGCTTGAGCAGGATGGTGTTGCCGAGCATGAGGTTCGGGCCCGCGAAGCGAGCGACCTGGTAGTACGGGAAGTTCCACGGCATGATGCCGATGAGCACGCCCATGGGGCTCTTGCGGATGACCGCGGAGCCCTCGCTGCCCTCCGCCAGGTCGATCGGCTCGTCCTCGAGCAGCTCGGGGCCATGGTCGGCGTAGTACTGGTAGATGTCAGCGGAGAAGTCGACCTCGCCGAGGGCGTCGCCGATCGGCTTGCCCATCTCGCGCACGATGATCTCGGCGAGGTGCTGGCGGCGTTCGCGGTGCAGCTCGGCCACCTTCGTGATGAGGGCGGAACGGTCATCCGGCGTCGTCGTGCGCGACCAGTCGCGGTAGGCGGCGGCAGCGGCGTCGACGGCCGCGACGATGTCGGCGTCGCTCGCGGTCGGATACGTGGAGAGCGTCTCCCCGGTCGCGGGGTTGACGACTGCGTACTTGTTCATGAGGCTCCTCGTGGGTTCGCTCGGTGCACCTCGAGCCGCGCTGAGGGGCGCGACGGTGGCGGCGGTGCACGACTGGACAACAGCCTATGGCGCGGGCGCCGCGCATCGGAAGCCGTCTGGCTCAGCATCCCCTGAACGCGGTCGCCGCACGATTCGTCACGAGCCCGTAATCCGGGTGACACAGTGCGCTCGTAGCGTGAGGCCATGGCGAGACCGGGGCGGGCATCGTGATCGAGTGGGTCGACCCGTTCATCGGCACGACCCAGACGCAGTTGCCCGAGCGCACAGGCCTCGCGGCCTCCTGGTGGTCGCCCAAGCCGCAGATCGGCAACACCCACCCGGGGGCGACGCACCCCTTCGGCATGGTCTCGGCCTGCGCGTACTCGGGCGCATACCCCACGGGCTACGGGCAGTACGACCTCAGCACCGAGGGCCGGCCGCCCCGCCTCTACGACGAGCCCCTCGCGAGCGGCTTCACGCACTTCCAGCAGAGCGGCACGGGCGCGATTCGCAAGTACTACAACTACTTCCGCGTCACGCCCATGCTCGAGCCGCTCGACGCGCTCGGCCGCTCGTGGTCGCTGAGCGACGAGGAGGCCTCACCCGGTCGCTACGCCGCCACGCTCGGCTCGGGCGTGCGCACCGAGCTCACGGTCGGCCCCAAGAGCGCCGTGCACCGCTACACCTTTCCCCGGCACCGGGATGCCCGGCTCGTGATCGACTTCTCGCTCGGAGGGCTCGCCATCCCGCACGGCGAGACGATCCCGCTGCGCGCCCAGTTGCACTCCATCGCCCCCGGCGTCGCGCAGGGCGAGATCGTCGTGGAGGGCACCCCGCTCGCCGTGCACATCGAGTGCGACGCGCGGCACTGGCGACAGCTGCTCTGGTACGACCGGCGGCTCATGCACGGGGGCACGCGCCTCGACTTCGACTCCATTCGCCCCACGACCCTGCGCTCCTTCGGGCTCATGTGGGCGGGGCCGGTGAGCGACGGAGAGACGATCGAGCTGCGCTTCGGCTTCTCGATGCGCG
Organism: Microcella pacifica; assembly: GCF_009371975.2. GTDB lineage: Bacteria > Actinomycetota > Actinomycetes > Actinomycetales > Microbacteriaceae > Microcella > Microcella pacifica. Next base: position 66,924 of record NZ_VIKT02000010.1, read on the forward strand.
GCGTCGAGCAGGCCGAGCGCAACCTGCGCGCCGACTGCGGCGACGGACCCGCCCGCTTCGCCGACCGGCACGAGGCGACCGAGCAGACCTGGCGCGAGCACCTCGGCCGCATCGAGGTCGCCACACCGAGCGCCGAGCGCCGCACCGTCTTCTCGACGGCGCTCTACCACTCGCTCATCAAGCCGAGCCTCGCGATGAACGAGAGCCCGTTCTGGCCCGTCGACGGTCCCTTCGCCTTCGACATCAGCACGATGTGGGACATCTACCGCACGCAGCTGCCGCTCATCACGACCCTCTTCCCCGAGCGCAGCGTCGAGCTCGCGAACGCCATGCTCACGATCTGCGCCGAGGAGGGCAACTTCCCGATCGGCTACCGCATGGCGAAGGGCAGCGACCGGTTCTCCCGGCAGGCGAGCGCGCTCGCGCACACCTTCCTCGCCGACCTGAACCAGCTGGGCCTGCCCGGCATCGACTGGGACTGGGCGCTCGTGCACATGCACAACGACCTGCGCCGCACCTACGGGGAGGACTTCCTGCAGCGCGGCATCGTCGACCCCGTGAGCCACACGCTCGACCTCGCGTTCGGCTACTGGTGCACGGCGCGCGTCGCGCAGAGCCTCGGCGACACCGCGCTCGTCGAGGAGTTCGCCCCGCTCGCCGAGCGCTGGCGCACCGCGTTCGACCCCGCCACGGGGCTGCTGCGCGACTCGACCTTCTACGAGGGCACGACCTGGAACTACTCGTTCCGCCTCCTGCACGACATGGCCTCCCGCATCGCCGACGTCGGCGGCGACGACGCCTTCGTCGCGCTCCTCGACCGGTTCTTCGGCGTCGGTGCACCGCCAGCGGCTCAGCCGGGCCTCGCGCCCAGCCTCGCGGAGCTCGCGGCGGGGTACGCTCTCGGGCGCTTCGAGGGACTCAACAACGAGCCCGATATGGAGGCGCCGTGGGCGTACCACTACGCCGGCCGCCCCGACCGCGCGGCCGAGATCGTGCACGCTGCGGTGCACCAGCAGTTCGGCATCGGGCCCGGCGGCCTGCCCGGCAACGACGATTCGGGCGGCCTGAGCTCGTGGTACGTGTGGGCCTCGCTCGGCCTCTTCCCCGTCGCCGGCCAGAACCTGCTGCTGCTCAGCACCCCCTCCTTCGAGGAGTCGCGGCTCGATCTGGGTGACGCTCGCTTCGAGATCGTCACGCGCGGCTTCCGCGAGCCGCATCGGGATGCTCCGCCGCAGTACGTGCAGGGCGTGCAGCTCGACGGCGCGACCCTCGAGCGGCCCTGGCTCACGGGTCACGAGCTGCACCGCGGCGGCCAGCTCGTGGTGGAGCTCGGTGATGCTCCGAGCAACTGGGGCACGAGCATCCGGCCCCCGTCTCTGCCGCACCCCGCCCACGTACCGACGCCCGCCGACCACCCTCGAAGGAGCACTCCATGAGCGATTCGCTGCGCCGCCTCGTCATCGTCGTGCGGGCCGACCCGGTCATCTGCGGCCACTCGGTCGAAGCGCGCAACCTCGCCGAGGCCGCCCTGCTGCGCGGCTTCACGGAGGTGCGCATCGTCACGTGGCCGCTCGAGCAGCTTGAGCGCAGCGGTCTGCCGCTCAAGCCGGCCGAGAGCATCACGCCCTACAGCCCCGGCATCGTCGTCGAGCGGCCGGACGGCGTTGGCGACTACAAAGTCATCGACGGGCGATACCTGGCCGGCATCACGGGGCGGCTCGTCGAGCTCTTCACCGACGGCGTGCCGACCGTGTGCATGTCGCTGTACCTGAGCCCGCACACCCTCGCCGTCTCCGACGCCGTGCGCGTCGCCTGGAGCACGGGCCTGCCCGTCGACGTGACGACGATCGCCGAAGCCGTCGGCAGCGATGTCACGAACGTCGTGTGCAGCTGCGTCCAGTCTGGCCAGTACGGCGCGGCGGCGCACGTGCTCGCGAGCTACCTCAGCAGCGATCGGTGCGTCGCCGTCTCGGAGTACACGCGCGACCTCATCGTCGACTCGGCGGCTCTCATCGACGAGCGCCACGGCACGAGTTTCGCCGAGCAGTGCCGCGAGCGCATCACGATCTCGTACCCCGCGATCGACACGAGCGCATACCTCGACCTCGACGAGGGCGAGCTCGAGCGTCGGCTGGCCGCTCGCGGCCTCGCGCGCGACGGCTACGTGCTGTTCCTCTCGCGCCTGACGAAGGCGAAGGGCGTCGACGACCTCATCGCGGGCTTCGCGCGCAGCCGCGCCCACGCGGGGCTGACCCTGGTCATCGCGGGCCGCGGGCCCGAGGAGGCGGCGCTGAGCGAGGTCGCGGCTCGCTCGGGAGTCGCCGACCGCATCGTCTTCGCGAACGATGTCTCCGACGCCGAGAAGCCGTACCTCATGGCCGGCTGCGCCGCCTACGTGCTGCCGAGCAAGCCGCGCCCGGAGTTCGTCGAGACCTTCGGCATCGCGCTCGCGGAGGCGATGCTCGCCGGGTCGGGCCCCGTCATCACGGCCGACACGGGCGGCATCATCGAGGCGGTCGGCGACACGGCGATGATCGTGCCGGTCGATGATCCGGATGCGATCGCGGCCGCGATCGACCGCGCCGTGCTCGAGCTCACCGCGGAGGAGCGCCGGGAGTGGTCGCGCCGCGCCCGCGACTACGCGCTGCAGTTCGACCGGCTCGCGGTGTTCGACAAGCTCTTCGACGGGCTCGTCGTCGACCGCGTGCCGGGCTGAGCGCCGAGCTGGGCGGCAGCACTCGTCAGCGGCAGACCCGTCGGATGGTCCCCTCGATGACGTCGGTGAGGGCGACCACGGAGGCGGCGTCGGCCCACTCGAGGTCGGCGTGCGCTCCCCCGCCGTCGGCGCCGATGACGACGCACGGAATGCCTGCCTCCTGCACGAGGCGCGCATCCGTCCAGAACGGCTCCCCCCGCAACCGCGCCGGGCGGCCGAGCACGCGCTCGACCGGCTCCGCCACCGTGGCGACGATCGCCGAGTCGGGCTCGACCGCAAAAGCCGCTCGCGCCACCTGACGGCGCGCCGCGCCGACCGCGCCGGGCACGTGCGCGACTGCGCTCGCGGCGAGGTCGTGCAGCTGCCGCTCGACAGCGTCGAGGTCGTCACCGGGGAGGGTGCGGCGCTCGACGGTGAGCACGCAGCGGTCGGCGACCGTGGCTTCATCGGTGCCACCGGAGATCGTGGAGACCCGCACGGTGCCGTGCCCGAGCAGCGGATGCGGCGGGGTGCTCTCGAGATCGGCCCGCAGCTGGTCGAGCCCGCGCAGGAACGCGCCTGCCGCGGCGATCGCGTCGACACCCTGCTCGGGCAGCGAGCCGTGGGCGGCGACCCCGGCGAACTCCACCGTGAACCACGCGAAGCCGCGGTGCGCGACGGTGAGCTCGAGCGCGGAGGGCTCGACGACGATGGCGGCATCCGGTCGCACGCCGATCGCGGCGAGGTGGGCGAGGGTCTCGACGGTGCCGGTGCTGCCGAACTCCTCGTCGGCGACGAGCGTGAGCACGGCATCCCCGCGCAGAGCGCCAGCGGCGAGGGCGCGCGCGGTGGCGACCATGACGGCGGCGACGCCGCTCTTGGTATCGAAGGCGCCGCGGCCCACGACCCGCTCCGCGCCGTCGACCGTCTCGCGCGCGCCCGAGAACGGGTCGCCGTCGTAGCCGGCGACACCGACGGTATCGAGGTGGCCGTTGAGCAGGAGCGTCGCGCCCCCTCCGGTGCCGCGCGCGATCGCGACGAGAGAGGGATGCCCGGCTCGGGCTTCGAGGCGCGTCACCTCGAGACCGTGGTCGGTGAGCCACGCGGCGCACCAGTCGGCGATCGCCGACTCCCCCGCGCCCCCGGGCACGAGGTCGCTGTTGACGGAGTCGATCGCGATGAGCTGCGAGAGCACCTCGAGAGCGTCGAGCGCGGCGGGGTCGGCGGGCGTGTGGCTCACGCGAGCCAAGCGTAGACGGCGGGCCGCCCGAGCGGGCGCAGTGCGGCGCCCCTACTCTGGAGGGCATGGCGAGACGGGCGGGCGGCGGGCGCGGAGCATCCCGTGCCGGAAGCATCGTGCGCGAGTTCATCGCGGGCGCCTCCCTCGTCTTCCGCGGCTTCGCGACGTGGCGGCGGCGGCCGGGTCTCATGCTGTTCGGCATGCTGCCTGCCGTCATCGCGGCCGCGATCATCGCCACCGTGCTCGTCCTGATGGGACTGAATGCGCAGGATCTGTCGGCGGTGCTCACGGGCTTCGCCGAGGAGTGGGACGCCGGGTGGCGCGACGCCTTGCGCGCAGTCGTGGCGATCCTGCTCGTGGCGGGCGTCATCATCGCCGCCGTCTACACGTTCACCGCTCTCACGCTGCTCATCGGCGACCCCTTCTACGAGCGCGTGTGGCGCCGCACCGAGCAGGACCTCGGTGGCTTCGCGCCGACGCCGCTGACGTTCTGGAGGTCGTTCGGCGGGGGCATCCTGCTCGTGCTGCGTGCGATCAGCTACGGCCTCCTGACGTTCCTCGCCGGCCTCCTGCCGATCATGGGCGCGGTCACGGGTCCCGTGACGGGCGTGCTGCTGGGCGGCCACCTCATCCAGCGCGAGCTCACGACGCGGCCGCTCGAGGCGCGCGGCATCGACGGTGCGGCGCGCGCTCGACTCATCCGCGGCTCGCGGGCGCGCGCGCTCGGCTTCGGCGTCGCGACCCAGCTGCTCTACCTCGTGCCCGGCGGTGCGATCGTCGTCATGCCCGCCGCGGTCGTCGGGGCGACACTGCTCGCGCGCGACGCGCTCGCTCGTGCGGAGCTCGCGGGCGCGCCAGCCGCTGACGCCGACCCACCCGCCGAGCCTGCGCCCTAGCTCTTCGCTCCGGGGCGCTTCGCCCCGGAGGCCGCGCCCTTCGCGACCGCAGCACCCGTCGCCTCGCCGACGACCTTGCCGTTGATGAGCTCGCCGATGTCGATGCCGACGAGATCCTTAATGATCTTCGTCGAGGTCGCGAGCTGGCCGGCGACGTTGTCTCCGAGCTGGTTGGTGCCCGTGCCGTCGGAGGAGATGACCGTCATCTGCGAGATGGCGCTCAGCGGCTCGGCGGCGGCGCGCACGATCTCGGGCAGCTGGTCGATGACGCGCTGCTTGAGCAGCGCCTCGGCGCGCTCGGCGAGGGCCTCGGCCTGCGCGCGCGTCGAGTCGGCCTCGGCGGTTCCCTTGACGCGGATGGCCGAGGCCTCGGCCTCACCCTCGGCGGCGAGTGCTTCGGCGGCGGCGATGCGGCGCGCCCGCTCGGCGATGCCCTCCGCCTCGACGGCCTCGGCGGCGCTGCGGCGGCGGTTGCGCTCGGCGAGACCCTCGGCCTCGATGGCTTCGGCGGAGGCTTTGCGGGCGTCCCTCTCGGCGTTCGCGTTGGCGACGGAGGCGAGGGCGGCCGCGTCGGCGCGCTTCTCGACGGCGTAGGCCTCGGCGTCGGCGACGGCGCGCACTTCGGCGTCGAGCTCCTGCTTGCGCAGACCAACGCGCTTCTGGGCGGTGACCTCCTGCTGGCTCACGACCTCCTGCTGCGCGATCGCCTCGGCGAGCGGTGCCGCTGCGGCGGCTTCGGCCCGCGCCTTGTCGGTCTCCTTCTGAATCTCGGCGTTGCGCAGGTCGAGGGCCCGTTGGCTCTCGGCGATCTTCTGCGCGGCCGAGATGCGCGCCTCCTCAGAGGCCTGCTGGGCCTGCGCTTCGGCGATCTCGGCGACCTGCTTGACGCGCGCCGCCTCGGCGCGGCCGAGGTCGCGGATGTAGTTGTTGTCGTCGTCGATCTCCTTGATCTGCAGCGTGTCGATCTGCAGCCCCTGGATGTCGAGGGCCTCGCGCACCGCCTCCAGCACCTGCTCCTGCAGGGCCGAGCGGTTGGTGATGATCTCGGTCACGGTGAGCTGGCCGACGATCGAGCGCACCGAGCCGCTCAGCACCTCTTCGGTGGAGGATTCGATCTGGTCCTGCTGGTTGAGGAAGCGCTGCGCGGCGGCGCGCACCATGGGCTCGGAGCCGCCGACCTTGACGACGGCGACAGCGTTGACGCGAATGGTAATGGCGTCGCGCGTCTGCGCGGTCGCCTGCACGTTGAGCTGGCGCGAGCGCAGGCTGAGCTTGAAGTAGGCCTCGACGATCGGCTTGACGAAGACCCGCGAGCCGAAGACGACCTTCTGGCCGACGTTCTCCTTCTCGTGGTTCTGCTCGCGCTCCTTCGGGGTGCGCTGGCGCGAGGTGACGATGATCGCCTCGTCGGGCTTCGCCACCTTGATGGAGCGGAGGATCACGACGATCACGATGAGGACGAGCAGAGCGAGCACGCCGATGATCACCCAGAGAGTGATGTCGCCGCTGAAGGAGTCGAGGGTCATAGTCGACAGTATGTCGGAACCAGCGGCCCCCGAGGTGAACAGTTCAGGCGTCGGTCGCGGCGAGCTGCCCGCAGGCCCCGTCGATCTCCTTGCCGCGGGTGTCGCGCAGAGTCGTGGGGATGCCGGCGTCGTCGATGCGGCGCACGAACTCGCGCATGACGGCGGGCTCCGAGCTCGTCCAGATGGAGCCGGGCGTCGGGTTGAGCGGGATGGGGTTGACGTGCACCCAGCCGCGCCCGCGCTCATTGAGCTTCTCGGCGAGCAGGTCGGCGCGCCACGCGTGGTCGTTCATGTCTTTGATGAGCGCGTACTCGATCGACACCCGCCGACCGGTTTTCTCGAAGTACTCACGCGCGGCGTCGAGCGCCTCGTCGACCTTCCAGCGCGAGTTGACGGGGATCAGCTCGTCGCGCAGCGTGTCGTCGGGCGCGTGCAGGGAGAGCGCGAACGTCACGGGCAGGCCTTCGTCGGCGAGCTTGCGAATGGCGGGCACGAGACCGACGGTGCTGATGGTGACGTTGCGGGCGGACATCCCGAGCCCTGTGGGCTGCGGGGCGACCATCGTGCGCACCGCGCTCATGAGGCGGTTGTAGTTGGCGAGCGGCTCGCCCATGCCCATGAAGACGATGTTGCTGACGCGCTCGGGCGTCGTCTCGCCGCGCTTCTTGCCGCCGAGCTCCCCCGAAGCGATCGCCGCGTTGGCGCGCACCACCTGGTCGACGATCTCGGCCGCCGACATGTTGCGCGTGAGCCCCGCCTGACCGGTCGCGCAGAACGGGCAGTTCATGCCGCAGCCGGCCTGGCTCGACACGCACAGCGTGATGCGGCCCGGGTAGCGCATGAGCACGCTCTCGACGAGCGCGCCGTCGTGCAGCTTCCACAGGAACTTGATGGTGTCGCCGTTGTCGGTGCGCAGGCGGCGCACCTCCGTCAGGAGCGGGGGCAGGATGCCCGCCACGAGCTCCTCACGGCCTGCGGCCGGCAGATCGGTCATCCGCTCGGGGTCGGAAGTGTGGTGCGTGAAGTAGTGGGTCGACAGTTGCTTCGCGCGGAACTTCGGCAGACCGAGGTCGACAACGGCTTTCTCGCGCTCGGCGACGCTCAGGTCGGCGAGGTGCACGGGCGGCTTGCCGCGCTTCGGCTCGGCGAACTGCAGGGCCGGGCGGCCGTCGGGGCCGAGCTTCTGCTGCCAGCCCTCCGCCTTCGGGCGAATCTGCGGTCGCTCGACCGCTGCGCCGTTGTTGCCGATACCGCGTGCAGAAGCCATGCCTTCAGGGTACGGGGCGCCACCGCGTGGCCGATGCATGCGCTCCTGGCTGCTCTCTAGGACCTAGAGGACTCCATAATAAGTCCTGCCCTGATAATGCGAGACATATCAGGCGTTCTGCGCGGCGACGATGAGCAGGAAGCCAAGCCCCGCGAGCCCCCAGCTCGTGAGACTGCCGATGAGGAACTCCTCGGCTTTGGAGCCCGTGCCGCGGTCGGCCGAGATCTCGGGGAACCGCACGATGCCCTTGGCCGCGAGCAGGGCGGCGATGAGGGTCGGGGCGCCCGCGAGCGCGAGGAGGACGATGAGCAGCCGCTCGAGCGGGCCGATGATGCGGCCGCCGAGCAGGGGGCTCGGCGCCGACTCGGCGGGTGCCGCCGTGCGCGGCTCGATGCTGCCGATCGTGCGGCTGCCGAGGCGCAGCCGCCAGCCGGAGGCCGCGGCCGGCGCACCGGCGCCTCCTCCGCGAGCGGCGGCGAGGATGGCGCGCGTCACGAGGTTCGCGGTCGTCACGAGCGAGACGGCGACGGCGAGAATCACGAGCGCAACGGTGGAGTCGAGGTCGAAGGCCGCCCAGCCGTCGAGCGGCCCGTTCGGCAGGCTCGGCCACGGGCCGGCCCAGGCACCGAGAGCGACGGCGGCGAGCAGCACCGCGACCGGCCACCACGGGGCACGGGCGTCGTCGTCGATGCGGAGGGCGAGCATCCAGACGATCGCGACGAGCGCCGCGGCGACGACGAGGGCGACCGGCAGACCGAGCGCGAGCCCGGGAGCGACGATGAGGCCGACCGCGACGAGCGCACCGACCACGGCGTGCGCGCTGCCCGGAACGCGGCGGCGCGCGATATCGCCGACCCCGACCCCGAGCAGCAGCAGTGCGGCGATCACGCGGGCACCTCTGCGAGGGCGCGATCGGCGGCGACGAGCGCGGCTGCGCCCGAGCGCCGGAGGTTCTGCGACACGGCCGATTGGCTGATGCGCTCGCGCGCGGCGAGCTCGCTCTGCGTCGCGCCGCTCAGCGTGCCCGCCGCCAGGCGACGTGCGCGAGGAGACATGGTGTCGATGAGGTGGTCGCGCAGCAGCAGGTGCGCGTTGAGAGCGCCGACCTGCGCCGCGTCGGCAGGGTCGCCCACGAGCCAGCTGCGGGCGTACGGTGCCGCGCGCTCCTGGTCGCGCTCCACCTTCTCGAGGGCCTCCCGTGCGCGCCACCAGGCCGAGCCGTCGTAGATGGGCCCGCGATCACCCTCGCCGACCTCGCGCATGTCGCCCTCCCCCAGGCCGAACCGGCAGTCGACCTCGATCGGCAGCGCGAGCCGCACGAGCGCGGTCGCGCGCGCGGCGTCGGCGGCCGTCGCGAAGACGGCCTGGAACTCGTCGCCGACCGTGGCCCACAGCGGCACCGCGACGGGAATGTCGCGGGCAGCGGCCTGAAAGGCGTCGAGGATGGCGGACTGCGCGTGCGCGCGGTCCGCGAGCGCACGCGAGTCGACGATGTCGACGAGCAGCGCCACGCGAGTCTCGGCCATGTCATAAGTCTAGCAGTGATATTGGCCTAAATATAAGTCGTTCCGCGCGGGCGTGGGTGGGCACCGCGTACCGTTAGGGGTATGACGCCTCCAGAGAACTCCGCCACGACCGAGGCCGATTCCGCCCCGACCACCGTTCCCTTCACCGAGCTCGGCCTCAGCGACGCCGTGCTCGCCGCGCTGCGCGACGTGGGGTACGAGCATCCCAGTGCCATTCAGGCGGCGACCATTCCGCCGCTGCTCGCCGGTCGCGACGTCGTCGGCCTCGCCCAGACCGGAACCGGCAAGACCGCCGCCTTCGCCCTGCCGATCCTCTCGCGCCTGGACATGGCGCAGAAGACGCCGCAGGCCCTCGTGCTCGCCCCCACGCGCGAGCTCGCGCTGCAGGTCTGCGAGGCGTTCGAGAAGTACGCAGCCCACCTGCCCGGCGTGCACGTGCTGCCCGTCTACGGCGGGCAGGGGTACGGCGTGCAGCTCTCGGCCCTGCGCCGCGGCGTGCACATCGTCGTCGGCACGCCCGGCCGCATCATGGACCACCTCGACAAGGGCACGCTCGACCTCACGGCCCTCAAGTACCTCGTGCTCGACGAGGCCGACGAGATGCTCAAGATGGGCTTCGCGGAAGACGTCGAGACGATCCTCGCCGACACGCCCGACGACAAGCAGGTCGCGCTCTTCTCGGCGACGATGCCCGCCGCGATCCGCCGCATCTCGCAGCAGCACCTGAACAACCCGCAAGAGATCACCGTCAAGACGAAGACGACGACCTCGGCCAACACGAGCCAGCGCTACCTCGTGGTCTCCTACCAGCAGAAGGTCGACGCCCTCACGCGCATCCTCGAGGTCGAGAACTTCGAGGGCATGATCATCTTCGTCCGCACCAAGAACGAGACCGAGACGCTCGCCGAGAAGCTGCGCGCTCGCGGCTACTCGGCCCAGGCGATCAACGGCGACGTGCAGCAGGTGCAGCGTGAGCGCACGGTCGAGCAGCTCAAGTCGGGCACCCTCGACATCCTCGTCGCCACCGACGTCGCGGCGCGCGGCCTCGACGTCGAGCGCATCAGCCATGTCGTCAACTTCGACATTCCCACCGACACGGAGTCGTACGTGCACCGCATCGGCCGCACGGGTCGCGCGGGCCGCAGCGGCGCCGCGATCAGCTTCGTGACCCCGCGCGAGCGCCGGCTGCTCGACGCGATCGAGCGTGCGACGCGGCAGCCGCTCACGCAGATGCAGCTGCCGACCGTCGACGACGTCAACGCCACGCGCCTCGCCCGCTTCGACGAGGCCATCAGCGAGGCGCTCACGAACGGCGAGCTCATGAGCGTCTTCCGCGACATCATCGGCCACTACGTCGAGCACCACGACGTGCCGGAGGCCGACGTGGCCGCCGCGCTCGCGGTCGTCGCCCAGGGCGGCACCTCCCTGCTGCTCACAGAGGACGACATGCGCCCGCCCCGCATGGAGCGTGACGATCGGGATGCCCGGGGCGCCACCCGCACGGATCGCGCCGAGCGCGGCGAGCGACCGCCGCGCCGCGGCAACGGCCCCGCGCTCGCCCCCTACCGCATCGAGGTCGGCCGACGCCACCGGGTGGAGCCGCGCCAGATCGTCGGAGCGCTCGCCAACGAGGGCGGCCTCAGCCGCGAAGACTTCGGCGCGATCGACATCAAGCTCGACTTCTCCGTCGTCGAGCTGCCGGCGTCGATGCCGCCCGCCACGCTCAAGAAGCTCGAGGCGACGCGCATCAGCGGCCGCCTCATCGAGCTCAAGCCCGACCGCGGGCCCCGGAAGCCGCGCACCAAGCGCCCCGCGCGCACGGACTGACGCCTACGGGAAGACACCCCGTCTGAGGCACAGCCGAATGCCCGATTCGGCCTCACGACGCGGCTGCGCCGTACTCTGTCGCACACGCGCCGTCAAGTCCCTTCTACCCCCTTTCGGGGGGTACTACAGTGTGGGCACATCGTTCCCACCGCGCGACAGGTGGGCGCCGCGCAGAAGCAGGGGGAAACGCCATGACAACCATCACCGACAAGCGCGAGTCGACGACGACCGCGCGCACGCCGCTCGTCCAGTGGAAGGTTGTGCCGCACTCTCCGGCGCTCGTCCTCATCGGATACTGCGGCGAGGAGCCGTCCGCGATCATCGAGCGCGACAACGGTCAGCGCTATCGACTCGTCAGCTGCCGCGGAGCCGAACTGGGGTCTTTCGAGACCATCAGCGACGCCCAGGCCTCCTTCGAGGAGAGTCTGCGCAGCTGACGCATCCGGCGGCCGCGTCGAGAGGGGGCTCACGGCGCGGCCGCCACTCCTCGTCTACTCAGTCGGTGCCGGTGTCGAACGCCGCACCCCCGCCGGCGGCGTCGAAGGCCTCGCTCAACGCGTCGCGGGCATCCGGATCAGCGGGGTCGAAGACCTCGTCAGCGTGACCTGCCGTGATGCGGCCGACAAGCTTGGCCGTGGCGCCGCCGATCATGCGCGCAGCGGCATACTGCTCGAGGCGCGCGCGGGAGTCGGCGATGTCGAGGTTGCGCATAGTGAGCTGACCGATGCGATCCGTCGGGCCGAAGGCCGCGTCGCCGACGCGCTCCATGGAGAGCTTCTCACCGGCGTAGGAGAGCGCGGGGCCGTCGGTGTCGAGGATCGTGTAGTCCTCACCGCGACGCAGGCGCACCGTGACCGTGCCGGTGACGCCCGAGCCGACCCACTTCTGGATGGACTCGCGCAGCATGAGGGACTGCGGGTCGAGCCAGCGCCCCTCGTACATGAGACGACCCAGGCGACGGCCCTCCGCGTGGTAGTTCGCGATGGTGTCCTCGTTGTGGATCGCGTTGAGTAGGCGCTCGTAGGCGAGGTGCAGCAGCGCCATCGCGGGCGCCTCGTAGATGCCGCGGCTCTTCGCCTCGATAATGCGGTTCTCGATCTGGTCGCTCATGCCCAGGCCGTGCCGGCCACCGATCGTGTTGGCCTCCATCACGAGGTGCACGGGGTCTCCGTACTCGACGCCGTTGATCGCGACCGGGCGGCCCTCCGCGAACTCGATCGTGACGTCCTCAGTCGGAATCTCGACCGACTCGTCCCAGAACTTGACGCCCATGATCGGCTCGACCGTCTCGAGTGAGACGTTCAAGTGCTCGAGGGTCTTCGCCTCGTGCGTCGCGCCCCAGATGTTCGCGTCAGTCGAGTACGCCTTCTCGGCAGAGTCGCGGTACGGCAACCCGTGCGCGACGAGCCACTCGCTCATCTCCGTGCGACCGCCCAGCTCGGTGACGAACTCGGCGTCGAGCCAGGGCTTGTAGATGCGCAGGCGCGGGTTGGCGAGCAGACCGTAGCGGTAGAAGCGCTCGATGTCGTTGCCCTTGTAGGTGCTGCCGTCGCCCCAGATGTCGACGCCGTCCTCCTTCATGGCCTGCACGAGCATGGTGCCGGTCACGGCGCGGCCGAGGGGCGTCGTGTTGAAGTACGCGCGGCCGCCGGAGCGGATGTGGAAGGCGCCGCAGGCCATCGCGACGAAGCCCTCTTCGACGAGAGCCTCCTTGCAGTCCACGAGGCGGCTGATCTCAGCGCCGTACTCAGTCGCGCGGCCCGGCACCGACTCGATGTCGTCCTCGTCGTACTGCCCCAGGTCGCCCGTGTAGGTGCAGGGCACCGCGCCCTTGTCGCGCATCCAGGCGACGGCGACGGAGGTATCGAGCCCTCCGGAGAAAGCGATGCCGACGCGTTCGCCGACGGGTAGGGAAGTCAGAACTTTAGACACGCCTTCCACCCTAACGGCGCGTGAGCGGGCTCCCGTCCGCCTCCGCAGCACCGGGCTCGACCCGCTCGGCCGCCTCGCGCGGTGAGAACTTGCCCGTCAGCGCGAGCACGACGACGAGCACGAGCGGCACGATCCACCCGCTCCAGCCCAGAACGGTCGCCTGGGTCGTGTCGATCACCTCTCCCGCGGCGACGAACACGATCGAGAAACCGGCGGCGGCATTGAACGCTCCGTGCGCGAGGGCGGGCGCCCACACGCTTCCCGAGCGCAGACGCAACCAGCTGAACACCGCTCCGATGAGGATGCACATGCCGCACATCATCACGACTCCGAGCCAGCCCGGCGCGAGCGGGTAGTTGTAGCCCAGCAGCACGAGAGGCGCGTGCCACAGGCCCCAGATGACGCCGGAGAGCAGAATCGCCGGCAGCACCCCGAGCGGCAGGAGCTTCGGCAGCAGCCACCCGCGCCAGCCGAGCTCCTCTCCCATCGCGGGGATGAGGTTGAGGAAGGCGCCGATGAGCACATTGACGAACTGCAGGGCGACGAGCACGCCGATCGGGAAGGGCAGCGCGGGCGCACCCGTGGCCTCAAGCTGGGCATCCGTAACCGCCTGGAAGCCGCTGAAGCCCACGAAATCGGCCGGATACACGCCCAGGAGCGCGCCGATCGGCAGAGCCACGAGGATGAGCGCGACCGGCACGACGATCGCGAGAGCGAGATAGCCGAGGAACCGGCCGGGGCGCCCGATCGGCCACAACCCGAGCGCGTGGGCCCGCCGTGCGGGCTTCTCGACGAAGAACACGACCACGAGCGCGGCGATCGCCGGCGTCGCCATCATGAGCAGGGCGATGAGCCCGAAGAACGGACTCGCGAGGCCGTCGCCGAACCTCAGCGGCAGGGCCACGAGCCAACTGAGCCCGAAGGCGAGGGTGAGGAAGATCAGGACGTTGCGCATGGCGACCAGAGTGCCGGGAAGGGCGCCACGGGGCATCCGTCGTCCGGGGGAGATAGTGCGTGCGTGGCCTGCGAGCATCACGATCAGATAACAACGAGAGGCGATTTTCTTGCCCCTCGCGGCCACTCGATACGCATCATGGTGCGGATGCGGGCCTCCGCGAGGCCCTCGTCGCCAGTTCGCACGAGGCCCTCGCACCCTGTTAGCGTCCCCGCTGTCCCACGGTGTCGCGTCCGACACGGCCGGTTCGGGACCATCCGCCCCCACGTCCACGCGCGGCACCGAAGTACGAAGCCGCACGTCACGCGTTTGAGAGCGGAAGCCACCGACGGCTTTCCTGCACGGCGCGTGCACCCTGTATCGCGCCGCGCCTCTCGACGCTCGGACTACTGATCCAAGACCTCACGCTCATCGCGGCGAGGCACAGGAGACCGTGACTGACGAGATCGCGTTGAAGGCCGAAGGTCTGTACAAGATCTTCGGGCGCCGCAGCACCGAAGCCCTCCGACACTTGCGCGATGGCGGCGCGAGCGCCGACCTGGACTCCGACACGACCGCCGCCGTCATCGACGCCGGCTTCGAAGTCAAGCGCGGCGAGATCTTCGTCGTCATGGGCCTCTCCGGCTCCGGCAAGTCCACGCTCATCCGCATGCTCAACGGGCTGCTCACCCCGACTGCCGGCGCGGTGGAGATCGGCGGGGAGCCCCTCACGGGCATCCCCGCGCGCCGCCTGCGCACCCTGCGTCAGAAGCGCGTCTCGATGGTCTTCCAGCACTTCGCCCTCCTGCCCCACCGCACCGTGCTCGAGAACGTGGCATACCCGCTCGAGATCCGCGGCGACTCGCGCGCGGCGCGCCTTGAGGCTGCACGCAAGACGATCGAGCTCGTCGGCCTCGGCGACTGGGCCGAGTCGATGCCCGACGAGCTCTCCGGCGGCATGCGCCAGCGCGTCGGCATCGCCCGCGCTCTCGTCGCCGACACCGACGTCCTGCTCATGGACGAGGCGTTCAGCGCGCTCGACCCGCTCATCCGCCGCGAGATGCAGGAGCAGCTGCTCGAGCTCCAGGAGACGCTCGGCAAGACCATCGTCTTCATCACGCACGACCTCAACGAGGCGATGTTCCTCGGCGACCGCATCGCCGTCATGCGGGACGGCCGCATCGTGCAGGTCGGCACGCCGGAGGACATCCTCACCGACCCCGCCAACGACTACGTCGAGCAGTTCGTCCAGGATGTCGACCGAGCCCGCGTGCTCACCGCGTCGAGCGTCATGGAGCCCGCGAAGGGCGTGGCGCTCGCGAGCGCCGGGCCGCGCGCGGCGCTGCGCACCATGCGGGACGAGCAGATCTCTGCCGCGTTCGTCGTCGGTCGCGACCGCCGCCTCCTCGGTGTGATCTCCGATCGGGATGCCCTGCAGCTCGTCCGCTCGGGGGCCACCGATCTGACGAGCGCCGTGAGCGACGACTACTCGGCCGTGGAAGCCTCGACGGCGCTCCTCGAGCTCGTCGTCCCCTCGGTGGAGTCGCCCCTGCCGCTCGCCGTCACGGATGAGAAGGGGCGCCTTCTCGGCGTCGTGCCGCGCATCACGCTCCTCATCGCCCTGGGCGGCGCCCAGGCTCCTACGGAGGAGATCGCGGTGCTCGAGCCGCCGCTTCCCGTCGCGATGGTCGACAAGGCGCTGCAGGACTCGTCCGATGGGCAGACCACCGCGAAGGAGGTGCGCTCATGACCGATCTCTTCCGCATTCCCTTCGGTGACTGGATCGAGGGCGGCGTCGACTTCGTCGTCGACAACTTCGCCGCGTTCTTCGGCGTCCTGCGCAGCATCTTCCTCGGCATGTACGACGCCATCGGCTGGGTGCTCGTCACACCGCCGTTCTGGGTCATCATCATCGCCGTCGCCGTGGTCGCGCTCTTCGCGCGCGGCTGGCTCTTCGCTCTCGGGTCGACGCTCGGTCTGCTCTTCATCGTGTCGGTCGACCAGTGGGTCAACGCGATGGACACGCTCGCACTCGTCCTCGTCGCGGCCTTCATCGCGACGGTGATCAGCGTGCCGCTCGGCATCGCGGCGGCCCGCACGACGACGTTCTCGACGATCATGCGCCCCGTGCTGGACTTCCTGCAGACGATGCCCGCCTTCGTCTACCTGATCCCGGCGCTCCTGCTCTTCCGGGTCGGCGTCGCCCCCGGCATCGTCGCGACGATCATCTTCGCGCTCGCCCCCGGAGTGCGACTGACCGAGCTCGGTATTCGCGGCGTCGACAAGGAGGTCGTGGAGGCCGGGCGCGCGTTCGGCTCCTCGCCCGGTCGCATCCTGCGCCAGATCCAGTTGCCGCTCGCACTGCCGACGATCATGGCCGGGGTCAATCAGATCATCATGCTGTCGCTGTCGATGGTCGTCATCGCCGGCCTCGTCGGCGCGGGTGGACTCGGTGGCGAGATCGTCGCGAGCCTCGGGCGTCTCGACACGGCCCTCGGCGCCGAAGCGGGCCTTGCCGTCGTCGTGCTCGCCATCCTGCTCGACAGGCTCACCGGCGCCTTCGGGCGCAAGCAGGGGCTGTATGCGCGCCTCCGGGCCGCGAACGCTGCTCGGCAGCGCACGGGTGCCCGCAACGAGACGCCCGCGGAGACCGACGACGAGGCCTCGGTCGCCATGGCTGCCGGCCCTCGCCGCTCCCCCGGCGGTAACTGACCCCAGAGACCCCCAGAGACCCGCGTTCGCGCACCAGCGCGAGCGTGCGTGCCGCCCTCGGTGACCCGAGGGCGACCACGTGAACGACCGCGGGAGATC
This sequence comes from Microcella pacifica, assembly GCF_009371975.2. Lineage (GTDB taxonomy): Bacteria > Actinomycetota > Actinomycetes > Actinomycetales > Microbacteriaceae > Microcella > Microcella pacifica. The sequence continues at coordinate 83,578 of NZ_VIKT02000010.1, forward strand.
CCCGCAGGTCACGAAAGGAGACACTATGACGAAGCGCCGCAACGCGCTCCTGGCCGCCTCGGCGGCCGCCGCTCTCGTGCTCGCCGGTTGCGCCGGCGAGACCGGTGAGAACGGCAGCAACGGCGACGAGGGCTCGCCCGAGTCGCAGGGCTCGATCACCCTCGCCGTCTTCAACGGCTGGGACGAGGGCATCGCGACCTCCGAGCTGTGGAAGGCCGTTCTGGAGGATGAGGGCTACGACGTGACCCTCGAGTACGCCGATGTCGCCCCGCTCTTCGCGGGTCTCTCGACGGGCGACTACGACTTCACGACCGACGTCTGGCTGCCCGGCACCCACGCCGAGTACGTCGAGGAGTTCGGCGAGGACATGACCGACCTCGGCTCGTGGAACGAGAACGCCGCGCTGACCGTGGCCGTGAACGAAGATGCACCCATCGACTCCCTGACGGAGCTCGCGGAGAACGCCGACGCCTTCGGCAACCAGATCGTCGGCATCGAGCCCGGCGCTGGCCTCACGGCCGCCATGGAGGACGCCGTCATCCCGAACTACGGCCTCGACAGCATGGAGTTCACCACGTCGTCGACCGCCGCGATGCTCACCGAGCTCGAGGCTGCGACGAACGCCGGCGAGAACGTCGTCGTGACGCTGTGGGAGCCGCACTGGGCCTACGGTGCGTTCCCGATCAAGAACCTCGAGGACCCTGAGGGTGCTCTGGGTGATGCTGAGGGTCTGCACATCTTCAGCCGCACGGGCTTCGACAGCGACTTCCCGCAGGTCGCCGACTGGCTCAGCAACTTCGAGATGTCGCTCGAGCAGCTCTACGACCTGGAGAACCTCCTCTTCGTGGACAACGACACCGACGACTACGGCCCCCTCGTGGACCAGTGGATCGCCGACAACCAGGAGTACGTCGACTCGCTCACCGAGTAGGACGCCTCTCCTCACGAACGCCGGTCGCCCTCGGGCGGCCGGCGTTCGTGCATCCGGAACCGTGACGCCCTACGCCGAGGCCTTCTTCGCAGCCTTCGCGGCGCGCTTGTTCTCTCGCACCTCGGCGAGTGTCTCCGGGCTCGTGATGTCGGCGACCGAGCGGCGCGCGCCCTCGACTCCGTAGTCGCCCGAGGCCTCGCGCCACCCCGGCGCCTCGAGGCCGTACTGCTTGCCGAGCAGGGCGAGGAAGATGCGCGCCTTCTGCTCGCCGAAGCCCGGCAGTGCCTTCAGGCGCTTCAGCACCTCGCCACCGTCGGGCTCGCCGCGCGTCCAGATCGCCGCGGCGTCGCCGCCCCACTCGCCTACGAGCTGGGCGCACAGCGTCTGGATGCGCGCCGCCATCGAGCCCGGGAACCGGTGGACGGCGGGCGTCTGCGCGCACAGCGCAGCGAACTGCTCGGGATCGTGCTCGGCGATGGCGCGGGCATCGAACGCGCCGAGTCGTTCCCGGATCTTCGCGGGCCCCGCGAAGGCGACCTCCATCGCGACCTGCTGGTCGAGCAGCATGCCGACCAGGAGCGCGAGCGGTTCGGTGGACAGCAGGCGGTCGGCGTCAGTGTCTCCGGTGATGTGCAGTTCCTTCGTCATGCCTCCATGGTCGCACCTGAGTGCCCCACCCGGGACTCTCGCTAGGGTGCTCCCGACCGCACGACCGAGGGAGGTACGACCATGCCCGCGAACAACGACAACCCGAGCCTCAAGAACCCCGAGCTGTACGAGAAGCTGCGCGACGACGGCGCATCCAAGGAGAAGGCGGCTCGCATCTCCAACGCCGCGGCGCGCGACGGCGAGAGCACGGTGGGGTCGCGCGGAGGCGACTCGCCGCCCTACGAGGAGTGGACGGTGGGGGAGCTTCGCGACCGCGCGCGCGAGCTCGACCTGAGCGGCTACAGCGACCTGCGCAAGGACGAGCTCATCGAGCTGCTGCGCTCGCACTAGCCCTACTGCGCGCGGCTACACCGACTGCGGCAGAACGCGCCTTAGGACATCTGCGAGGGTCACGACCCCGAGCATCCTCTGCCCATCCATGACGACCGCGAGCTGCACGCTCGCCTCGCGCATGCCCGACATCACCTCGTACACGGGGGTTCCCGCAGCGATCACGTACGCAGGCCGCGCGGTCGCAGCCGCCGGGGACTCCGCCGACGCGAGCAGCGTGTCGCGCACGTGCACGACCTCGGGCGCACCGCTCTCCGCCTCGAGGAGGATGCGCAGGTGGCCCGACGCCATCGCAACCTCCTGCACGTCGGCGACGGTCGCACTCGCCGGCACCGAGGTCGGCGGGGCGTCCGACGAGACGAGCGACTCGACCATGAGCGACTGCAGGTCGATGATGCCGCTGATCTGCCGGCGGAACTCCGGCTCCAGCACACCGGCCTTCGCCGAGTGCTCCACAAGATGCCGGATCGTGTCGGCATCCTGCCCGCCGACCGCCGCGCGGTCGGCAGGCTCGACGCCCGTCGCCGCGACGAGCCGGTTGGCGATCGCATTGACCCAGCGCAGCAGCGGGCGGAAGACGTTGACGAAGAATCGCGAGGGTACGCCGATGATGCGCGCCGACAGCTCGGGGTGCGCGATCGCCCATGACTTCGGCGCCATCTCCCCTACCACGAGGTGCAGGAACGTCACGAGCAGCAGGGAGAGGGCGAACGCGGTGGCATCGGATGCCCATTCCACGAGCCCCCACGAGGTGAACAGCGGGCCCAGCCACGCGTCGACGGCGGGTTTCGTGACCGCTCCGAGCGCGAAGGTGCACGCCGTGATGCCGAGCTGCGCGACGGCGAGCATCATCGTGAGCTCGTTGACGCCCTTGAGCGCCGCGCGAGCCGACCGGCTCGTCGTCGCCTGCTCCTCCAGCCGATGGCGTCGAGCGCCGAGCAGCGAGAACTCGATGACGACGAAGAACGCGCTCAGCGCGATGAGCGCGACCGTCGCGGCGAAGACGACCCAGCCGTTCATCGGTCTGCCCCCTCGGTCTCGCGCGGGTCATCCGCGTCGTCGGGCGCGGGTGGAGCATCCGCGTCGTCGGGGCGGCCGGGTGTCTCGATGAGGCGCACCCGCACCTCGCTCGGCACGTGGCGGTCGACCTCGAGCACGTCGACCTCGAGGTGGCGAGTCGGCGGGTGGTCTTCCACGAGATCGGCGCCGTCGATCGGCAGCTCGACGGTCACGGTGTCGCCAGCCGCGGGAAGCTCGCCTCGCGCCGCGATGAGCAGGCCGGCGATGGTCTCGTAGTCGCCGCGCGGCAGGTCGTGCCCCACCGCGCGCTCGACCTCGTCGACGTGCACGTCGCCGTCCATGAGCCACACGTCGTCGCCATCGGGCACCACGAGCTCGCTGACATCCTGATCGTGCTCGTCCGTGATCTCGCCGATGACCTCCTCCGCGAGGTCTTCGAGCGTGAGGACGCCCGCGAAGCCGCCGTACTCGTCGATCACGCAGGCGAGCTCATTGCGTGTCGTCGTGAGCTGCGTGAGGGCGTCGGGCAGTCGCATGAGGGTGGGCAGCACGATCGTGGGGCGCATGAGCTCCGACACGGGCGTCTCGCCGTCGAGGGCCGTCTCGAGAACGTCGATGAGGTGGATGACGCCGAGCGGCTGCTCGTCGTCACCGATCACCGGGTAGCGGGTGTGGGCCGTCGCCATGAGCTCGCGAATCTCGGTGAGCGTCGTACCGGGGCGGGCGATGTCGACCTGCGAGCGCGGAATCATCGCGTGCTCGACGTCCTGCTGCGGGAAGTCGAGGATGCGGTCGAGCATGAGTGAGAGCTCTTCCGGCAGGTCACCGCTCGTGCGGGAGTCGCCGATGATGCGCTCCAGGTCGACGGCTGTCGCGCTCGAGTCGACATCGTGCACGGGCTCGATGCGCAGCGCCTTGAGCAGCAGGTTCGCCGAGGCGTCGAACACGGTGATGAGCCAGCCGAAGACGGCGAGGTAGATCGTGGTCGAGCGCGCCAGCCAGCGTGCGAGGGGCTCGGCATTCGCGATCGCGAGGTTCTTGGGGAAGAGCTCGCCGAAGATCATCTGCACGACGGTCGCGACGACGAGGGCGAGCACCGTACCGACGGTGATGCTCACGGCGGCCGGCACGCCGACGCCGCCCAGCAGGCGCCCGAGGGACTCGCCGACGAGCGGCTCGGCGACATAGCCGACGAGCAGGCCGGTGATCGTGATGCCGAGCTGAGCACCCGAGAGCATGAAGGAGTTGCGCTTCGTGACCGCGAGCGCGCGCCCCGCAGCCTTGTCACCGTCGGCCGCGCGCGCCGCGAGGCGCACTCGGTCAACCGACATGTATGCGAACTCCTGCGCGACGAAGTAGCCGTTCGCGGCGATGATCACGAGGATCACGACGACGCCGACGAGCAGCGTCACGAGCGTTTCGAGCACGAGTGCGGGCCTCCGGCCGAGTCAGCAATACCCCGACTGTATCGACCACGACCCGAGAAACGGGCGAGAACTCGCGGCGGTCAGCCCTCGGCGAGGATCGCGTCGGCCTGGCTCATCGCCTGACGCATCCCCTCCTCCATGCCCATCGCCGCGAGCTCCTCGAGCGACTCGAGGCTCGGGAAGGTCGATACGAGGGTCTGGCACGTGCGCCGCTCGTCCACCGGTTCGAGCGTCACGACCGCGTGCGTCACGGGCATGTCCGGGTGCGGCTGCCCGTCGTCGGCTGCGAAACCGTCGTCGAAGGCGAGCATGCGCGGAGCATCCACCGCTGTCACGGTCCACCAGCCGCCCGCGATCGTGCCGTCCGGGCCGGTCATGTGGTAGTTCACAGTGCCGCCCTCGTGCAGCTCGTGCCGCGTGAAGGTCGCCGGCCACTCCGGCGGCCCCCACCAGCGCTCGAGCTTGCGCGGGTCGGCCCACAGCTGCCACACGCGGTCGACGGGAGCGTCGAACTCCGCGACGAAGGTGAGGGTGAGTGCCGTGGTGTCTTTCTGCACATCGATGACGGTCATGAGTTGCCTTTCGAGGGTGAGAGCAGGTCGTCGATCTGGGAGATGCAGGCGATGAAGCCCTCGAAGGCGCCGAACTCGCGCGCCCCCTCGAACGCTTCGTCGCTGTCGAACGTGCACACGAGGGTCATGCGGCTGCCGTGCTCGGTCGACTCGAACGTCACGACCGTGCGGTTGTCGGGCTCGCCCTCCCCGCCTTCGCTCGGCACGAACACGTCGGTGTATACGATCTCGCGCGGTTCCTCGATGCTGTGGAAGACGAGGTGCCCGTCCAGCCGCTCGCCGTCCTCATCGCCGACCATGCGGTAGAGCACGCGGCCGCCGGGCGCGAACTCGAACTCGCTGATCGTCACCGGGTACCCGGGCGGGCCCCACCAGCGCTCGAGCTTCTGCCGGTCCTCCCAGACCTGCCACAGCCGGTTGACGGGGGCGTCGAATTCGGCGACGAACGTCATGGTGCGCGCAGAGGCGTCCTTGTCGGTACGCACGATGGTCATGATTCAGGGCCCTTCTTCGTCGAGGATGCTCGCAATACGGTCCACCCGGTGGCGCCACAGCTGCTCGTACCGGTCGAGCAGCTGCTGAGCGCGCCGCAGTCGTTCGAGCTCGGCGTGCACGATTTGCTGCCGACCGTCGCGCTCCTTGCGCACGAGCGCGGCCTTCTGCAGCACCGCCACGTGCTTCTGCACGGCGGCGAAGCTCATGGCGTAGCGCTCGGCGAGCGCACTCACCGACTGCTCGCGCTCGATCACTCGCGCGACGATGTCGCGGCGAGTGCGGTCGGCGAGGGCGTGGAAGATCGCATCGACGTCCGCGTCGCTGAGCTCGTGCGTTCGTGTAACCATATGGTTGTACGTTAGCGCTGAGCGCTCACGTGCGCAATACCCGCTAATGAGTGGGGTCAGTCCCTCTCGACGTCGACCTCGGGGGTTGGCGCATCCGGGGACGACGAGCGCCCTGCGCGATCGCCGAGCACGATCGCGAGCACGCCGAGCCCGACGAGCGCCGCGACTGACGCGATGCCGTTCACCGCGACAGCGACGTACCCGAAGACTTCGAGCACCTGGCGCGACAGGACGGCGGCGATCGCTGTTGCCGCGTAAAGCAACGCGATGACGCCGAACGCGATCGCGGGCGCCCAGTTCCAGGGCCGAGGCACGACCGCGAGACGGCCGATGCGCTCGACGGCGACGAGCGCGAGGGCGAACTGCAGAACCAGGATGACCTGGCCGACGACCACGACGGCATCGAGCTGCCCGCCCATGGGCACGAGGGTCGCGTTCACGACCCAGCCGACGACGAGCGTCGCGGCGAGAGCGCAGAGCGCGATCGTGCCCGTGGGGCGGAGCGCCGTGACGCTGCCGGAGCCCCTCACGCCCACCGCGAAGACCACGAGCGCCGCCGCCAGCAGGAGGGCGCGTACGAGGCCGCCATCCGGCAGGAATCCGCCCGCTCCCGCGTCGAGCACGACGACGAGCAGGACGAGCGCCCCGCCCACCGTCCACGCGCGTTGGGTGTCGAGGGCATCAGTGTTCGGACGATCACTCATGATCACTCCAGCGTACTGATCGCGGCAGGTCCCTGCGCGAGGCTACTTCTTGAGCGCCTTGATGATGCTCGTGAACGCTCGCCCTCCGACCCAGAGCACGGGGATCGACACAGCGAGCAGCGCGATGAGGTTCGGCTTGAAGGCAGGCCCGTCAGGCCCCGGCTGGTAGACACCGATCGGGATGCTCGCCCCACCGCCGCCGCCCCCGGCGGACGACTCGCCCTCGTCGTTCTCGGAGCCCGCTCCGAAGCCGAACCAGGTGAGCGCGACCGGCGTGACCTTCGTGCCGCCGATGTCGATCGGCTCGCCGTAGGCGGTGCCGATGCCGAGCTTGGAGACGCTGTCGGCGAGGTGGTCGACGGTCGTGGGCGGGTTCGCAGGTGTCGGAGTCATGCCCCCACTCTTGCCCTGCCCCGCACCCGGGTCAAGGGAGCATCAGCCACTTCGAAGCGAGTGAGCCCGCACGCCGGTAGCCTCGGCGTCATGCGCGCGCAGCCGTTCCCCGAGCACCTCACCGGCTGGACCGCCGAGCAGGTGCGGGCCGCCGAGGCTCCCCTGCTCGCGGCTGGCGAACCTCTCATGCGGCGGGCGGCCGCGGCCCTCGCGGAGGTCGTGCGCGACGTGCTGCGCGACCGCGCTAGGGCCGTCGAGCAGGGGCCGGGCATCCTCGTTCTCGCAGGGTCTGGAGACAACGGCGGCGACGCACTGTTCGCCGCGGCCGAGCTCGCCGGTAAGGGCGCCCGCGTGAGCGTGATCGAGACGGGTAGTCGCGTTCATGAGGGGGCAGCCGCGGCGGCCCGCGCGGCCGGAGCGCGATGGGTGCAGCTCGACGACGGCCTCGACCACGCGGCGCACGATGCGGCCGTCATCCTCGACGGCATCCTCGGCATCGGCGGCGACTCCCCCGCACTGCGGTGCGATGCGCGCACAGCAGTCGCGCGCCTCCGCGAGCTGCTGCACCTCGATGACCCCGCGATCGTCAACCTGAACAGGGATGCCCGTGCCGGCCGCCCGGCGATCGTCGCCGTCGACCTGCCGAGCGGCGTGCACGCCGACGACGGCTCGGTGCCCGACCCGACGGTGCTGCCCGCCGACGTGACGGTCACGTTCGGCGCCGTCAAGGCGGGGCTGCTGCGCGAGCCCGCCGCGCGCTACGCGGGCGAGGTGCGGCTCGTCGAGCTAGGGCTCGAGCGCGCCTGAGGGTGCTGGCGCCTCGATCTCGAGCAGCGCGGCGCGCACCTGCACGAGCCGGGTAAGGAAGGCGCGCTCGTCAAGCTTCTTGCGGCGCATCCAGCTCGTCGCCTCGTCGTTGCTCTTGCTCGCATTGCACGGGCCGCACGCGGGCACGATGTTGTCGAGCGTGTAGCGGCCGCCGCGCGCGATGGGCTGCACGCAGTCGCGCTGCAGAGGGCGGTCGGTCGCGCCGCAGTAGGCGCAGCCGCCCCACAGCTCGCGCAGGCTCGCCCACTGCGCGGGGCTCAGGTCGTGCTCGACCGCGGCCATGCGGCGCTTGCGGCGTCGCGCGGCCTTCGCCTGGCGTGAATTCGGGTGCGGCACACCGCCAGGGTACGAAGGTGCAGGGCTGTTCTACCCGAGCGACACGAGCTCGGTCACGTCGTCGCGCGGCAGGACGTCGACCACGGCGGTGACGGTGAGGTCGTCGAGCTCGGTGGCGGCACCGTGGATGCTGAGGAACGCCGTGTCGGAGGCATCCCGCCCGGTCGCGATGCGCACGAGCGACGATCGGGGCGCGAGGGTCGTCGCGTCGACGACGCACCAGCGCCCGTCGATGGCGGCTTCGGCGACGGCGTGGAAGTCCATGGGCGAGAGCCCAGGCGCGTAGACGGAGGCGAGGCGCGCGGGCACGTTGAGCGCGCGCAGCAGGGCGACGACGAGGTGCGCGTAGTCGCGGCAGACCCCCTCCCCGGCGAGCAGCGTCTGCACAGCGCCGTCGGTCGGCAGGCTCGACCCGGGCACGTACTGCAGCCGCTCCCCCACCCATGAGCTGACGCCGAACAGCAGGTCGGTGCGGCTGAGGCCGTAGAACTCGCGAATCGCGGTCGGGGCGAGCGAGTCAGACTCGCAGTAGCGGCTCGGGCGCAAGTACACGACCTCGTCGAGCGGCGTCACGGAGAGCGGGTCGGCGCGGCCGTCGACGGTCGCCCGGTAGCTCACGCGCACATCGCCTTCCGTGACGTCGAGCAGGTGCAGGCGCGTGCCGTGCGGGTCGGCGATCTCGGTCACCTCGACCGGTCGGCCGTCCTGCGTCACCTCGAGGTGCTCGTCGAGCATCGCGGTCGGCGCCTGCGCGGCGATCGAGAGCACGAGGCGCGCGGGGCCGCTCGCGGTGAGGGCCATCTCGGCGGTGGAGTGTCGACGCATCCGGCGATCATGTCAGGGCTGCCTCCATTGGCTCGGAGGGAACGCGCAGTCTGAGAGTTTCGCCGGAGCGGGAACCACGCAAAGCCCGGCGCGGTTGACTCGAGTGGTGCCGCGGCCCGCGGCACGAGCATCCTCAGGAGGACCCCATGTCGCAGGAGTACCGCGCCACCGCCGACGCCGTCAGCCGGCTCACGCCGATCCAGTTCAAGGTCACGCAGAAAGACGGCACCGAGCCGGCCTTCCGCAACGAGTACCACGACAACAAGCAGCCCGGTCTCTACGTCGACGTCGTCTCCGGTCAGCCGCTGTTCACCTCGCTCGACAAGTTCGACAGCGGCACCGGATGGCCCAGCTTCACGAAGCCCATCGACGCGAGCGCTATCACGACGCGCAGCGACCGCACCCTGTGGATGACGCGCACCGAGGTGCGCTCGAGCGGTGCCGACAGCCACCTCGGCCACGTCTTCGACGACGGACCGCGCGAGGCCGGCGGCCTGCGCTACTGCATGAACTCGGCCGCGCTGCGCTTCATCCCCGTCGACGAGCTCGAGGCCGAAGGGTACGGCGAGTACCGGCAGCTCTTCGCGTAGGGAGCGGAGCGCGTTCAGCGCAGCGCGTTCAGCGGAGCCCGAGCTCGACCGAGAGCTCGGTGCGGATGTGCTCGCGCAGCGCCACGAGCTCCGGGCACTGGTCGAAGAAGCGCAGCTTCTGCGCGGCAACCGTCGGTCCCTCGGCGGCATCCTCGATGACGTAGGTCATGAACGACTCGGCGAGGTCCTCCCCCAGGTTTGTCGCCGCGTAGTCGCTCACGAAGTCCTCCTCGTAGGTCTCGTAGAACTGCCACGCGAGGTCGGGGTCGAGGTTCTCCACGTCGACAGCGTCGGGGTAGCCCGCCCAGAAGGTGTCGTAGAACGCCGTGAGGTAGCTGTCGTCGGCCGTGCACCCTTCGAGAAGAGCGAGCGTCGGGCACGCCGCGTCCGTCACGAACTCGCCATCATCGAAGCTGAACACGTGCGCGTACTCGTGGATGAGCGTCGCGACGAGAAGCTGCGGGTCGTCGGCGACGGCGAGGTTGACGGCGAGGGTCCAGTACTGGGGGTCGGCGTCCTGGTAGACGTAGGCGAGCGTGTCGCTGTCGGGGGCGTCTCCGGCGCGGTACTGGATGATCGACTCGCCCGCCACGTCGGTGCCCACCATGCGCACGAACAGTTCCCACACCTCGGCGGCCACACCGCTCACCGCAGGCTCGAGCGTGCCGTCAGCGAGCACGTCGTAGACCTGCACGTCGCCGAAATCCTCATCCGGCTCGGTCGGAACCCCGGAGGTGTCGGCGTGCTGAGCGGGCTCGTCGAGCGCCCACTCGACCGCCGCGACAACCGCGCGTTCCGCCGCGGGGATCGCAAGCCCCACCCCGACGCCGATGACGACTGCGAGGCCGACGACGACGGCGGCGACCGGGGCGATGATGCGGCTCATGAGGGGAGACTAGCGGCGACCTGCGCGGTCGTCGGCCACCTTGCCCCGAGCAGACAGCGAGCTTGACGTCAACTACCTTGCACTGCAAGGATGCATGTCGTGCCCACTAGTGATCGCGCCGTGCAGCTGCGCAAGGGCGTCATCGAGCTCGCGATCCTGGCCGTGCTCGACCGCGAGGAGTGCTACGCGATCGAGATCATCGACCGGCTCGGCGCCTATCCGGCCCTCGCCGCGACTCCCGGCACCGTATACCCCCTGCTCGCGCGCCTCACCAAGGCCGATCTCGTCGGCACGCGCTGGGCTGAATCGCCCGGTGGCCCGCCCCGCAAGTACTACCGGCTGACAGCGGCAGGCCGCACCTCCCTTGCCGACGGCGCCACCGCCTGGGTCGAGCTGCGCGGCGCCATGACAGAGATTCTCGGAACGGACGCACCATGACCGCCACCTACCTGCGCAGCGTGCGCACGCACCTCCGCGAACTCCCCACCGCCGATCGCCGCCGCGCGATGGAGGCGCTCAGCGCGCAGCTCGACGAACTCGCCGACGCGGGCATCGACCCCCGCGACGCTCTCGGCGAGCCGGCCGACTTCGCCGCACACCTCCACGATGCCCTGGAGGGGGATGCCCCCACCGACGCCGCGCAGTGGCGGGTGCTCGGCGTGCCCGTCGACACGCGCGGACCGATCGACGCCGACGTTCGCGCCCGCACCTGGGACCCTACGAACCCGCGCCTGGTCGTACCGCGACTGTTCGGGGCCGGGTGGACGCTCAACCTCGGCGCCGTCGCCGTGCGCCTCGGCCTGCTGCGGCCCGACGACATCAGTGACGACGTGATCGAGCGCATACCCTCAGGCCATGTCCGGGTGGCGCGCAGTGCTCCGCTCCTCATCGCGGGAGCTGCGGCGACCGCGCTCGCCCTCTCCTGGCGGTCTCTGCCCGGGCGAGTGCCCTCCGGATTCGACCTCGGCGGCCGCACCCGAAGCCGCACCTCCCGCGCGAGCCTGCTCGCCGTCCTGGCGCTCGGAGCCCTGCCCGCCCTGTGGGCACAACGACCGACATCCACCGTCGACGACACCCTGGTGCGGGCCGCGAGCGCCACCTCCCTCGCCGTGCTCTCCGCCGGCACCGTGGCCGCCGTCATCGCCCAGGCGCGCGCACCCCGGGCACGGTGGGGGCTGCTCGTGCCCGCCTCCCTCCCGCTCGCCGTCGCCGCGTCTCTCACCGTCATCGTTGCGCCGGTGCGCGCCGGGCTCCGCCGAGCGTGGAGTCGAGCATCCGCCACCCCGCCCCACACCACCACCGGCCACCCGGAGAACCCGTGAACACCGACCTCACGAGCCTCCCCACTGCGGCGCTCGTCGCCCTCGTCGTCGCGATCGTCGTGCAGCTCGCCCTGCAGATCACCGCGCTCATCCGCCTCTATCGCACCCCTCGCGACCGCATCGTCTTCGACCGGAAGTGGCCGTGGGTGCTCATCATCCTGCTCGTCAACATGGTCGGCGCCATCGTGTTCCTCATCGCCGGTCGGCGACCCGCCGCGGTCGACGACTCCGCCACCGCCCACCGCGCGGAGGGCGACAGCGTGCGACGCACCGTGCAGAGCCTGTACGGCGAGGACGACCGCTCATGACGGCCGCGGTCGAGATCACCCAGCTCGTGAAGACTTACGGACGGCATCGGGCGCTCGACGGGCTCGACCTGCGCGTCGAGGAAGGCTCCGTACACGGGTTCCTCGGCGCGAACGGGGCCGGCAAGACCACCGCCCTGCGCATTCTGCTCGGCCTCGCCCGGCAGACCTCAGGGGGCGTTCGCGTGCTCGGTCAAGAACCCGGCAGCGCCTCCGTGAGCCCCCGCATCGGCTACTGCCCCGACGTGCCCGGCTTCTTCTCCTGGATGACCGCTCGCGAGGTGCTCGAGAGCAGTGCCCGTCTCTTCGGCCTGCCGACGGGTACGACGCGTCGACGGATCGACGAACTGCTCGAGCTCACGGGCCTCCGCGGCGTCGACGCGCGCGTCGGCGGCTACTCGCGCGGCATGCGGCAGAGGCTCGGCATCGCCCAGGCGCTCATCAACTCGCCGGCCCTGCTCGTCCTCGACGAGCCGACCTCCGCACTCGATCCGCTCGGTCGACGCGTCGTCCTCGACCTCCTCGCCGAGCTGCGAGGCCGCACGACCGTGCTCTTCTCCACCCACCTGCTGCCCGACGTCGAGCGCGTGTGCGACACCGTCGCCATCATCGATCACGGGCGAGTGCTCACCGCGGGGTCTCTCGCGCACGTGCGCACCGCTTTCGGGGGTGTGCAGGCGCGCATCGACGTCGACGTGGACGACCCGGCCCGACTGCGCGACGCACTCGAGGGCCTGCCGTGGATCGTCACCATCGACGAGACGGCGCCCGGCATGCTCGCCCTCACCGTCACCGACCTCGACGAGGCACAGACCCGGCTGCCCGCCGAAGTCGCTGCCCTGGGTCTCAGGCTGCGCCGCGTGGAGCAGCGCGATGCGAGCCTCGAAGACGTCTTCGTCGGCATGGTGGGAGTGCAGCGATGACCGCGAGCACGGCACTGCTCAGTCTGCGCGCTCGAGAGATCGCCCGCACGTGGCGCCTCTGGGTGCTGCCGACCGTTATCGTGTTCCTCGCCGCCACGGGCCCCGTGATCGTGCGATTCACGAGGGAGATCCTCGCCGCAGCCCTCGGCGCCGAGGAGGCCGCGGCGATTCCATGGCCCGACCCGACCGCGAGCGACGCCTCAGCACAATGGGCGAGCGACCTCACGCAGCTCGTCGTCTTCGTCGTCGTCGTCATGGCCGCAGGCGCCATCAACGCCGAGGTGCGATCGGGCGTCGCCGCGATCCTGCTCGTCAAGCCCGTGTCGCGCACCACCTACGTGCTCACCCACGCGGCCTCCCTGCTGGGCTTCATCGCCCTCGCCGGTCTGCTCGGTGCCCTCGTTTCGTGGGCCGCCACCTCGCTGACGTTCGGCGCGGTCGACCTCGCCCCCACCCTCGGTGCGACTGCCGTGTGGGTCGTGCTGGCCGCCGTGCTCGTCGCGGCGTCGCTGCTCGCCTCCGCGGCGATCGACGCCGTCGCGGGTGCCGCCGGAGTGGGCATCGGCGTGTACTTCCTGCTCGCGCTCCTCAGCATCGTGCCACACTTCTCCGACTACACCCCCGCGGGCCTCATCAGGGTGACGACAGAGGTGGCGACGGGAACCCAGCAGCTCGACGCCACGCTGTGGTGGCCGGTCGGCACGGGCATGCTGCTCACCATGGGCCTGATCGCTGCTGCCGTGCTCGTCTTCCGACGCCGGGAGATCTGACCCGCGCGGCACGGCACTCCCTGGAGCGCGCACCAGCACCTACCATCGACGGCATGGCCTCTCCAGCCCGCATCGGCGTCATGCTCCCCCGCGACACCCCCGCAGGCCAGGTGATCGACTTCGTGCAGCGGGCCGAGCAGCTCGGATTCCACGAGGTCTGGGTGGTCGAAGATCTCGGGTACCGCGGCGGCATCGCGCAGGCCGCGGTCGCGCTCGGCTGCACCACGAGCATCCGCATCGGGGTCGGCATCCTGCCGGCGGCAGCACGCAACGTCGCCTTCACCGCCATGGAGATCGCCACCCTCGAAGCTCTGCACCCGGGCCGCCTCGACGTCGGCATCGGCCACGGCGTGCCCGCGTGGATGGCCTCGCTCGGCATCTGGCCGACCAAGCCGCTCACCTTCCTCGACGCCTACGTGCAGTCGCTCAACGCACTGCTGCGCGGTGAGGCCGTGACACTCGAGGACGGCGCCGACCCGGTCGCGCTCGACCCCAGCGCGCTCCCGGTGACCGTGCCGCCGATCCTGCTCGGCGTGCGAGGGCCCCGCTCCCTCGCCGTCTCCGGGCGGGTCGCCGACGGCACCGTGCTCGCCGAGCCGACCACGCCCGAGTACGCGCGCTCCGCACTCGCGAGCATCGCCGCGCAGCGCCCGCACCGTCTCGTCGCCTACAACCTCGCCGTTGTCGACGACGACCCGGCTGCCGCCCTCGCCGCCGCGCGACCCACACTGCAGTGGGTCGGCGAGAGGGACGTCGCACCCCACATCGACCCGCTCGACATCGCCGACGAACTCCGTGCGCTGCGGGCCTCGAGCGCCGACCGGCACGACTTCGTCGCGCGCATGCCCGACGCGTGGGTCGCGCGGCTCGCCCTCGCCGGCGACGCGAAGCAGGTGCGCGCCCGGCTCGACGAGCTCGACTCGGCCGGCACGACCGACCACGTGCTCATCCCCGTCGGCGCCGACCCGCTCGGCGCGCTCGACAGTCTCGCGCGCGTGCTCCCCGCCACCGAGGAGGCCTCGTGACCGAACCCGCCCCGCCCGCGCCCGCCTCGGCCGCCGACTCGCGGCCGGGTATCCGTGGATTCCTCGCCCGCAACCGCGACGACCTCTGGCTCGAAATGATCAGCGGCGTCGTGCTCGCCCTCGTCGTCTCCCTCGTCGTGTTCGCCCTCGACCAGGCGACCACCGCCGAGCGCGAATCGAACGCCGAATCGCTCGGCAACTCCCTCTTCGTGCGCGAAGCGGTCATGGCCGATAGCGCCGTGCTGCCGTTCTCGAGCCTCAACCTGCGCGGCGCCCAGCTGAGCGGCCTACCGCTCGCGGGCGCCGACTTCTCCGACGCCGACCTTCTCGACGGTGAGCTCAAGCGTGCCGACCTCACGGGCGCCAATCTGAGCGAAGCCGATCTGACGAACGTCGACCTCACCGGCAGCATCTTCGTCGACGCCGACCTGAGCGAGGCGCTCCTGCGCAACACCGAGCTCACCAGCGCCGACTTCACGGGCGCCGACCTCACCGAGGCCGACCTCGCTGGCGCGTTCTACGTCGAGGGCGAGCCGCCGGTCGGGCTCCCGCTCGACGGGCTGCGCGTCATGCCCGACACCGACGACTGACACCGCCGACTGACGTCGGCGGACACCGTCACGAGACCTGATCGTCCTCGTCGTCGTCCACGTCGACCGGCGCGGCGGAGACGGGCCGCTCCCCGATCGCGGTGCCCGGCGGTCGCCCCGTGCCGGGAGCGTGCTTCTCGCGCTCCACGACGAGCCATTCGGGCCGCTCGTCGAGCAGCGCGCGAATCTCCTCCGTCGTCATCGAGTCGCTCACTCCCCCACGGGCGAGCGCCGAATTCGACACGCCGAGGCGACGGGCGACCTCATCGCGCGGGTGCGGCCCCTCGCGGCGCAGCGTCGTGAGCCACTCGGGCGGGGTCTCGTTCATCTCGCGCAGGGTCGAGCGCGACACCGGCTGCGTGCGGAAGTCTTCGGGCATCGCCGGCAGAAACACGCCGAGCTTCTTCGCGGCCGTCGCGGGGCTCAGCATCTGCTCCTTCTTCGGCTTCGGTTGCTGGCGGTTGTCTTCGCGCGGTGCGTCGGTCATGCACCCGAGCGTAGTGATGATGGGATGCTCGCGGCTGAGTCCCCCGTCACCGCGGGTAGCCTGAGCCCATGCCCGACCCGCTCATCGTCGCCTTCGTGCCCGGCGTCACCCCCGGCAAGTGGGAGCGCACGTGGCGGGAGCGCCGCCCCCGCGGGCGCCTCGAACTGCGGCCGCACACTCAGGCGGAGGCTCTCGCGGCGCTCGACGACGGCACCGTGCACATGGCGCTCGCGCGCGACGTCCTCCCCGACGACGATCACCACGCCATCCCGCTCTACCGCGAGGCGGCCGTCGTCGTCGCCCCCAAGGGCTCGCTCGTCGCGGGTGTCGGCGAGCTCAGCCTCGACGACCTCGCCGGGCTCGACGACGTCACCGTGCTGCCCGTCGACCTCCAGGGCGGCACGGGCGCCGAGGCGATCGAGCTCGTCGCTGCGAACGTCGGCGTCGCCGTCCTGCCCCAGTCGGTCGCCCGTGCGCACTCCCGCAAAGACGTCGTCGCCCGTCCGCTGAGCGGCGCCCCCGACACGGGCATCGCGCTCGTGTGGCCGACGCGCGACGCGCACCCGCTGTGCGACGAGTTCATCGGCATCGTGCGGGGGCGCACAGCGAACAGCTCGCGCTGAGCATCCGACCGGCGGTCGCCGCTCGGTACCCTCGGGGCATGCCCGCCACGCCCCCGCCCAGCGCAATGTTGCCCGCCGACTGGGTCGAGCACCGCCGTGATGACCGCGAACTGGTCGGCTGGATCCACCCCAGCGGCGACCTCTACACCGCCGTCGACGTGCTCGGCCGCACCGTAGCCGCCGACGTCGAATGGCTTGACGCCGAGGAGGCGCTCGAGCAGCACGGCCTCGCCTGGCTCGCCGAGCCGTGGGGCCTCGTGCTCGACGACGGCCGCGTGCAGCGCGTGCGCATCAGCCAGCTGAGCCCCGCCGGCATCACGGTCGTCGAGGACGACTGGGGCGCCGCCGCGGCGGTCGGTGCCGGGATGCTCGAGCGCAGCCTGCCGTGGCCGGCACCCGCGCAACTGCAGCCGTGGGGCGACGCGGGGAACGACTAGCGTCGCTGGGGACAGGCGACGTCACCCCCTGCGGGCGCCCGGTACTCTGCCGCGATGTCGAGCTGGAGAGTCGAGTACTTCAGTGACGACTTCGAGCGCTTCTATCTGAGGCTCCCCGCCTACGAGCAGGCTGTGGTCACCGCGGCGATCACCCATGTACTCGAGGCCCATGGCATCGACGCGTTTGACGGCGGGTGGGGCAAGCCACTCGGCGGCGGGCTGTACGAATTCAGGGTGCAGCGCTCGCTCGATGCGATTCTCTCGTTGGCCGGGGTCGCCCCTTCGCAATCCGAGACGATGGGTCGACAAGTGAGCCTTCGCGTCTTCTGCACGTTTCACGGAGATCGGATCGTCCTTCTGTTCCACGGCTACAACAAGGGCAAAGACCCGTCGAAGCGACGTCAGCACAAGGAGATCGCCAAGGCGCGCAAAGCCCTGACTGCGTGGAAGCGTGATCACTAAGCGGTCTTGACGCGTTATGTGTTTTATCACATACTCTCCGGAGGAGGTTCACCCATGGCTCGCTCATTCCGCGATCTTTCGTCCCGCGCTCAACAGTCGTGGACGGCTGACACACGCAGCGTCTACGACGCAGCCGTTGAGACTTTTGGCACTGAGCTCGATGCGCGAGCAGCACTAGGCGCGCAACTGCAAGCCGCCCGCACGGCGCACGGCCTGAGTCAGCCCGCCCTGGCTGAACGCAGCGGACTCCAGCAGGCAGAGATCAGCCGAATCGAGACCGGCGCGGGAAATCCGACCGCCGACACGCTGCTGCGCTTGGCACACTCGCTCGACCTTGAGGTCGTCTTCACCCCACGGGTGGGCAGAAGGGCCTGATCTCGGCCGACGAACTCGACCGCCACTGGGCCGCAGCTACCGCACCCCGAGCGTCCGCCGCCCGGCGATCATCGCCTGACGGTCCAAGCCGAACGTGCGGCGGGCCGCGAACCCTCCGATCGCCGTTCCGGCAGCCAGCCCGATACCCGTCGCGATGGCGTCCACGGCCGCGGGCAGCGCCTCCATCACCCCGGTCGTCGAATCCACCAAGACGTACAGCGCGCTGTACACGGCGAGGCCGGGAATCAGGCCGATGATCGCCGCCGTCGTGGTCGCTCCCTCGGGAACCTTGATCCAGCGGTAGGTGAGGTATCCGATGATGCCCGCCGCCACCGCGGCGATGCCCGGCGCCAACCCTGGCTGGGAAACGTACGGCGACACCAGCAGGAACACGGCGAACACGAGAGCAGTCGCCGCAGACATGAGCGGCACCAGGCGCAGACGCACGTACGACGTCAACGCGAAACCGCAGCCGATGAGCGCCGCCCCGACCACCCCGGCAACCAGGCCGATGCTGTCGCCGAGAGACGTCGACACCGCCACCGGAATACCCATCCGCAAGGCGATGCCCAGGACGGCCGAAATGCCCACCGCGAGTCCCAGAGTGAGCATGAACACTTCCATGCCGCGCGCCGTCGCCGTCACGTAGTACCCGTCGATCGCGTCGCGCGCCGCCGCCGTAAGACCGAGCCCTGACAGCAGCATGACGATGCCCGCAATGACGATGACTGTCGGCGCTTCCGACCCGGGCAGCTCGATGCCCACCGAGCGCAACCAGAACAGCAACACCGCAATGCTCGTCGTCGCCACCGCGGCGGCCATCTGGGCGAAGAAGCCGGGCACCGACCACTTGCCCAACTGGCGCGTAATGAGGTCCGAGATGACGGCGGAGACGGCGGCGACCAGCACGAGCACGAGCCCCACATCGAACAGTACGACGACGCCGCCCGCCAGAATGGCCTTCCCCGCGGTCACCACCCAGCGTCGATACGGGTGCGGACTCGACAGAATCGCGGTGAGCCGCTCCCGGGCAACCTCAACGGTGGGCCGCATTCCGTCGCCGGTGATCTGATCGATCAGCCAGTACACGTTCTGCAGCCTCGTGTAGTCGGTCGTGCGCACCTTCACGATGCGCATGACCGACACCGGGTCCTCGTTCATGCCGCGATGCACCGAGACGGTGATCGACGTGAACGTGATGTCCACGTGCATGCCGCCCACACCGTACGCCTCGCTGATGCGCAGCACCATCGCCACGACGTCGGCCGCCGAGGCGCCCGTCGCGAGCATCGCCTCACCCACGCGCAGGCACAGGTCAATCACCAAGCGCACGTGGCGCTGAGTCGACTGATCGTGGCCACCGGCGACCGAGATCACCTGGGTGGGAGCGGTCGACCCTCGCAGCACTCCGTCGGCGATCTGGAAGAGAGACCGATTCTTCCTCGGTCGGGGAGCCGTGCTGCCGTTGTCGCTGATGTTGCCCACCGCACCAGGGTACGGGCACGCGGGTCAGAGCACGCCGCAGGCCGACCTCGCTCCGGATGGATTCGGTTGCGCTCAGTGCTGGCCGTCGCGCACGAACGGCGGTGGCGGCGGCAACTCCCGCTCGGGCAACCCGACAGCGAACACGCGCTCTACTCGCTCGTAGGTTCTCGGGGTGAATTCGTCGCCTGGATAGAACTCGCTGTAGAGGTCTTCGGCGCTGTCGACGGAGTCGATGCCGACGATCGTCATGAGCTTCGCGACGTCGCCGATGTCACGGTTGCCCCGATGCTGCACGGCGTGCAGCTTCATGGCGAGCAGTGCCTCGGGGCTCGCCACGTTGATGGTCACCCCATCGCTTGACCACAGCATGCGCCAGTGCACGTCGCGCCCCCAGCGCGGGATGAACTGCTCCGCGTCGCTGTTCAGCCAGTTCTCGGGCCACGCCCGTTCAGCGGCGATTCCCCGGATGATCGGCGCAAGCTGCTCTTTGGGTGCCAGCCGCGCATCGATGTCCACCGTGGTCGCCCGCTCGATGTAGGCGAGACGCAGAGCAGCCCCTCCGATGATCTCGATGCTCACCCCCGTGAGTCCCTCGCGCTCGACCCGCGCGACGAGCTCTCGGAGCCCGGCGATCAGGTCACCGCGATCCAACCGCACCGCCATCAGGCGCTCCGGAGCGCGCCGGCTTCGACGAGCAGGTTGCGCCGCTGGAACTCCTCCGGCACGTCATCCAACTCTGGCGTCAGGTCGTAGTCGCTGATGACGAGCGGCTGCGCGTTCGTCAGGGTGCGCTCCGGCTCGTCCACCCACTCGGGCACGGGCAGTGCACGGTCGCGCAGGCGCCAGTCGGTCACGGCCGCGAGGGCGGCCGCCCACGTGGGCTCGGCACTCACCGGGGGTGCCGACGCCGCAAGCAGCACGCATTCCACGGGCAGGCACACCGCAAGGCCGTCGGAGTAGTCGAGCAGCGCACGCCAGGCGCGATCCCGATCCCCCACCGTGAGCGCGTCGTCGATGGAGCGCGCGGTCTCGGTGGCGTCGGCAAAGACGCTTGGGTAGACGACGACCCGATGGTTGGTCGACGACAGCCAGTTCTCGACTGTGTCGAGTCGCGGCGACCGGCGCCTCCCCTCGATGAAGGAGATCGCAGACTGGCTCGTGCCGAGCCGTTGGGCGAGCTCGCTCTGATCCCAACCGCGGCTCACTCGCGCACGGCGCAGTGCATCGATCAGGTCCACGTCACCTCCTCTAGACCAGTATATCTTAATCGATATAACCCCTAGTAGCGTGATCCATATTTGCGTTTAGCGGCCTAAGTGCAAGTAACGGCGGTCGCCACTTTCACTTACGGACGCGCGAAGCAGCCGCATTGCCGTCCACTCGCCTGGTTTCGCGAGAACTCCCCCGTATCCTTGCGCCATGTCAACGACGGCCCCCACTCGGGCAACACTTGCTCTGCGGGAGCGACTGGCT
Source organism: Microcella pacifica (assembly GCF_009371975.2). Lineage (GTDB taxonomy): Bacteria > Actinomycetota > Actinomycetes > Actinomycetales > Microbacteriaceae > Microcella > Microcella pacifica. The sequence goes on from NZ_VIKT02000010.1 coordinate 104,208, forward strand.
ACGCGCCGAAACGAGTTCGAGCGTATTCTCGCGAAGTATGGTGCGACACAGCCGCGCCTGTTCGGGTCGGTCGCCCGGGGCGACGCCGTGTCGGAAAGCGACATCGACATCGTCGTCGACATGGATCCGGAGGTCGGGAGCATCCTCATGCGCGCTTCAGGACTCATGGCAGAGACGCGCGCGCTGTTCGGCAGCAACGACATCGATATTTTCCCCGTTCAGCTGCTCAAGCCTTCGATCGCTGAGTCAGCCCTCGCTGAAGCAGTCCCGCTCTGAGCCCTGGCGGCGGCTATCGGGGCGCGCGCCCCCGCACCGTCGCTCACGCCGCCCGAAACCGCCGCGCCAGCACGTCCACCGTCGCCGCCACGTCGCACACCGCGTCCTGCGGCGCACGCAACTCCTTCACCAGCTTCTTCGGCCACACCACGTCGACCCCGCGCACCGTGAACGACCCGCCGACGAGCGGCCAGTCGGCGTCGACGAAGCACAGCACCCCGCGCACTGGCACGTCTCCCACCGCCTCCTGCACGTGCGCCACTTGCTTGAGCACACCCTCGACGAGCGCCGTCTTGTCGCTCCCCCGCACGAGCAGCTTCTCCACCCGCGGCCGCAGAATGCCGCCCTCGACCCGCAGCTCCGGCCGCCTGTCCTGATACCGCTTCGAGTCGATCACCCACACCCCACCCGGCGTGACGACAAGGTGATCGATGTTGGCTCGCGACCGCGGAATCTTGCGATCATGCAGCACCCGGATGCTCTGCCCCACGATCCCGTCCAACGCAGCCGCCACGCGCTCCTCGCCGATCGCACCCGAACTCCACGCTCGCGTGCTCTGACGCTCCGGCGTCAGCGCTACGGCGATGGTGCCGAGATTGCCCCAGGATGCCCGGGTCGCAGCCTCGTCCTTGGCGCGACGACGCTCGTACTCGCGCCGAGCGGATCCTCCGGCGGTACCGTTGTCGTGAGTCATGGCTCGACGCTACGAGAAGTCGAGGGGTGCTCGGCAGCCCCCAGTCGGGGCTCACGGACCTAGTACGACAGCACATTCGCGTGTCTACGCGTTGCCCGCGTGCTCCCGAGTGGAGACGCGGGGCGGCGAATCGCCGCCCCGCGCGTGACGGTCTGCTACCAGAAGTGGACGCCGTCCGGCCCGAGCCCACCTCCCATGCCGTCCATCGGGCGCTGAGTGATGTTGCGCATCTGGCGGTAGTTCACCAACCAGATCGGTGCGTCAGGCGGGCACTCCCGCAAGAACTCGAGGACCTCCGCGACGTCGAAGAAGATGAACTCCTTCGGCAAGCGACGATAGAGCGGCCACGTCAGATCGTGCTCCATGGTGATTCCTTCCGAGACAACACCCGGCCGGTGGGCGGGGTTGGCTCGTTCTGGCGACCATACCGAGCACTGTACGTCGTACGCACGACTTTGGTCAGTTGGTCGTATAGGAAGGCGGCGAATTCGCTTCTCTCCGCGACTCTGTTCCGCGTGTCCTCCGAACACGCAGAAAGTGGAAACGTGCGTGGGAGACGAAGCGTGCCAGCAGCGATCCCGCCGCCCGAGCAGATCTGCCGTGCCAACGGACGCCTCCACGCAGCGCCGGCGAATCCATGCGGCCCTTCGTCGAATCGTGGGCGCTCACCCGATCTTTTGACTGAGGTAGCCTCACCGCATGCCTGAAGACCCGCCGATCTTCCTCAACGATGTACTTCACCTCTCGGCCGAGGACCTGGACCGACATCACTACCGAGTGCGGTTGACCTTCAGGTGGGGCAATGACGAGCAGTCGGATCCGATCGCGCGATACCGCCGAGACCCGGAGGATGCCCTCGGGCACTTGCTGTACTACAGGCCGCAGTCAACGTTCAAGGTTGGGCAGCGCGTCATCGGTATGACGAAGATTCGTGACACACAGTGGCTGCTCACGCGCATCGTGCAGATCACAGGCATAACCGAGCAACCGGGCGGCCGCAAAGCTTACGAGAGCGCTGATGTTGGGGAGTATCGCGGCCTTTTCGGCCGAGTAATCCTTCGATACAGCAACCCGCCCTCGGCCCAGAATGAGGTTCGAGTCGCGAGCAAGATTCTCCCTCAGATCCAGGTAGATGAGGTCAGAGCGACAGGCTTCGGGGACGACGGCTTCCCCGGCTACGCGAACGTCACCGTCAGCTGGCACAAACTTCACGAAATCGTGTCGCGCAGCTACGAGAGTTGGCACACTGCGCTTCGCAACATGAAGGGGATTTACCTCATTGTTGACAAGTCGAATGGCGCAGCGTACGTGGGAAAGGCGGATGGTAGCCAGATGCTTTGGGCGCGCTGGGCCAACTACGCCAGGACAAGGCATGGAGGCAACGTCGAGCTGAAGAAGCTCGACGCCGCACACATCGAAGAGCACTTCCAATGGTCAATCCTCGAAGTGATGGATGAGAAGACCCAAGACGACTACGTGAACGCACGAGAGTCCTGGTGGAAGAGTGCACTGAGCACACGAGGACAGGGCGGCCTGAACCGCAACTAAGTCCTCAGATTCCGGTCGAGCATGGCCACAGCACAGCTTGCGTGCGACTGACGCGACCGGGTTCGGTGCCAGCGTTGCCTCGCGACATACTTGTCGCCAACCCCCCAGAGAATCGAGCTCCCCGGGTCTAACCTCTGCGGTTGTCCGCCACCCACGCCGAGATGCGCCGATTTCGAGCGCGCACGAACTCAAGGGTGCGTTCCCTGTACGCGACGTAGTCGTCGAGACTGTCGGGGGTCAAGTCCCTGGAAGTGGTGTAACGGCTGATCCTTCGCTTTATGCGCTGAGTGCGATGAAGGTGTCGGCGACCACCTCGCTTTCGGTGTCGGGCAGGACGCGCATGCGGGAGCGGG
>NZ_VIKT02000011.1:0-31298 GCF_009371975.2 Microcella pacifica
GCGAGGTGGTCGCCGACACCTTCATCGCACTCAGCGCATAAAGCGAAGGATCAGCCGTTACACCACTTCCAGGGACTTGACCGCTCGCCGGCGAGGCGAAGCGAGAGGTGGTTGGTGGGCTCGTCGAGCAAGAAGAGGTGCGGCGGCCGCGCGACGACGAGCGCGAGCGCCACCCGCCGCTGCTGCCCGATCGAGAGCGCGCCCACCGGCCGGTCTAGGTCGCGCGGCGCGAGCAGTCCGAGGTCGGCCAGCGGCACCGTATCGGCGCGACGCGCACCGACCGAACGCTCGTAGACCTCTCGCGGCTTGCGCTCTGCGACGCCGAACTCGTGTGCACGGGCTCTCGCCACTTGGAACCGGGGATCTCGGGATCGCACTCTGGAGCCGTTCCGCCACAGTGCCGAACGAGGCGAGGCGGGTCTTGCGTCTAGCCCCAATATGGTGACGTCATGGCCGAGTATGCGCGGCCCTGATGCACAATGAGAGAGGGTCTCTGATGACACGCGTCGCTTGGGAACGATATGAGGGCAACGACGTCGAAGCTGTCGTCGCGATGCTCATCAACCGGGAACGCCCAAACTCTGTGCGGATCACACCATCAAGAGGCGATGGCGGAGTCGACATCCTCGACCGAGGCGCGGCCGCGAATGGCGGGGATGTCGTCTATCAGGTCAAGCGCCACACGGGGCCGCTCTCGACGACTCAACAGAAAAACGTTGAGGAGTCATGGACTCGGCTGCAAACCGACACTCGGTGGGCGACGCTCAACGTCCAGGAATGGCATCTCGTCACGCCTTGGGATCCGACACCCGAAGCTGACGCTTGGCTACAAGGCCTCGACGGCAGCGTGCGCACTGTGGTGTGGCACGGCCTGACCTTCGTGGAGGCACTCGCCGCAAAGTACCCGGAAGTCATCGATTACTACTTGGATGGCGGCAAGGGCCGCATCGAGCAGGCCTACCAAGCAGTCGTCGCCTTGCTCGGGCCCGCCGACGCAGGTCAGGAGTTGGATGTCCCCACCGTTTCGTCTCGGTTGGCGACAGCACTCACGGTTCTCGACGGAGATCCCCACTACCGGTATGAACTCCGGCTCGGCGAAGGAGAGCTACCGGGCCTGGTCGAGCGGCCGAACCTGATGATGACGTGGATTCAGTCCGATGGGAAGGGCAGTAGGTGGCAGGCCGTCGACGTCATCGCTCGATGTGCAGCCTCGGCCACGGAGCGTCCCATCGTCATATCCGGAACTATGAGCGCGGAAGGCGGAACCGATCTGGCGACGGCTCTTCAAGACTTCTTCGACTACGGCGCACCGTTTGCGGCACCGGTTGGGGCATTTGAAGGCAGTATCGACGCGCCCGGCGGACTCGGCGGCCCCTTGACGAACGCGGCAATGCAAGTCCTTCCGGTTGGCGACGAGGTGGGAACTGACCCAGACCTCATCCTCGCAACCCACTCCGCCGAGGGTGTGACCCTCGCCGAGACTGAGGCAACCCGGGTTGAGCGAAGCGAAGGCACAAGAGGCCTCCGCGTGGTTCTGCAGCAGAAGAACAACGTCTTCACGATCGAGGACCGCTACACAGCGTCGGAGGGCGGAAGTCGACAGCTCCGGTTCGGTGACTACTCGAACCAGCCCGCGTTGGACGTACAAGACGCTTTGGCCTTCATCACGTCAGCATCGCCCCCGAACACCGTCTACGTGCGACGGAAGGGCGCCCCTCCCCTGACCGCGACCGTCGACCCGAACTGGAACTTTGTCTTCCCCGATGAGATACGCGAGGTCCTCAAGGGTGTCGCGGTTCCCGTTGACGCGCTGGCACGGCTGCAACAACACACGGGCACCATCATCCGAGTTCCACACCTGACCGAGACCACCTTCGCTCAGGTTGCAGAGTGGCGGCGCGCGGCCACAATCCTCGAGGGGAAAGAGGTCATAGCTGCTTATCCGGAAGGCCACGCCCTGGGGGTCGAGCTGCCAGCTGAGGTTGACACGATTCCGGGCCTATTCGCCATCGACGTCCCGCTTGAGGTCACCGTCGGTGAACAGACGATCCACTTCGGCACGGCTCGAATGTGGATAAAAGACGCAACTTTCCTTGAACGACGCGAAGTCGATGGTCGTTCGGTGCACTGGCTCACGACACCCAATCGGCGCGTCCGATTCTCCATGCCCAAGGACCTTGCAGACGACACAGCAGGTTGAGCACCCCTTGGCTGCCCCGGCCTGGTTGCGGATCAGTCGAACGAGATACTCCCAGGGGTCCAGTCAACGATCTTCGCCGTCGTGACACCAGCGTCGGCTCCGGGGATCAGCCGGAAGGTATCTCCGGGGTGGAGGGCCGCGGGATCGATCCCTGGTTCGAGCTGGACTGAATGCGCGGTGCTGGCGAGAGGATGGTCGATCGTATACTTCCGGTTCCCGAGCTGAAACACGGGTGCTTCTACCTTGACCAGATGGCCGCCGGAGGCGACGCTCGCGGCGACTTCCTTGATGCGCGCGGCCCCCGCAGGATCCTCGGGCACCCGGAGGGTGACATCTGTCCAGTACCAACGGTGCGCGGTGCCACCGTAAATTGAAGCCAGGAGCGAGAGGTAGCGGAACTGACCGTCGGTAATGTCCTCGATTGAGGGCATGACGAGCACGGCCGCCGTGTGAGCCTGCAACCGGACGAGAAGCTGCGCGACCGGCAGATGAATCGCTCCCAGCGCAGTCGGCAGGACAGTTCCATGCGCTCGAATAAGAGACTGGCCGTTGCCGGTTTCCACAGAAAGGACATCGCCTTCGCTGATTCGCAGCAGGGTTTCGAGCTCATCGCGGACAGCTTCGGGGTTGCGCCTATCAACGTCCCCCATCTGCGCTCTTGCGTCAACGCCCTCGCCGTGCTTGAACCGCAGCTCGAAGTTGAGCCCCCGCTCGGGCGTGTCGGCGACGAGACGCAACCAGCCGGTACGCGCACCGACCGTGCGTGCGGCAACGACCAGCGGTATGCGGAACCGACTCTCCCCATCGCTTGCGATGCAGCGCAGGTAGAGCGGTGGCGCGTCATCGCGGCTTCTCTCAACGAAGGAGACCGTTGATTCGACCGGCTCGTGGTCGGCGAAGGGGCCGCCAACGGTGGTCGTTCTGACGTGCGCGTCCTGGAATGGAATGCCCCATTCGGACCAAGTTCTCACGGCGTCATGTTCAGGTGTGCCCGGGGCCGCCAGGAACTCCATGTTCAGGGTGATGGGATCGATCTCAACTGCATCCGCGGAGCGCGGCACTACGGACTCGTATTTCCACCGAGCGTCTCCGAGATAGGTCATCCGGTGATAGACGGCCGGATCATCATCAGCCGGCAGCGGAACCTCATGGGTGTGAGCCGCCGTGCGGGTGCCGTGCTCAATGCGGTAGTTCTCGCTGACCGTGTCACGGATGGCGTCCAGCGCGTCCTGCCGGGTCTCGATCGCATCGAGCATCGTCAGCGTTTCGCCACGCTCGACCGGCGAGGATGCCAGCATCGCCTTCTGGCTGATGAACTGCTCCAGCACCCCCTCACCATGAACGAACCGCCGCATGGTCTCGGGATAGCGGTCCGCGAGACCAGCGATGAAGGCGTCGCTGTCCCACTGGCACGGGATCGATGCGCCCGTGGTGAGCTCGTCAAACAGAGCGATGCGCTCTTCGGTCGGTGTCCAGGGCGTCACGAGGTGGTAGCGGGCGACCCGATGTTCGCCTGGAGTGACGTGTTCTTCTACGAACCGTTCCCAAGACTTCTTGACCTGACGGAACTGGCTGTCGGTCAGCGCTGTCGTGAAGCCTTTGACCTGCCAGATCTCGAGACCATCGTCTGTCGAGCGAAGGATGTCGATGCCGCCATCACCCTGTGACGGATTGACCTGCCGCGCGTCGGTGTACTCGCGGCGCAAGAGGGTCGCGACAAGAGACTCGATCGAGTCTCCGCTCCGCTGCTGAATCAGCGGCCAGTCGTAGGTGGGCACAGTTCAAGACTACGGACCGGGTCGGAGACGTTGAGCGGGACGCGCTGCTTTGTGATGTGCGAGTCGGCTACCGGTCAGCGACTGGCAATCGCACCCCAGGACGCGGTCCTGAACCATAGAACGAGTCCATCTCCGTCGGTGAGGGTCGCACTAACTGCAGACGTGAGGAACCGCGACGGGTCCTTCGCGAACACTCTCGCCCGTGGCGGCGCGGCGGCTCGGGTCGAGATCGACGAGCGCGGTCGCGACCTCGTCGAGGAACGCGCGGTCGTGGCTCGCGAAGACGACCGGCCCGTGCCAGGCACGCAGCTGCGAGCTCAGCAGGGCGACGCCCGCGTCGTCGAGGTGGTTGGTCGGCTCGTCGAGCACGAGCGCGTCTGGCCGACCCAAGAGGAGGGCCGCGAGGGCGATGCGACTGCGCTGACCTCCCGACACGGCACCGAGCGACGTCGAGAGAGGGATGCCCGCCACGCCGAGACCCTCGAGCAGGGCATCTCGGCGCGAGTCAAGGGCCCACAGCTCAGCCCGCTCGGCGGCGGCCAGCGCCGCGGCGTACTCGTCCGCCGCCGTGGGCCGCGTGCCGAGGTCGCGCGCGGCAGCCTCGAGTGCGCGCTCGATCGCGCGCACAGGGGCGACGGCGTGCTCGAGGAGGGCCGCGATCGGCTGGGTCGAATCGAGGACGACCTCCTGGGGGAGGTAGCCGACGCGCGCGGGTCCCTCCACGCGACCGCCGTCGGGCTCATCGACCCCCGCGAGGATGCGCAGCAGGGTCGACTTGCCTGCGCCGTTCTCGCCGATCAGGCCGAGGCGCGCGCCCGGAGGCGCGACGATGTCGATGCCGTCGAGGATCGTGCGGGAGTCGTAGGAGCGCGTGACGCCGAGCGCACGCAGAGCGGGCGAGGATGACATGAGGAGAGTGCCGTTTCGACCTGCAAGTCTCCCGCCGGGCTGGGCCTCGGGCGCGGGACGGACTGCGTCATCTCTTCATGATGGGGTCGAGAATACCCCACCCCGCCAGTCGATCGCGAGGGGCAGGTCAGCCGGCGGCGCGCTCGGCGGTCTCGACGACGTTCGCGAGGAGGAGCGCCCGCGTCATGGGGCCCACGCCTCCCGGGTTCGGCGACACCCAGCCGGCGACGCTCGCGACATCGGCGGCGACGTCGCCCGCGATGCGCGAGCGGCCAGACTCGGGATCCTCGACGCGGGAGACTCCGACGTCGAGGACGATCGCGCCGGGCGAGACGTCCGCGGCGGAGACGATGCCGGGCACGCCTGCCGCCGCGACGATCACGTCGGCGCGACGCAGGTGCGCGGCGAGGTCGCGCGTGCCCGTGTGGGTGAGCGTCACGGTCGCGTTGTACTCGCGGCGGGTCAGCAGCGCGCCGAGCGAGCGCCCGACGGTCACGCCGCGGCCGACGACGACCACGTCCTTGCCCGCCCACGACAGCCCGTGGCGCTCGACGAGCTCGATCACGCCGCGCGGCGTGCAGGGCAGGGGCGAGTCGATCTCGCGCGTCACGCGCAGCATGAGGCGGCCGAGGTTGGTGGGGTGCAGCCCGTCGGCATCTTTGTCTGGATGCACGCGCTCGAGAATCGCGTCGGTGTCGATGTGGCTCGGCAGCGGCAGCTGCACGATGAACCCCGTGACGGCGTCGTCGGCGTTGAGCTCGTCGATGACGGCCTCGAGCTCGGCCTGCGTCGTCTCCTCCGGCAGGTCGCGGCGAATCGACGCGATGCCCACTTCGGCGCAGTCCTTGTGCTTGCCTCCGACGTACCACCGCGAACCGGGATCGTCGCCGACCAGCACGGTCGCCAGCCCGGGCACGATGCCGCGCTCGGCGAGTGCGGCGACGCGCGTGGTCAGCTCGGCCTTGATGGTCGCGGCGGTCGCCGTTCCATCGAGGATGCTCGCCGCATGCTCCCCTGCCGGCGCGGTCTGCCCCGCCACGGTCACAGGCCCGGGTAGAGCGGGAAGGCGTCGGCGAGGGTCGCGACGCGCGAGCGCAGCGCCGCGATGTCGGGGCTCGGCATGAGCGCGTGCGCGATGACGTCGGCGACCTCGGCGAACTGGGCGTCGTCGAAGCCGCGCGTCGCGAGCGCGGGGGTGCCGATGCGCACGCCGCTCGTCACCATCGGCGGGCGGGGGTCGAAAGGCACCGAGTTGCGGTTGACCGTGATGCCGACCTCGTGCAGCACGTCCTCGGCCTGCTTGCCGTCGACCTCGCTCGCGCGCAGGTCGACGAGGGCGAGGTGCACGTCGGTGCCGCCGCTGAGCACGTCGATGCCCGCGCTGCGCGCGTCGTCGCGCGTGAGCCGGTCGGCGAGCAGCGCGGCGCCCCGCAGGGTGCGCTCCTGACGCTCGCGGAACTCATCCGTCGCGGCGAGCTTGAACGCCGTCGCCTTCGCGGCGATGACGTGCATGAGGGGGCCGCCCTGCTGGCCGGGGAACACGGCCGAGTTGAGCTTCTTGAACAGCTCCTCGTTGTTGCTGAGGATCACACCAGAGCGGGGCCCGGCGAGGGTCTTGTGCACGGTCGAGCTCACGACGTCGGCGTAGGGCAGCGGGGTGGGGTGGAGCCCCGCGGCGACGAGCCCGGCGAAGTGGGCCATGTCGACCCACAGCTTGGCGCCCACCTCGTCGGCGATCGCGCGGAAGGCCGCGAAGTCGAGCTGCCGCGGGTAGGCCGACCAGCCGGCGATGATCACGGCCGGCTTGTGCTCGAGCGCGGCGTCGCGCACGGCATCCATGTCGATGAGCATCGTCTCGGGATCGACGCCGTAGCTGACGGCGTTGTAGAGGCGGCCAGAGAAGTTGAGCTTCATGCCGTGCGTGAGGTGGCCGCCGTGGGACAGCTCGAGGCCGAGAATCGTGTCGCCCGCCGAGGCGATCGCGTGCAGCACGGCGGCGTTCGCGGTGGCGCCCGAGTGCGGCTGCACGTTGGCGAACTGCGCCCCGAAGAGCGACTTGGCCCGCTCGATGGCGAGGTTCTCGGCGATGTCGACGAACTCGCAGCCGCCGTAGTAGCGGCGACCGGGGTACCCCTCGGCGTACTTGTTGGTGAGCACCGAGCCCTGCGCCTCGAGGATCGCGCGGGGCACGAAGTTCTCGCTCGCGATCATCTCGAGCGTGTGCCGCTGGCGGCTCAGCTCCTGGTCGAGCACGGCGGCGATCTCGGGGTCCACCGTCTCGAGCGGCTCGTTGAAGGTCGAAGGCAGGGAATCAGACACGGTCGGCTCCTTGTGCGCGGGCTCAGGGCACGCTGCCCCGGCGGGTGGTGTGCTGAGGGCCCAGGCGAACGGCCCCTCGCCGTGTCAGTCGCTTCCTGATGGTGACCCATCTGAACGCCAGTTGCGACAGAGTCGAGTCTACCGCGGGTCGCGGCGCTCGTGCTGAGCGCGCGCAGGGTGCTCCGGCAGCACGATCGACCCGGTGATGAGCGGCACGCTCGACTCGTCCGCCTCGTCGTCGTCGGCGATGACGGCAGGGGCGCGACGGGCGCGCACCAGGTCGACGACCACGAGCAGGGCGAGACCGAACCCGATGATCGCGGCCTGCACGAGCGCGAGGTCCGGCGTCGGCAGCACGACGAAGAGCGCCCCGCCGATCGCGGCCCCGCCGCCGATGCCGACGTTGAACGCCGTCGTGAGCAGCGCGGCACCCACGTCGCGCACGCGCGCCGACGCGGTGTGCAGCAGGCGCGTCTGCAGGAGGGTCGGGATGCCGCCGAAGGCGGCGCCCCACACGAAGAGCAGCGCGATGACGAGCAGCGGTACCCCCGCCGAGAGGCCCACACCTGCCACGGCCGCGGCGACGACCCCGAGCATCCCGTACAGCCCTCCGCGGGGGAATCGCGACCCGAGGAATCCGGCGAGGACCAAGCCGATCGCCCCGGCGCCCCCGTAGACGAACAGGAGCGCGCCGACGCTCGCCTCCGCGAAGCCCGCCGAGTCGATGAGGAACGGGGCGATGTAGGTGTAGAAGACGTTCTGGCCGCCCACGACGATGAGCACGAGCAGGCAGATGAACAGCACGGCGGGGAACGTGGGGTCGCGGCGAGCGGGCAGGGTGATCTCGCCCGTCGAGAGGGTCGGGCGGTGCTGGACGGCGGGCAGGAAGCGCACCACGAGCACGAGCAGCACGAGCACGATCGCGGCGATGACGCCGAACGCGGCACGCCAGCCGAGGGCCGTGCCGAGCGCGGTGCCGGCCGGCACGCCGAGAACGAACGCGGCGGTGCCGCCACCGCTCGTGACCGCGACCGCCCGGGCGATCTGGTGGCGCGGCACGAGGTGGCCCGAATAGGCGCCCGCGATCGCCCAGAACAGACCGTGGGCGAGACCGCCGAGCACGCGGGCCACGACGAGGAGGGCGTAGTCGGGGGCGATCGCCGCGCCCACGTTCGCGATCGCGAAGAGCACGAGCACGGCGAGCAGCAGGTGCTTGCGATCGAATCGGCGCGTGAGGGCCGCGAGCGGCGCGGTCGTGAGCACCACGGTGCCCGCGAAGATCGTGATGAGCAGCCCCACTTGCGCTTCGGAGACATCGAGGTCGGCAGCGATCTGCGGCAGCAGTCCCGTCGGCAGGAACTCGCTCGTGACCATGAAGAAGATCGCGGTGGACAGGGTGAGCAGCCCGACCCAGGGGAACGGTCGAGAGGGGTGAGTCATGTGAGTGGCAAAGCTTTCGCGGTCGGCACGACGGGCCGACTGTCCCGGGGAATGGCCGAGCCGACCATCCGGTTCTACGCTAGCGTCCCGACCCGTCGATCGGAGAACGCATGACCGCGACCCTGCCCATCGTCCGGCTCTTCCGCTCTCGGGGTCCCGGTTCTGACCGCGTGGCCTTCATCGAGCTGTTCTTCGACCTCGTGTTCGTCTTCGCCGTCACGCAGCTCGCTCACCACCTCATTGAGCACCTCACGCCCAGCGGTGTGCTCGAGACGCTCGTCATGCTCGTCGCCGTCTGGTGGCTGTGGATCTATACGACGTGGGTGACGAACTGGATGAACCCCGAACGCGGCCCCGTGCGGTGGATGCTCATCATCGTCATGCTCGTGGGTCTCGTGCTCAGCACCGCCATTCCTGAGGCGTTCACCGATCGCGGCCTCCAGTTCGCGCTCGCCTACGTGGTCATCCAGGTCGGGCGGAGCGCATTCGTCGCGATCAGCTACCGGCGCGTCGGGCTTCCCGTCCCCGCGGCGAACCTCGTGCGCATCACCATCTGGTTCGGCTTCTCGGCGCCATTCTGGATCGGCGGGGCGATCGTTGGCGGCACCCCGCAGCTGATGCTGTGGACCGTCGCCCTCGCAATAGAGCTCCTCGCCCCCACCCTGCTCTACCGGGTGCCCTTCATGAAGACAGTAGCGCTCGAAGCGTTCGATGTAGCGGGCGCCCACATGGCCGAGCGTGCCGGGCTGTTCATGATCCTCGCGCTCGGCGAATCGATCATCGTCACGGGAACCCTATTCAGCCGCAACGAGATCACGACCTCGAGCGTGCTCGCACTGCTTGCCGCGTTCGCGGGCACGATCCTGTTCTGGCTGCTCTACTTCAGCCACGGCGCGGAGCACGGCAGCCGATTCATCCAGCGCGCGCAGAGCGATAGCGGCCGCATCGCGCGCCTCACCTACACGTACCTTCACATGATCCTCGTCGGCGGGGTCGTGCTGCTCGCGGTCGGCGATGATCTCGTGCTCGCGCATCCCGATGATCCCGTGGATGCCGCGACGCTCGCGATCGTGACCGCGGCACCTGCCCTCTACCTGCTGGGCAACCTGCTCTTCAAGCGCTCGATCGGTCGACCGTGGCTACGGTCGCACCTCGTGGGTATGGCGGCGCTCACGGCACTCTGGCTCGCCGCCCCCGCGATTCCCGGGCTCACGCCGCTCGCGCTCACCTGGATCGTCAACGGCATCGTCGCGCTCGTCGTCGTCATCGACGAGTACGTCTGGCCGACCGCCGAGGACGAAGACGCCGGAGAGGACGAGGACGACGCCGTTCGCGCCGATGAGAGCGAGCGCGGACGCGCCGCCGAATAGGCTGGAGGGCGTGACAAGCCCCCTTCACCACTGGATCGTGACCATCGTCTGCGACGACCGGCCCGGCATCGTGCATGCCGTGACAGGCGCGATCGTCGAGGCTCAGGGCAACATCACCGAGCTGCAGCAGTTCTCGGGGCTCGAGAGCGGCCGCTTCTTCCTGCGCCTGCAGACCGAGACCGCGACCGATCACGGTGGCCTGCTCGCCGCTCTGCAGCCGGTCATCGAGAGCTACGGCATGGAGTGCCGCGTCGACCGCGTCGGTCGCCCCCTGCGCACGCTCGTGCTCGTCTCGAAGGCGGCACACTGCCTCAACGATCTGCTGTTCCGTCAGCGCAGCGGGCAGCTGCCGGTGCAGATTCCGCTCGTGCTCGGCAACCACCCCGACCTCGCCGAGCTCGCGAGCTTCTACGACGTCCCCTTCGAGTCGCGTCCTGTGACGACTGCCGAGGAGAAGACGGCGTTCGAGGAGCGCGTGCTGCGCGCGGTGGAGGAGCACGACATCGAACTCGTCGTGCTCGCCCGCTACATGCAGATCCTCTCCCCCGAGCTGTGCGCCGCGCTCGAGGGCCGCATCATCAACATCCACCACTCGTTCCTGCCGGGCTTCAAGGGCGCGAACCCGTACCGGCAGGCCCACCAGCGGGGCGTGAAGCTCATCGGTGCGACGGCGCACTTCGTCACGAGCGACCTCGACGAGGGCCCCATCATCGAGCAGAACGTCGTGCGGGTCGACCACTCGCGCTCGCCGGCCGAGCTCGTCGCGATCGGGCAGGACGAGGAGAGCCGCACTCTCAGCCAGGCGGTCACCTGGTTCGCGGAGGACCGCGTGCTGCTCGACGGCCAGCGCACCATCATCTTCCAGTAGTCGCTCGCTCCCCACCCGAAGGGCTCGCATGACCACGACACTGCTCACCGGCGGCCGACTGCTCGACGCCGACGGCTCCCGACACGGCTGGATCCTCCTCGAGGGGGATCGCATCGCGGCGACCGGCCTCAAGGGTCGGGATGCTCCGCCTCCCGCCGCGACCACGATCGACCTGGCCGGCCGCACGCTCACCCCCGGGTTCATCGACCTGCACGGGCACGGCGGCGGGGGTGCCGCGTACGACAATGGGCCCGACGAGATTCGTCAGGCGCTCGCGACGCACCGCGCCCACGGCACCACCCGCTCGGTGATCTCTCTCGTGGCCAACCCGCTCGACGACGTCGTCGCGAGCCTCGGCGTGGTCGCGGCGCTCTCCGAGAGCGACCCGACCGTCGTCGGCGCGCACCTCGAGGGCCCCTTCCTCGCGATCGGGCGCCGTGGAGCTCACTCCCCCGAGTTCCTGCGCGAGCCCGATGAGGCCACCGTCGCGACCCTTCTCGAGGCGGGCGACGGCTGCATCAGGCAGGTCACGATCGCCCCCGAGCTGCCCGGCGCGGTCGACGCGGTGCGGCAGTTCGTCGCCGCGGGCGTCGTCGTCGCGATCGGGCACACGGAGGCCGACGAGTACCTCGCGCGCGCCGCCTTCGAGGCGGGGGCGACGCTCGTGACGCACATCTTCAACGCGATGCCGGGCATCCACCACCGCGACCCGGGCCCGATCGTCGCGGGCTTCGATGACGACACCGTGACCCTCGAGCTCGTGCTCGACGGCGTGCACGTGCACCCCTCCGTGGCCCAGATGATCTTCCGCGCCGCGCCGCACCGGGTCGCGCTCGTGACCGACGCCATGGCGGCCGCGGGAGGGCAGGACGGCTACTACCAGCTCGGCTCGCTCAACGTCACCGTGCAGAACGGGCTCGCCGTGCTCAACGGCACGCAGACGATCGCCGGCTCGACCCTCACGCAGGATGTCGCGCTGCGCACGGCCGTGACCGTTGCGGGCATCGACGAGGCCCGGGCGGTCGAGGCGCTCACCCGCACGCCCGCGTGCGTGCTGGGCCGCGACGACGAGTGGGGCTCGCTCGCGGCGGGCTTCGCCGCCGACGTCGTCGTGCTCGACGACGCGTGGCGCACCGAGCGCGTCTGGGCGAACGGGGTCGTCGTCGGCGGCTAGGGCGCCTGCCACGTGGGCTTGTGCGCCCACGCGTAGCGGTAGTAGTCGGCGAATCGCAGGGCCGTCGCCGCCTCCTCGTCGACGACGACCGTCGCACGCGGGTGCAGCTGGATCGCCGAGCCGGGGTGCGATGCCGTGAGCGGCCCCTCGACCGCGGCCGCCACGGCCTCAGCCTTGCCCGCGCCGAAGGCGAGCAGCACGAGGTGACGAGCGCGCAGGATCGTGCCGAGCCCCTGCGTGATGCAGTGCAGGGGCACGTCGTCCGGCGACGCGAAGAATCGCGCGTTGTCGCGCCGGGTGCGCTCGGTGAGCGTCTTGACCCGTGTGAGCGACGCGAACGACGATCCGGGCTCGTTGAACCCGATGTGGCCGGTGGCGCCGATGCCGAGCAGCTGCAGATCGACTCCGCCCGCGGCCTCGAGGTCGGCTTCGTATCGCTCTCCCGCCGTCTCGAGCGGGCCGCCGTCGTCGCCGGGAACCCTGATGCGCGCCGGGTCGAGCCCGAGCGGCGCGACGACCTCCCGGTCGATCACGGAGCGGTACGACTCGGGATGCCCCGCCTCCAGCCCCACGTACTCGTCGAGTGCGAACCCGCGCACGTCGCGCAGCAGGGCCGCGTGCGGCACGAGCGCCTCGTACACGGGCAGGGGCGTGGACCCGGTGGCGAGACCCAGCACGGCGTCGGCGCGGCGCCGCACGAGCCCGACGATGAGGTCGGCCACGAGAATCCCGGCCTCGCGTGCGGAGGGCACGATGATCACCTCGCTCACGGCGCTACCGTGCTCTCGCTCAACCCCGCGCTCACGATCGCCGCCGGGGCAGGCCGCTGAGCGATGAGCGCGGCCCCGACGGCCGCCACGAAGGGCTCCGGAGGTGCGAGCAGCACCCGGCGGCCCAGGTCGAGCGAGGCGAGGAACGGCGAGGTGCGGGCGCCGGTGTCGAGCCGATCCCGCACCCCACCGAGCAGGCGATCGCCGAGGGAGCTCAGGCCTCCCCCGATGACCACCGCATCGACGTCGACGGTGAGCACGAGGATGCGCACCGCCGCCGCGACATTGTCGACGAGCCGCGCAGCGACCGCGGCAGCCCGCTCGTCGCCGCGCTCGGCCGCGTCGAAGAGCGCGCTCGCCGGCGCTCCATCGCCTTCGGGCCACAAGCGCGCGAGCGCCGACCCGGAGGCGAGGGTCTCGAGGCAGCCGCGCTGCCCGCACGGGCACAGCTCTCCAGCGGGATCCACCGGGATGTGCCCGATCTCGCCGGCGACGCCGCGCACGCCGCGCCACAGCTCGCCGTCGAGCACGAAGCCCGCAGCGAGCCCGGTGCCGAGGTTGAGGTAGGCCATGGAGCCGGTGGCGGGGCGGCCCAGGAGGTGGTGCACGCCGAGCGCGGCTGCGTTGACGTCGTTCTCGACGTGCACGGCGCTGCCGATGCGCGCGCACAGCATCACTCCGAGATCGAGGGATTCGAGGCCGAGGTTCACGGCGTGCGCGACGTGGCCGGAGGCGGCATCGACCCGGCCGGGTATTCCGACCCCGATCGATGCGAAGTCGCGCGGCGCGATGCTGGCCCGTTGCGCGAGGTCGCTGATCGCGGTCACGGCACTCTCCACGACGGCGTCGGCTCCGAACCCGGTGGGGCTGCGCCGGTGGTCGATGACGGCTCCGGCCGCATCGAGCACGACGGCGAGGGTCTTCGTGCCGCCGATGTCGACGCCGATGCGTAGCGCGCTCACGACTCCTCCCCCGTGCCGGCTCGGCCCTCGAGCCAGTCGAGCAGCGCTGCGCCCATGGCCCGCGAGGCGCCCCACGTGACCACGTCTGCGTACCTGCGATCGGCGTCCGGCCACCCCATCTCGACCACGATCGTCTCGGGATGCTCGGCACGCGTGGTGTCGATGAGCGAGCGCACCCACGCATGCCGGTGGTGGCCCTGGCCGACGATGACCGGCTGCACGCCGTGCGGCACGTCGAGCGCGTGCCCCTCGAGGACGACCTTGGCGTCGGCGCCCGCCGCGACCGGGCCCCACGGGGCGACGCCGACGGCGATGTTCGCCGTCGTGTGCACGCTCACGAGCTGCCGTCGGGCACGCACGCGCACCGCGGGATCGGCGTCGATAACGCCCTGCAGCAGCTCGGCGTCGAAGCTCGGCTCGTCGTCGGGTGTGACCCACTCCGGCACGGGGTTCTGCGCGGCGAGGCTCGCCGACTCCTCGGCGAGGGCGCGCACGCGCGCGGCCGCATCCGCGACGCGATCCGCGGCCAGCTCGCCGCTCGCGAGTGCCAAAGCGATGGCCGCCTCGATGTCGTCGAGATCGTCGGCGGTCGTACCCGTGCCGATGCACAGGAGGTCGCAGCCGGCCGCGAGGGCGCGCACCGCCGCACGAGGGATGCCGATCTCGCCGCTCGCGCCGACCATGTCGAGGGCATCCGACACGATGACGCCCTCGAAGCCCAACTCGCCCCGCAGAAGGTCGGTGAGAATGCGGCTCGAGAAGGTCGCAGGGTCGTCGGCGTCGACGTCCGGCAGCAGGATGTGCGACGACATGATCGTGCGGGCGCCCGCCTCGATCGCCGCGCGGAACGGCACGAGCTCACGCTGCCGCAGCTGCTCGAGCGTGCCCGCGACGACCGGCAGGGAGAGGTGCGAGTCGAGCGCCGTGTCCCCGTGGCCGGGGAAGTGCTTGACGCTCGCCGCGATGCCCGTCGACTGCAGGCCGCGCACCCACGCCGCCGTGTGGCGGGCGACGTGCGCGGGGTCGGCGCCGAACGACCGCGTGCCGATGACGGGGTTGAGCGGGTTGGAGTTGACGTCCGCGTCCGGCGCGAGATCGAGGTCGATGTCCGCGAGCCGCAGCTCCCAGCCGACAACGCGCGCGACGTACTCCGTGAAGGCGAGGTCGTCGAGGCGGCCCAGCACGGCGTTGCCGGGGTAGGGCGAGCCCACGTCGTAGTAGAGCCGCGTGACGTCGCCGCCCTCCTCGTCGATCGCGACGATCGCGCGCGGGTTCGCGTCGCGGATCTGCGCGACGAGACTGCGCAGCTGGTCGCGGGATCGGATGTTCGGGCCGAAGACGCACACGCCCGCGAGCCCGGCGCGCAACCGGTCGGCGAGCCACTCGGGCAGCTCGGTGCCGATGAAGCCCGGCAGGAGCGTGCCCCGTGCCCCGGTCTTGCTGTCGCCGGTCATCCTTTCACCGCCCCCGCGACGAGGCCGCTCGTCATGCGCCCCTGGACGACGAGGAAGAAGATGATGACGGGGATCGCCATGAGCGTCGAGCCGGCCATGATCGCCGCCCAGTTCGTCGTCTGAGTCGCCTGCTGGAAGGTACGCAGCCACACCGGCAGCGTCATCATCTCAGGGCGGCTCATGACGACGAGCGCGAGCAGGAACTCGTTCCACGCCTGGATGAACGCGAACACGCCGGTCGCGACGAGGCCGGGCGCGAGGAGGGGGAAGGTGATCTTCCAGAATGCCTGCGTGCGCGTGCATCCGTCGATCATCGCCGCCTCCTCGAGATCGATGGGCACGCCGTTGACGAAGCCCCGCAGCGTCCAGATCGTGAACGGCAGCACGGTCGCGACGTAGACGAAGGTGAGGCCCGCGACGGTGTTGAGCAGCTGCCAGCCGTCGAGCACGCGGAACGTAGACACGATCATCGCCTCGGCAGGGATCATCTGGATGACGAGGATCGCGAGGATGAAGCTCTTGCGCCCGCGGAAGCGGAAGCGCGTGACGGCGAGAGCCGCGAGGAACGCGAACAGTAGCGCGATCATGACGGTGAGCAGGGTGACCGTGATCGACGTGCCGAGCGCGGGCAGGAACGGCGCGCGGCCGCCCTCGCCGAGCACGACCTCGTAGTTGCGCCAGGTGAACTCGTCGGGCCAGAAGTGCGGCTCGGGCCCGCGGATGGCGTTGTTGGGCAGGAAGGACGAGTTCACCATCCAGTAGACGGGGAACACGCTCATGAGGAAGATGACGACGGCGATCGCGCTGAGAGCGACGGTCGTGACCCGGCGCTTGAGAAGTGCCGGGCTCACAGCGTCTCCTCCTGGATCGACTTGCGCACGTAGTAGATCGAGATCGACATCATGATGATGACGAGGATGACGGCGATCGCGCCACCGGCCCCGAAGTCGCCCGTGCCGAGCGACGTCTGGAAGATGTAGACCCCGATCGTCGAGGTCTGCTCCCGGATACCGCCGATGCCCTGCAGGGCATAGATCTGCGTGAACACGCGCAGGTCCCAGATGACCTGCAGGATCGTGACGACGATGAAGATCGACTTGAGGTAGGGGAACACGATGAGACGGAACCGCGCGAGGCCGCCGGCGCCGTCGAGCTGCGCGGCCTCGAGCACCTCGCCCGGCACTTGCGTGAGGCCCGCGTAGATGGTGAAGGCCACGAAGGGCACCGACTGCCACGTGATGATGACGGTCGCGACGGCGAAGAAGCTCAGGGGCTCGATGAGCCAGGAGTGACCGATCATGTCGACGCCGGGCAGCTGGCTGAGCAGGTAGTTGATGACGCCGAACTGGGTGTCGAACATCCAGCCCCAGACGACGACCGCGGTGAGCGCCGGCATGGCCCACGCGAGAAGGAGGCCGATGGAGACGAGCAGGCGGAAGAAGCGCGTGAGGCGCATCATGAGCACCGCCACGAGGGTGCCGAGCGTCATCGTGAGCACGACGTTGACGGCGGCGAACAGGAAGCTGCGGCTGAGCACGGCCCAGAACGCGGAGTCGGTGAGCACGTCGGCGTAGTTGTCGAGCCCGACGAAGGGGGCGGGAGCCCCGAACACCTGGGGGCGCCCGAACTCCTGGAAGGAGATGATGACGAGCTGCAGGAGGGGCCAGCCGATGATGGCGAGGAGCACGATCGTCGTCGGCACGAGCAGCATGATCGGGGTCAGGGGGCGTCGACGTCGGCGCGGGCGGGGCGCGGCTGCCGAGTCCGGGCGGCCGCCGTCCACCGGCGGCGGGGCCGGTGTGCGCATGCCCGAGGGGGCGAGTGCCATGGGATGCTCCTACTAGATTGAGAGGGTGCCGTCACCTTCCTAGGGCGATGGTCACCGTCCGGTGGTGGCCAGGGGCAACTGGCCACCACCGGCATGGTGTGATCGTGCTGGTCGCGCGATGGTGCTGACTGCTACGGGTTGAGGATCTCCCCGATGCGCGCGTCGACCTCGGCCGCGAGGGTGGCGACGTCACCGCCCTGCGCGATCTTCACGAAGAAGTCCTGCAGCACTCCCGCCGCCTCGACCTCGGCCCAGTTGGGAGAGGCCGGGGTCAGCTTGGCGTTGCTCGCCGCCGCCGAGATCGCCTGAGCGGTCGCATCGGTGCCGATCGTGTCGCCGAGCGAGGTGAGCGCCGGCACGAGGCCTGCGCCGCCCAGAATCGTCTGGTACTCCTCGCTCAGCATGATCGCGAGCGCACTCGTGGCGAGCTCGGGGTAGGCCGAGTTCGCCGAGACGGCAATGTTCGATCCGCCGGCGAAGACCGCGGCGGCGCCGCCGTCCATGCCGGGCAGGGCGAAGACGCCGAGCGACTCCTCCTTGTCGGGGCAGCCGGGCGCGTCGGCGTCGGCCGGGGCGAGGATCGACCACTTGAACCAGCTCGGCGCGCTGAGCTGCGCGATCTGCCCGGCGCAGTAGGGCACCTGCGCCTCGGCCTCGTTGCCGTCCTCGGGGGCGGCGGAGGCGTTGGTCATGACGTTCTGGATCTGCTCGAGGCCCGCGATCGACTCAGGTGTAGAGAAGCCGGGCACCCACTCGCCGTTCTCGAACGTCGCGATCTCGCCGCCGTTCTCCCAGATGTAGGGCAGGGCGTTGTACCAGTCCTGACCCGGGAAGTAGATACCGGAGACGCCGGGGTTTGCCTCGGCGAGCGCGACGCCGTTCGAGATGTACTCGTCGAGTGTCGTCGGCACACTGAGCCCCGCGGCCTCGTACATGGCGGTGTCGTAGAACACCACGCGAGCACCCGAGTAGTAGGGCGCTGCGTAGAACGCGCCGTCGTAGCTGCCGGCCTCGACGAACCCGGGCAAGAGGTCGTCACCGCCGAGCGCCTCGTACTCGTCGCTCAGGTCGAGGAAGGCACCAGCGCTGGTGAAGGCCGCTGCCTGGGTGTTGCCAACCTCGACGACGTCGGGGCTGTCCGAACCGGAGAGGTTCGTCGTGAGCTTGTCGACGAGCCCGCCCCAGGCCTGCTCCTCGATGACGAGGGTGTTGCCGGGGTTCTCCTCCGCGAAGGTCTCGACGAGGTAGTCGCGGGCCTCCTGCGGAGTGTCGGTGCCGACGAGCCAGACGCGAATCTCCGCGCCGGTCACCTCCTCGGCGACAGGTGCTTCAGTGGCGCATCCCGCGAGCGCGAGAGCGCTCGCGGCGGCGAGCGCAACGATGCTGAGCTTCCTCATACTGTGTTCCTTTCCTAGGGCGATGGTCGTGCCGACGGGGGCCGGCACCCTTGGTGCAGGGGTCTCTAGGAGACCCCGAGCCGCGCGGAGAGAACCATGACGGCCGTGCCGCGCATGACGATGTCCTCCCCGAGCGAGGTCATGCGCACGGTGAGCTCGCCATGGAACTGAGCCATCGTGCGCTGGCGGAGCGTCTCGACCGTGGCGGCCGCGAGCGCTCCTTCCAGAAGAGCGGGCGGGCCGGAGAGCACTACCTCGCTGAGGTTGAGCGCGCCGACGATCGGGGCGAGGGCGATGCCGAGGCGTTCGCCGGCCTGGCGCAGCACGGTCTCGCGGTCGAGGCCCGAGTCGAGTCGCGCGGTGAGTCGGGGCACGGCGAGCCAGGTCTCCAGGCAGCCTCGCTTGCCGCACGCGCAGGCGTCTCCCCCGTCGGTGCCGACGACGACGTGCCCGATCTCCCCCGCCGCGAAGCGCGACCCGAACAGCGGCGTGCCGTCGAGCAGGAGGCCCGCACCGACGCCGTAGCCGACGGTGATAAGCATGAGATCAGCGGAGGCACCCCCGAAGCCGTACTCGGCGAGCGCCGCGGCGTTGGCGTCGTTGGCGACGATGACGGGCGTCGCGAACTCACGCTCGAGCCGCGCCTGCAGCGCCTCGTCCACCCAGCCGCGGTTGGGGGCGCTCAGCACGGTGCCCGAGAGGTCGACGATGCCGGGCGACCCCACACCGATGCCGAGCAGGGGTCGGTCGGCGAGCTCGACGAGCGAGCGGGCGAGCTCGACGACCGCAGCCGTGGCCTCGTCGCCCGTGAGACCGCGCGCATCGGCATCCCGCCTCTGCAGGATCGTGCCGTTCAGGTCGATGAGTGCGCCGCGGAAGACGTCGGTGTCGCTCAGGTCGAGCCCGACGATGCGGTGGCCGTCGCGGTGCAGGTCGACGAGGGTCGCAGGCTTGCCCGGGCGCGTCGCGTCGATGCGCACGCCGAGCTCGTGGGCAAGGGACTCGGCGATGAGCTCGCCCACGAGGTCGCCGATCGTGACACGCGTGAGGCCGGTCTCCCGTGCCAGATCGGCGCGGCTGAGGGGGCCCGAACGGTAGAGAGTCTGCAGCACAAGGGATCGGTTGTGCGCCCGGGCCTGCTCGGGCAGAACCTTGACGCTCGGGCGCAGCACGCGGCGCGGCCCGAAGCTCTCCACAACCCGCGCGGAGTCGGCTCGTTCAGGGGTTCCGGCGCTGGACATGTTTGTTAGTACACCTTACGAACAAACATTTGGCAAGAGTTTTCTTGTCTGTCACCCGATCCGCACCCGGGGCAATCGCTCGGCGCGACCACAGCGAATACTCACCGACGGTAACCATGCTGGAAGCAGCACACGACAGTCGGGGGCGTCGAGTGTCATCTGACGCCGCCAGACGGCCGCCCGCCCCCGCCGCCACGAGGAGTCCGATGACCCGCGCCACGCGCCCCGTAGCCCTGCCGATGTATGCGACCGCAGCAGGACTCACCCTCCTCGGCACACTCGCCGGCTGCGCCGACGCGGGCGCCACGGCCGGTGACTCGCCCTCGGGCGACACCTCGGCGAGCTACGCCGACGGCAGCTACCAGGCCAACGGCACCTACACCTCGCCGAACGGCAGCGAGAACATCATCGTCGCGGTCACGCTCGAGGACGACATCGTGACCGAGGTCGACGTCACGACCAACCCCAACAACCCGACGACCGAGTTCTACCAGTCGGCTTTCGCCGAGGGCATCGCCGCTGAGGCGGTCGGCGTCGACATCGACCTGCTCGACGTCACGCGCGTCTCCGGCTCCTCGCTCACGAGCGGCGGGTTCCGCGAGGCGATCGCGAGCATCAAGGCCGACGCGCTCGAGGGCTGAGTCGTGGCGTCGAGCCGCTTCGACGCGATCGGGGTGCCCTGGCGCCTCGATGTCGGCAGTGCGCGCGGCGGCGAGCATGACGGAGACCACGGCCTTGAAGGCGACGTCGAGCTCAACGACGGCGACCTCGCCGCCGTGCACGCGCGCATCGAGCGCTTCGACCGCGACTGGTCGCGGTTCCGCGCCGACTCGCTCGTGAGCCGCATCGCGCGCGAGGCGGGCTCGTGGCCCCTGCCCGAGGATGCTGCGCCGATGCTCGATCTCTACCGCGAGCTGCACGACCTCACCGACGGCAGGCTCAGCCCGCTCGCGGGCGCCTCGCTCGAGCAACTCGGCTACGACGCGGCCTACCGGCTCGAGCCGCGCGGAGCCCCGCGCGCGGCGCCGCGCTGGGGCGACGCCCTGAGCCTGCGAGAGACCGCGGCCGGACTCGTGCTCGACTGTCCCGCCCCCGTGCTGCTCGACGTGGGTGCGGCTGGCAAGGGCTACCTCGTCGACCTCGTCGGCAACCTGCTGCAGGCTCGTGGCGTGCTCGAGACAGTGGTCGATGCGAGCGGCGACCTGCGCTGCTGGGGTGAGCGCAGTATCCGGCTGGCCCTCGAGAACCCCGCCAACCCTGCCAAGGCGGTCGGCATCGTCGAGGTGCGCGGCGAGGCCCTCTGCGGCTCGGCGTCGAACCGACGCGCGTGGGGCGACGGCCTTCACCACATCGTCGACGCGACGACCGGCCGCCCGATCGGCGGCGTTATCGCGACGTGGGCGATCGCCGAGACGGCGCTGCTCGCCGACGGACTCGCGACCGCGCTCTTTCTCGCCGAACCGGCGCGCCTCGCTGAGCGTTTCGCGTTCCAGTGGGTTCGATTCTTCGACGACGGCCGCCTCGAGGGCAGCCCCGACCTGTCAGGAGAGCTGTTCGCATGAGAGCGACGATCGACGCCGTCACCGGCCGCGTGAGCATGTACCGACTGGCGACGGTGAGCCTCGTGGCGGTGCTCGCGCTCGGGGTCGTCCTCGCCTTCCTCGACATCATCGGGCCCGACCCCTACGCGATCCTCGGCACCGCGGGCGTCGTGCTCGTGGCGACGCTCGGCGCGAACGAGGTCGCGGCGCGTCTCGCGCGCGTCGTGCCGCACCGCGAGTCGAGCGTCATCACGGCCCTCATCATCGTCTGCCTCGTGCCGCCGAGCCTCGCCACGATGGCGCTCGTCGGCGCCGCCACCGCGAGTGTCATCGCGGCTCTGTCGAAGTACCTCATCGTGTGGCGCGGGCGGCATCTGCTCAACCCTGCCGCGACGGGCGTGCTCGTGGCGAGCCTCGCCGGGCTCACGATCGGCGCGTGGTGGATCGCCACGCCCGCCATGCTGCCCGTCGTCGCCCTCGGCGCTCTCCTGCTGCTCGACCGCACGCGGCGCCTCGACGTGGGGCTCGTCGCGATCGTGCTCACGGTCGCGATCATCGGCACCCGCATCACCCTCACGGGCGCGGCGCCGCTCGACGCATACAGCTCGGTCCTGCTGCTGTTCCCCATCGTCTTCCTCGCCGGGTTCATGCTGACCGAGCCGCTCACCCTGCCGCCGCGACGCTGGCAGCAGTGGCTCACCGCGGCGGTCGTCGCCGTCGTGTTCTCGGTGCCGTTCAGCCTCGGGCCCCTCTACACCTCGCCCGAGCTGGCCCTCGTCGTGGGCAACATCGTCGCCTTCGCGGTGTCGCGCCGGCCCGGTGTCTCGCTGCGCCTCATCGGCGCGGCGCCCCTCTCGCCGCACGCGACCGAGCTGCGCTTCGAGCCCTCGCGGCCGCTGCGCTTCGAAGCGGGCCAGTACCTCGAGCTGCACGTGCCGCACGGAGCCGACCAGAGGGGAATGCGCCGCAGCTTCACGATCGCGTCGGCCCCGAGCGATCCGATCGTGCGCCTCGGCATGCGGATGCCCGACCCGGGCTCCACGCTCAAGCGAACCCTGCGCGAGCTCGAGCCGGGGGCCCGCGTGGCGACCACGCTCATCGCCGGCGACTTCCTGCTGCCCCGTGACCGGAGCATCCCGCTCGTCCTGCTCGCGGGCGGCATCGGCGTGACGCCGTTCGCCAGTCAGCTCGCCGAGCTCACGGCGCGCGGCGAGCAGCGCGACGTCGTCGTGCTCGTCGTGCCGTCGAACCCTGGCGAGGTGCTCTACCGCGACGTTCTCGAGGCCTCGGGGGCCCGTGTGATCGAGGTACCGCTCGAGGGTCTGACGCGGGATGCCCTGCTGGAGCTCATACCCGACCTCGCCTCCCGGCGCGGGTTCGTCTCGGGTGCCCCCGCCGTGGTCTCCGCGGGGCGTGCAGCCCTGCGCGCCGCGGGCGCGAAGCGCGTGCAGACCGACTACTTCGTCGGGTACTGAGCGCCTGCACTCACGGGTGAGAAGCAGCTCTCACCAGGGTTTTCGCCGTGCGCGAACAGTTGGCACTCTCTCCTACCGAGTGCTAATATCGCAGTACTTGAGTCACTCCGACTCAGGTTTCCATCGACCACCCGCCACCCGGCGGGCGACGTGACAAGGAGTACCGCGATGACGATGTTCTTCGACCCGTTCCGCGAGCTCGACCGCGTTGCCTCGAGCCTGCTCGACCAGCGCCAGAGCCCGCGCCTCATGCCCATGGACCTGTTCCGCGGCGGCGACCACTACGTGCTCACCGCCGACCTGCCGGGTGTCGACCCTGGCTCGGTCGACGTGGACGTCGACGGTCAGCTGCTCACCATCCGCGCCGAGCGCTCGGCCCGCACCGAGGAGGGCGTGCAGTGGCTCGCCCGCGAGCGCGGCACCGGCAGCTACCTGCGCCAGCTCACGCTCGGCAAAGACATCGACACCGAGAACATCTCGGCCCACTACGAGAACGGCGTGCTGAGCGTCATGATCCCGGTGGCCGAGAAGGCGAAGCCTCGCAAGATCTCGGTGGCGACCGCCGGCGACCGCAAGAAGGTCTCCGCCTAGCGGGTGACGCCTCCGGGCGCGCTCCCGCGGGAGGGCGCCTCGACGGGCCTCGCATCCTCGGATGCGGGGCCCGTTCGCGTGCGCCCTGCGCGCTCGAGCCCCGACAGTCGCGCCTCCCCCGCGCGCACGGCACGCAGCGCGCCGAGAATGGCCACGAGGTCGACGACCTCCTGCAGGGCGGCACCGGCGATCGCAGGCAGGAACCCGAAGGCGGCGACGAGCATGAGCCCCACCGAGATGATGATGCCCATCCAGATGCTCTGCAGGGCGACGCGCACGGTGCGCTGCCCGATGCTCACGGCGCGCGCCACGCGCGCGACGTCGTCGAGCATGATGACGACGTCGGCCGACTCGGAAGCAGCCGTCGAGCCGCGCGCACCCATAGCGATGCCGACATCCGACACCGCGAGAACGGGCGCATCGTTGACGCCGTCGCCCACCATGACGACCGGTCGCGGCTGCAGCTCGCGCACGATGCGCACCTTGTCCTCCGGCAGGCACTCCGCGTGCAGCTCGCCGATGCCGAGACCGGCGGCGATGGGGCGCGCGGTCGCCTCGACGTCGCCCGTCACCATGAGGGTGCGCTGGATGCCCAGCTCGCCGAGTACGCGCAGCGTCGCCGCGGCATCCGGCCGCACTTCGTCGCGCAGCACGACCGTGCCCGCGAACTCTCCGTCGACCGCCACGTAGACGGCGGACTCGCCGCTCGGCAGCTCTCGCCGCTCCACGCCGGCGGCGTGCTCGGCCACGAAGGCCGGTTTGCCCACGACGACGGCGAGGCCGTCGACGGTCGCGGTGACGCCGTGCGTGGCGACCTCGCGCGCATCCTCCGAGCTGCCGAGGGCCAGGCCTCGGTCGGTCGCGGCCTCGACGAGCGCTGCGGCGAGCACGTGGGAGGAGTACCGCTCGGCCGAGCCGACGAGCCGCAGCATCTCGTCAGCGTCCATGGCGTCGACCGGGTGCACCGCGACGACCTGCGGATGCCCCTGCGTGAGAGTGCCCGTCTTGTCGAAGGCGACCGTGCGTGTGCGCGCGAGCCGCTCGAGCGCAGCGGCGTTCTTGACGACGATGCCGTGCTTGGCCGCACTCGACATGCCGCCCATGAACGCGACGGGCGCGGCAATGAGCAGCGGGCACGGCGTCGCAACGACGAGCACTTCGGCGAAGCGCACGGGGTCGCCGCTCAGCGCCCAGGCGACGCCCGCGATGACGAGCGACACGATCGTGAAGGGCAGTGCATAGCGGTCGGCGAGGCGCACGATGGGGGCGCGCGACTGCGAGGCCTCCTCCACGAGCGCCACGATGCGCTGGTACTGACTGTCGGCGGCGCGTGCCGTGGCCACGATCTCGACCGCGTCGGCGCCAGCGAGCGAGCCGCTGAGCACGGCGTCGCCGCGCTGACGCTCGACAGGCATGCTCTCCCCGGTAAGCGAGGACTCGTCGAAGGTCGCGGCGGCACTCGCGAGCTCGCCGTCGACGGGAACGACCTCGGAGGGGCGCACGAGCAGACGATCCCCCGGCGAGACCTCGTCGACCGCGACATCCTCGACATCGCCCTCGGCGGAGAGGCGGTGAGCCTGCTGCGGTACCTTTCCCAGTAGCGATCGCAGCTCGCGCTGAGCACGGCCAGCGGCGACATCCTCGAGCGCCTCACCGCCGGCGAGCATGATCACGATCACGAGGCTCGCCCAGTACTCGCCCACGACGACGGTGCTCACGATCGCCATGATGGCGAGCACGTCGAGCCCGAACTGTCCGGAGAGCAGACTGCGCACCATGCCGACGCCCTCCTTGAGGGCGACCCCGAGCGCGAAGATCGACACTCCCCAGCGGGCGATCGGCTCGAGGTCGGCGGCGAGGAGCGCGAGCCCCACGGCGCCGACGAGCACCGCGAGCCCGACGAGGGGGTAGCGCCGTGCAGCCGCGAGAAGTCTCCGCATAATGACAGGTCTACGCCCCGGGAGGGCGCGGCGCCAGCAAGCCGAGGCTTGCCTCACCGACCCTCCCGGCGGCGTCAGACCCGCGCGGCTGCGGCGTCGTCGGTGCTGCCGCGCTGGCGGCGGCGCGCCAGCACGAAGAAGAGCAGGCCCGTCGCGAGCAGCAGTGCCATGATCGCGACGGCGATCGCCATGCCCGCGCCGGCTCCGCCATCGGGCTCCGTCGTCGCCTCGGTCTCGTCATCCGCGACGACCGCGGGCTCTGCCGCGGCCTCCTCGACCTCCTCAACCACGAGGATGCCGAGGGAGAGCTCGATCGGCTCACCATCCGCGCCCGTGCCCGTCACCACGATCGTGTGCTCGCCGGGCCGGATGCTCGACGGCAGCGTCACGACCGTGCCAGCCGCGAGATCCGAGCCGACCGTCATGCTCGTGAGGTAGGTGGGCGTCGAGTACGCCCAGATCTCGATCGTGCTGTCGGCCGCGAACCCGCCGACCTCGATGCTCACGTCGCCGCCCACGAAGACGACGGGAGTGGTACCGCCGCTCGCACCGGACGAGGCGCCGCCCGACATCGGCTCGACGACGAGGGTCGCGCCCTGGGACGAGACAGTGAAACGCTCGCCGTCCACGACGATGGTCGACTCGCGAGTCTCGCCGTCGACGATCGCCGTCGACGTGCCGGGGTTCTGCGGCGTGGTCTGCGGCGGCGTCGGGGTCGACGGCTCGGTCTGCTCCTCCGGCTCGGGCTCCGGGGCGGGAGGCGGCGGGGTCGGCGCCGGGGGCAGGGCCACGCCCGAGGTCACGGCGGCCGCATCCCGGTAGCCGACACGGCTCGCCGTGACCGTCACCGCGGAGGTCGCACCCGGGGCGAGACCGGCCACCGTGACGGTCGCGCCGCTGCGCGTGACGCTGCCAGCGTTGGTCGCGGCGAGCGTGTAGCTGATCTCGGCCGAGTAGTTCGTGATCGTGAACGTGAAGCCCCTCGCCGCGCTCGTGGAGGACGAGAACGTCGGAGCCGTGCCGATGGCGAGGGCCGCGCCGGTCAGCTCGGCCGTGGCATCCGTCTCACCCTCCTTCGTGAAGGCGATCGTGACGGTCGCCGACTCGCCGGGGGCGAGGCCCGTGACGACGATCGTCTCGCCCTCGAGCGCCACCGCTCCCGCGGAGGACGTGACCTCGTAGGTCGCCTCAGCATCGAAATCCTGAATCTCGGCGCGGAAGCCGTCGAGGGTGGGCACGGGGGCCGCGGGGTCGATCGCGCCCTGACCGAGCGCCGACGAGGTGACGCTCGAGGGGGCGTCGGTGCGACCGGTGGCGACCGCGACGACCGTGACCGTGGCACTCTGCGCCGGGGCAAGACCCGTGACCGTGATGGTCGTGCCGCTGCGGGAGACCGAGCCCGCCGTCGTGGAGACGAGGTAGTCCACGCCGTCCTGCGGGTTGTCGATCGTGAGGCTGAAGCCGCCCGGCGTACGGTCGCCGAGTGACAGGGCGGGCGCGATGCCCGTGCCGAGTGCCGAGCTCGTCACGGATGTCGACGCATCCACGTGAGCGGCGAGGGAGGCGGTCACCGTGAGGGTGGCCTCCTGCTCGGGTTCGAGACCCGTGACGACGATCACGCCGTCGCTGAGAGCCGCGACGCCCTCCGTCGAGGAGACGGAGTAGTCGACGCCATCGACCGCGTCGACGAGCGGCACCGTGAAGCCGTCCGAGGTGCGCGTCACGTCGCCGAGCTGCGGGCTCGGGGCGGCGGGCAGGGCCTCGCCGGTCACCGTCGTGGGCGCATCGGCACGACCGGCGCGCTGTGCCGTAACCGTGAGCTCGGCGCTCTCGCCCGGGGCGAGGCCCGCGACCGTCACGGTCGCGCCCTCGAGGGTCGCGGTCGCCTCTCCCGGCAGGGAGAACACGTAGACGGCGAGTGCGTCGAGGTTGTCGAGCTGCACGGTGAAGCCGCCGTCGATCGAGACCGGCTCGCCGAGCACAGGCGCGACGCCCGCCTCGAGCGAGGTGCCGCTCGTGCTCGCCGATGCGGTCGTGTAGCCGTGGCGCACCGCCTCGACCGTGACCGTCGACTCGGCGTTCGCCGCGAGACCGCTCACGGTGACGGTGGAGCCGCTCACGCTCGCGCTCGCGCCGTTCGTCGCGGTCGCGCCGTACGTCGTGACCTCCGAGTAGTTGCTGATCGCGACCGTGAAGCCGTCCGGCGTGCGCACCGGCGCCTCGAAGGTCGGCGCGACGCCGATGCCCGTGGGGCTCACGGCGGCAGACGGGGCGCTCGCGAGGCTCGTGCCCTGGGCGTTGACGGCGTAGACGATGAACGTGTACTCCGTGCCGTTCTCCAGGCCGGTGACCGTTGCCGTGAGCGCGGTCGAGACGGGCTCCACGAAGCGCGTGTAGTCGCTGTCCCCGACGGCGCGGTACCAGACGGTGTAGTCGGTGACGGCGCTCGCTCCCGCCGCCCCCGCGGTCCAGGTGAGGGAGGCCTGCGCGTCACCGGCGACGGCGGTCACGCCGCTCACCGAGCCGGGCTTGCCCGTGTAGACGACGGGCACGCGCGGCGTGGAGCGCGTGCTCGTGCCTGCCGCGTTGGTCGCGTCGACGCTGATGTAGTACGTCGTGTTGTCATACAGTCCCGTGACGGTGCAGGTCGTAGCGCCCGCTGTCGTGCAGGTGCGAAACTGGCTGCCCTGCGACGCCGCCGTCCAGGCGACGACCGTGTAGTTGGTGATCGTCGAGCCGTTGGCGCTCGGCGCCTCCCAGCTCACGATCGCGGAGCCGCTCGCGGGCTCTGCGACGATCGTCGCCGAGTCCGGCGTGCTGGGCAGGCCAAAGGGCGTGGCGGTGCGCGTGCTCGAGGGCTCACCGGCACCGGCGGCGCTCACCGCTCGGAGAGCGACGGTGTACTCCGTGCCGTTGGCGAGGCCGGAGATCACGAGGGGGCTCGAGGTGCTGGCCGCCGGTCGCCACTCGCCGCCGTTGAGCTGGTACTCGTAGCCCGTGATGGAACGCGAGCCTGCCGCGCCCGGCGTAAAGGCCGCCGAGAGGTAGGTGTTGGCCGGGGTCAGCGTGCCGAGGCTCGGAGCCGAGGGCTTTGCGAGCGGTAGCACCGACACGCGCGGCGCCGA
The DNA here is from genome assembly GCF_009371975.2 of Microcella pacifica. Lineage (GTDB taxonomy): Bacteria > Actinomycetota > Actinomycetes > Actinomycetales > Microbacteriaceae > Microcella > Microcella pacifica. The sequence goes on from NZ_VIKT02000011.1 coordinate 28,383, forward strand.
GGCGGAGCCGGTTCCCGCGGCGTTCTGCGCGACGACGGAGACGAAGTAGGTCGTGTCGTTGCTCAGACCGGTGATGTCGCAGGCGGTGCTCGAGGTCGAGCAGCTCGCGAGCGCTGTCGTCGAGCTCGCCGTGGCGTAGGCGCTCGCGGTGTACTGCGTGATGCTCGCGCCGCCCGTGGAGGCGGGCGCCGACCATGACACCTCGGCCAGGGCGTTGCCAGGGGCGACGCTCACGGCGGTCGGGGCACCCGGCACCGTGCGCGGGGTCGCGGAACGGGCATCCGAGACCGCACTCGGGCCGGAGACGTTGACGGCCCGCAGCTCGATCGTGGCCGGCTGCCCGTTGGTGAGCCCCGTGAGCACGAACGGCGTGGAGAGCGTGCCGGTCGAGACGAAGGGCGCTCCGTTCAGGCTGTACTGCAGGTCGAGAACCGGCGAGCCGCCGTCGTCGGCGACCGAGAAGGCCACCGAGACGGCGCCATCGAGCGCGGTGAGCGACGTGACCGGCTGGGCCGGCACCGCACGAGGAGTGAGGATGCGCGGGGCCGACGCCGCACCGGCGCCCGCGGCGCTCGCCGCGCGCACGATGACGGTGTAGTTCTCGCCGTTGATGAGCCGCGCATCCACGTCGGAGGAGAGCGAGGTGATCGAGAACGGGCTCGAGGTGGCTCCCGCCGCCGCCCAGGTCGCCCCCGCATCGGTGGAGTACTCCCACCCGGTCACCTCGGTGCCGCCGTCGTCGGCGAGCTCCACCGTGAGCGTGAGGGTGCGGTCGGTCGGCAGGTAGGAGGCGATCGTCGGCTGGCCGGGCACCGCGACCGGGGTCGCCGCGACGGGGTCGGACGAGGGGCCGTCACCGACGGCGTTAACGGCGCGCACGGTGACGAGGTACTCCGTGCCGTTGGTCAGCCCGGTGATCGAGAACGCGGTGCCCAGGCCTCCGGTCGAGACCCACGCACCGTCGTCGATGCGGTACTCGTAGGCGCTGATCGGCGAGCCGCCGTTGGAAGCCGCATCGAACCGCACGCGCAGCTCGGTGGAGCCGGGCGTGATGCTCGAAAGGGTCGGAGCGCTCGGAATCGTGCGGGCGATGCCCTCCGCGACGCCGGAGGCCGTACCGGGGCCCTGGGCGTTCACCGCGCGCACCTCGACGTAGTAGGTCGTGCCGTTGGTGAGCGGGGTCGTGCCGTCGCTCGAGAGGGTCGTGATGACGAGCGGGCTCTCGGTCGTGCCCGCGTCGCGCGCGCGCCACGTGGCGCCTCCGTCGGTCGAGTACTCGTAGGTCGTGATCGCTGACCCGCCGTCGGAGTCGGGGGCGGTGAACTGCGCGCTCAGGGTCGCGTCGGAGCCCGCGACGGTGTCGCCGACGATCGAGGGCGCTCCCGGCGTCGTGGCGGGAGTGCCGACGACAGCAGTCGAGGGGGTGCTCGCGCCGACAGCGTTGACGGCACGCAGCCGCACGTCGTAGCTCGTTCCGTTGACGAGGCCCGTGATGGTCGCGGGGCTCGCGGTCGTGCCGAGGGGAGTCCACGCGCCGCCCGCCTCGAGCTGGTACTCGTAGTCGGTGACGACGGATCCCCCGTCGACCACGGAGGCGAAGGCCACCTGTAGCGAGGTGTCGGCGGCCGTGATGCCGTCGATCACGGGAGCATCGGGTGTCGAGGGCGTCCGCACGGTGACGGGAGCCGACGGGGTGCCCGCCCCCGCCGAGTTGAGGGCGCGCAGCTCGACAATTGCGCTCGCGCCATCAGCGAGACCGGTGATCGTGACCGGGCTCGTGGTGCCGGCGTCGACCCAGCTGCCGCCGTCCACTTGGTACTCGTAGCCCGTGATCGTGCCGCCGCCGCCGAAGCCGGGCGTGAACTCGATGCTCGCACCACCGATCGTGGGGCTCACGGCATCGATCGTGGGCGCTCCGGGGGTCGAGATGGCCATGCCCGAGGCGGGGGTCGATGCGGCACCAGCGCCGATCGCGTTGACCCCGCGCACGCGCAGGTCGTAGGTGGAGCCGTTGCTGAGGCCGCTGACGAGAAGAGGCGACTCGGCCTCGGCGGTCGCGACCCAGGGGCCGCCGTCGAGCTGATACTCGTAGCGCTCGATCGCGATGGGCGAGGAAGCCGCGTCGAACGCGACCGTGAGCGCAGCATCCCGCGAGATGACGGAGGTGATGGACGGCGCACCGGGCACGCCGCTCGCATAGACCGGGTCGGAGGCGGCCGAGGGTGCGCTCGTGCCGAAGGAGTTGACGGCCGCGACCCGGAAGATGTACGCCGTGCCGTTGGTCAGGCCCGTGACAGTGGCGGTGGTTGCGGTCGACTCGCCCTCCTCGACGATCTGCCAGTCGGGCGTCGCCGAGTCCTCGGCGTAGGCGATGACGTAGTCGGTGATGCTCGCGCCGCCTTCGTTGGCGGGCGCCGTCCAGCTGAGGGCGATCTGCTCGTCGCCCGGCGCACCTATGACGCTTGTCGGGGCATCAGCCGAACCGGTGGTGTACGTGATGGAGACCGACCCATGCCCGTTGTTGCCGGAGAAGAAGACGTAGGTGGCGCTGAGGTTCGCGAGGCCCGCGGTCGAGTTCGCGCCGGGGAAGCCTCCGTAGCCGAGCCACTCTGTGTCGGCGCCGATGCCGAACTCCACCGGACCTCGGGCGCCGCCCTGTGCACCGCCACCGCCACCGCCACCGCCACCGCCGTCGCAGCTAGACGTGCAAATGCTGGTGACGTCGAACCCTGTCTGACCAACCCCCGTGCTGAGGTCGGTGCGTGCCTTGTGAGTTGCCTCAGCCTGACGCCCATAAAGTGACGCGTACTGCCCGCTTCCGCCACCACCACCGGCACCGCCAGCGACGATGGTGGCAGAACCGATCATCAACACTGTCGCTGCACCACCGGCTCCGCCGGCACCCGACGTTCCCTG
>NZ_VIKT02000011.1:31308-104586 GCF_009371975.2 Microcella pacifica
CGCAACCGTCAACACTTGCCCGGGAGTCACCGCAATGGTTCCGGTGATCTGGCCCTTGTACCCGCCCGCACGAGGTGGGCCTTGGGAATCATCGCCGCCGCGGCCGCCCTCGGCGCCCGTGATGACAGTGGAGAGCTGCGTGACCCCGGCCGGCACCGTGAAGGTCTGAACGGCGCCCGTGTAGCTGAAGGTCTGCGTGACGGCGGAGGGCGCCGCCGTGGCGGTTGCCGTCGGCATCGAGATCGCGGCCGCCGTGATGACGGCGGTCGTCAGCAGTGCTGCCAGTGCGCGGTGTGCAACGTGCGAGATCGACACGGTGAATCCCCCCAGGGCCCGATTCCCCCCAGCGCCGAGCGGGGGCTCGGTCGGGTTGCGGCGCTCGGGCGTGACGCCGCTTCACCATCCTGAGGGACGGCGAGCGGGGGCGAAAGAGGTTCACCTCCCCCCATCCGGGGGCGGAGGGCGCCCCATTCCGGGGGGTCGGGGCTCCGCGGGTGCCGCGGGGAGGTGCGCCGAGACGACGGATGCCCGTGGCACTCGGCCACGGGCATCCGGTCAGCGGTTCTGCCTCACGCGGCAGCGACGGTGTCTACGCGAGTCGCGAGGCGAGGTTCTCGTCGAGGGCTGCGAGGAAATCCTCCGTCGTGAGGTAGGCCTGGTCGTCGCTCACGAGCAGCGCGAGGTCCTTCGTCATCTTGCCGCTCTCGACGGTCGTGATGACGACGTCCTCGAGGGTCTCGGCGAAGGCGATGAGCTCCTGGTTGCCGTCGAGCTTGCCTCGGTGCATGAGGCCACGGGTCCACGCGAAGATCGACGCGATGGGGTTCGTCGACGTGGGCTTGCCCTGCTGGTGCTGGCGGTAGTGGCGCGTGACGGTGCCGTGCGCGGCCTCGGCTTCGACGATCTTGCCGTCCGGGGTCGTGAGCACGCTCGTCATGAGGCCGAGCGAGCCGAAGCCCTGCGCGACGGTGTCTGACTGCACGTCGCCGTCGTAGTTCTTGCAGGCCCAGACGTATCCGCCCTCCCACTTCATGGCGGAGGCGACCATGTCGTCGATGAGGCGGTGCTCGTAGGTGATGCCGGCGGCCTCGAACTTGTCCTTGAACTCGTTCTCGTAGACCTCCTGGAAGAGGTCCTTGAAGCGGCCGTCGTATGCCTTGAGGATCGTGTTCTTCGTCGAGAGGTACACGGGGTACTGGCGCGAGAGCCCGTAGTTGAGCGAGGCGCGAGCGAAGTCGATGATCGAGGCGTCGAGGTTGTACTGCACCTGGGCGATGCCGTCGCCGGGCGACTGGTAGACCTCGAACTTCTGAGGCTCGGAGCCGTCCTCGGGCGTGAACTCGACCGTGAGCGTGCCCTTGCCCTTGAAGAGGAAGTCGGTGGCGCGGTACTGGTCGCCGAACGCGTGGCGGCCGATGATGATGGGCTTGTTCCAGCCGGGCACCAGTCGCGGAATGTTGCTGATGATGATCGGCTCGCGGAAGATGACGCCGCCGAGGATGTTGCGAATGGTGCCGTTGGGGCTGCGCCACATCTTCTTGAGGCCGAACTCTTCGACGCGCGCCTCGTCGGGCGTGATCGTGGCGCACTTGACGCCGACGCCGTGCTTCTGGATCGCGTGCGCCGCATCGACCGTGACCTGGTCGTCGGTCTCGTCGCGGTGCTGGATGCCGAGATCGTAGTACTCGAGCGTCACATCGAGGTAGGGGTGGATGAGGCGGTCCTTGATGAACTGCCAGATGATGCGGGTCATCTCGTCGCCGTCGAGTTCGACGACGGTGCCCTCGACCTTGATCTTCTGCACGGGGGTTCCTCTCTTCGGTGGCAGAAGCCAGCCTAGCGGCTGAGCGAGATATCTCGACATCGAGATACCGAAGTCTGACCCTCGTGCGGGGGCCACGCGCTACTGTGGAGCGCATGGGGAACTTGCGAGTCGAAGAGCTGTCGGCGAAGACGATTGTGGCCGCGAACGGCCTCACCCTGCTGCCGGGCCAGGAGCAGTACATCACCCCGGTCTCCTACTCGGCCGCCGACGCCTACGTCGACCCGAGCACCACGTGGGCGCGCGTCGTCCTCGACGGCGACGAGGTCGTCGGCTTCATCCGCGGCAACTTCGACGCCGACAACCCGAAGCCGGAGTTTCGCAGCTGCGTCTGGCGCGTCAACGTGGATGCCACGGCTCAGGGCCGCGGCATCGGCAAGTTCGCCGTGCACGCCCTCGCGGAGGAGGCCCGCCAGCGCGGCTTCGACCGCCTCACCGTCATCTGGGAGTCGGGCGACGACGGGCCCGGAGAGTTCTTCCGTCGCATCGGCTTCACTGAGGTCGGCGAGACGGAGTACGGCGAGAAGATCGGCGAGCTCACCGTCTGACGCGGCCGCGCAGACTGGCACACTCGTGAACGAGAAGCACGCGCCCGGTGTCACGGTGACCTCCCTCGACTTCGCCGGCGCCGTGCTCGCCGTCGTCGACGACATCCCGCCCGGCCGCGTCATGACCTACGGCGACGTCGCCGCCGAGCTCGGCTCGCGCGGCGCCCGCGCCGTCGGCCGCGTCATGGCCATGGAGGGCGGCTCAGTGCCCTGGTGGCGCGTCGTGCGCGCCGACGGCCGACCGCCTTCCGGACACGAGGATGCTGCGCTTGAGCACTACCGCGCCGAGCGCACTCCCCTGCGCTGGCTCGTGCAGCCGCACGAGCCCGAGTACGTCGAGGCCCTCGCCTACCGGCTCGACCTCGCGGTCGCCCGCCACCTCTGACCTTCCGGACCAAGCGCGGCGGAATGCGCCTCTCCCGCGGCGTTCCACCGCAGCCGCGCGGCGTCGGCATCCCACTCGGCGAGCACCGATTCGGCCGAGCCGACCGGGAATGTGGTGACGAGCCTCCCGTCCACGGCGTAGGCGAGCGCGAACGGCCCGTCGTCGCGCGCGCGTCCGAGGGCGAGCACCGACTCGACCCCGTCGACGGTCTGGACGCGCGTCGCCCCGAGCGCGACGAGCGCCTCCGCCGCGTCGCTCACGCGCTCCAGCAGAGTGGTCGATCGCGCCCACGGCACGAAAGCGTCGTCGGCGAGCCCGTAGGCGCGCGCGAGCCCGCCGTCCAGCCACCTCTCGCGCTTCAGCCCGTACGGAGTGGGCGTCGTCGACAGCAGGTAGCCGTACACGTGCAGGAGGCCGGCATGGCCGACTGGCCAGCGCGCCTCGACGTGCGCGCGGGAGTGGAGTGCCGCGAACAGCGCGGGGTCCACGGTCGCCGTCCCGGTGTTCTCGTCCATCGCCGTCGACCGGCCCCACTTCTCGAGCCTGCCCGCGCCGACGTCATCGTCGATCGCGGCGCCGAGCCAGGAGTGCTCGCGCAGGACGCCGCTGGGGTCGGTGAGCGCTCGCGCCGCGGCATCGTCGAGCGTGTGGATCACGACGTCCCAGCGTAGACGGCCGTCGCCCCGGATGAGTTCACGCAGTGTTCACCACTCATGGCCGCTTCGTCCACCAAATTTGGCCACCATAGACGCATCGTCCACGTCAGGGCGACGAACCTGCCCGCGGGCGGAGAGGAGAGCGGTGAGGCCCACGATCGTGCTGGATTTCGACGGCACACTCGCGCTCGGCAACGGGCCGATCTCGGCGTTCGCTCGTGCGATCGCCGCGCACGCCGGTGATGCGACGTTCCTCGGTCGCGCCGAGGCCGCGCTCGCCGCCTTCGAGGCGGGCGAGGCCGAGTACCGCGACGGCTACGACGCCGTCAGCCGGGTCGCCGCCGCCGAGGGCATCGCACGCGAGCGCCTCGACGCCGCGTACGCCGCCTCGCGCGAGCTGCTCGGATCCGACGACGCCCTCGTCGACCCGCCGCAGGGCCTGCGCGAGTTCCTGCACGGTCTCAGCGCACGCGCGCGCCTCGTCCTCGCGACCAACGCACCGGCCGGCCGCATCCTCGACGTCCTCGAGGCGTGGGGCGTGGCCGAGGTCTTCGACGATCTGCACTTCGCGGTCGGCAAGCCCCACGGCCTCGTGCCCGTGCTGCGCGAGGCGCTCGAGCAGGGTGCGGTGCTCGCCATCGGCGACATCGCCGAGTTCGACCTCGACCCGGCGACCGCGCTCGGAGCGGACACCGCTCTCGTCGGCGTCACCGCCGCGCATTCCGCCGCTGCCACCACGATGCGCGGTCACAGCCTCGCCGATCTCTACGACGAGATCACGGCGTGGGTGCACGCCGCTCCTCCCCTCCTGACTCCTTCTGCCGATTCCCTCCCTCACCACACCATCGAAAGGAACCACTGATCATGCGCAAGTCCCTCCTCATCTCCGGTGTCGCGGCCGTCGCCGCCGTCGCCCTCGTCGGCTGCAGCGGCCAGGCTGAGACCGACGCCTCGGGCGAGGCCTCCGAGTGGCCCGAGTCCATCACGATCTCCCTCGTCCCCTCGGTCGAGGGCGCTGACCTCGCCGAGGCGCTCGACCCGCTCACCAGCTACCTCTCCGACAACCTCGGCATCGAGATCAACGGCGTGGTCGCCTCCGAATACTCGGCGACCGTCGAAGCACTGGGCAGCGACCAGGCTCAGGTCGTCATCACCGACGCCGGCTCGCTGTACAACGCGATCGAGCGCTACGACGCCGAGCTCATCCTGCGTGACGTGCGCTTCGGAGCCACCTCGTACGCGTCTGTCGCGTACACCAACAACCCGGCCAAGTACTGCGCCGAGGCCCCTGTCATGGCCACGTACGCCGCGAGCGGCATCGAGCTGTCCTACTGCAACGGCATCGAGCAGGGCACCGCCGCTGGCGCAGGCCCGGCCGGCCTCGAAGCGCTGGAGCTCATTGACAACGGCACGGAGGTCGCCCTCCAGGCGGCCACGTCGCCCGCTGGCTACCAGTACCCCGTCGTCGCCATGCGCGAGCTCGGCATCGACACCGACGCCGACATCACGCAGATCCCGGTCGAGGGCAACAACAACTCGGTCCTCGCCGTCTACAACGGCGACGCCGAGGTGGGCTTCGCCTACTGGGATGCCCGCACCACGGTCACCGAGGAGGCTCCCGACATCGCCGAGCAAGTCGTGGCGTTCGCCTACACCGACCTCATCCCGAACGGCGGCGTCGCGGTCTCCTCGTCGCTGCCCGACGACCTCGTCACCCAGCTGACCGCGCTCATGGACGCCTATGCGGACTCCTCCGAGGAGGCGGCCACCGTCATGTTCGACCTCGTCGGCCTCTCCGACTGGACGAGCGAGACGGAGATCGGCGAGATCACCCGCTACGGCGAGATCCTCGCCCAGTTCTCCAACTGATCGCATCGATCGCGAAGGTTCGCTTCATGCGTTCTGCACCGCAGCGCCCGGAGGCCGAGGTCACCCCCTCGGCCTCCGGGTCGTGGTCCATCCGCCTCGACGACGTATCGGTCACCTATCCGAACGGCACGACGGCCCTGCGCAACGTCTCCCTCGACATCGCTCCCGGTGAGATGGTCTCCATCGTCGGACTCTCCGGCTCGGGCAAGTCGACGCTCATCCGTACCATCAACGGGCTCGTACCCGTGACGAGCGGCACGGTCGCCGTGGGGCCGCATACCGTCAACGGCATGCGCGGCCGTCGGCTGCGCAGCCTCCGCGGGCACATCGGGATGATCTTCCAGGGCTTCAACCTCGCCGATCGCACCGACGTGTACCGCAACGTGCTCGTCGGGCGGTTCGCCCACACTCCGATCTACCGATCGCTGCTCGGCATCACGACGGCGCACGACCGCGAGCTCGCGCTGCGGTCGCTGGACTCGGTCGGGATCCTCGACAAGGTGTGGACCCGCGCGGGTCAGCTCTCGGGCGGCCAGAAGCAGCGCGTCGCGATCGCCCGCGCCCTGACGCAGGAACCGAGCGTCATGCTCGCCGACGAGCCGGTGGCGAGCCTCGACCCGCCGACCGCCCACGCCGTCATGAACGACCTGCGCCGGGTCAACGCCGAGAAGGGCCTCACCGTGCTGGTGAACATCCACCTCATGGATCTGGCTCGCATGTACACGACGCGCATGATCGGCCTGCGCGACGGCCGGCTCGTCTACGACGGCCCGGCGGCGGAGGCGGCGGAGAGCGACTTCGAGCAGATCTACGGTCGGCCCATCCAGCCCGACGATCGGCTCGGCTCGTGAGCACGAGGCTGATCGGCGCGAGCGCCGACAGCGTCGAGGCGGCGACCGCGCCGCTACGCGCGCTCGACCTGCCTCCCCGCCCCCGCAACCGGGCGCGGAACGGCCTCGCGATCGCGGCGTTCGCGCTCTTCACGATCGCGACGTGCGTGCCCGCGATCGGCGGCATCGAGGTCGACCTCGGTGCTCTCGTCCGCAACTGGAGCAACGGCTCGGGACTGCTCGTGCAACTGATCCAGCCGGATTTCTCCTTCCTCCCCCGCACGCTCGAGCCGATACTCGAGACGCTGCAGATGGCGCTCGTGGGCGCGGCGGCCGCTGCGCTCGTCTCCGTGCCGCTGACGCTGTGGGCCGCCGCACCCACCAACCCGAACGGCGTCACGCGTCACGCTGTCCGCACGGTCATCAACGTTCTGCGGGCCGTGCCCGACCTCGTCTACGCGACCGTCCTCGTCGCGATGATCGGCGTAGGCGCGCTTCCCGGCCTCGTGACGCTCTTCCTCTTCAACGTCGGGGTCGTCGTCAAGCTCGTCTCGGAGGCGATCGACTCGGGCGACCACGCGTACATGGAGGCCGGTCGCGCCGCGGGTGGCTCTCAACTGCAGATCAACCGCGCGACCGCGCTGCCGCAGTCCTGGCCGCTCTTCGCCAACCAGTGGCTGTACGCCCTCGAGCTCAACGTGCGCATCTCCGCGATCCTCGGCATCGTCGGCGCGGGCGGCATCGGGCGGCTGCTCGACGAGCGACGCGCCTTCTACGCCTACGACGACGTCGCGATCATCGTGCTCGAGATCCTCGTCGTCGTCGTGCTCATCGAGCTTGTCTCCACGACCCTGCGACGGAGGCTCGTGTGAACGCGCGCACCGCACCGCCGCTTCCGCCGTCGCGGCCCTCGCGCACCGCCGCGAGCCTGTGGGCGATCGTCGTGGGCGGTGTCGTGATCGCCGCGACCGTCGGCTTGAGGATCGACTGGAGCGAGCTCGGCGACGTGCCCGGCGACGTGCTGCGCTACAGCACGCTCATGTTCGCCGACCCGAACTGGGAGCGCCTGCCGCGCGCCCTATTCGAGATGTGGCGCTCCATCTCCATGGCGTGGATCGGCGCGATCCTGTGCGTGATCGTCTCGATCCCTCTCGGGATGCTCGCCGCCGGCAACGTCGGACCCTCCTGGGTGCGCCTGCCGCTGCGGGTGGTCTTCGCCATCATCCGCGCGGTGCCCGAGGTGATCATCGCGCTCCTCCTCCTGACCGTCACAGGCCTCACCCCGTTCACGGGCGCTCTCGCGCTGGGCATCGCGGGCATCGGCACGCAGGGCAAGTGGGTCTACGAGACCATCGAGTCCGCCCAGGAGGGCGCCTCCGAGGCCGTGCGAGCCGCGGGCGGAAGCACGGCCGAGGTCGCCCGCTGGGCGCTCTGGCCCGCGGTCGCCCCCGCGCTCATGTCGTTCGCGCTGTACCGCTTCGAGATCAACATCCGCACCTCCGCCGTGCTCGGCCTCGTCGGCGCGGGCGGCGTCGGCAGCATGCTCGCGAACTACACCAACTTCCGCGAGTGGGATACCGTCGGAATGCTGCTGATCGTGGTCGTCGTCGTGACGATGATCATGGACGCGATCTCGGGCGCGATCCGCCGACGCATCACGGGCGGTCCGCGCATCACGGAGAAGAGGAGCCGCCATGTGGTCGGGATCCGCTGACGCCCCGCCGACGGCGCGCATCGCCATGCTCGCGCCCTCGCTCCATCCGACCGAGCGGCGCGTCGCCGAGTCGATCGCGAGCGATGTCGAGGCGGCGATCGAGCGCACCGCGCAGGACGTCGCCGACCTCCTCGGCGTGGGGCGGGCGAGTGTCATCCGCACCTCCCAGTCCCTCGGCTACAGCGGATATCAGCAGCTGCGCGTCGCGCTCGTGCGCGAGCTCGCCCTCGGATCTCAGACGACGAGCGCCTCGGAGGGCGCGGTGATGGGTGCGCTCCGCACGATGATCGAGCGCTTCTCCGACCGCCTCGGCCACACCCTCTCGGCACTCACGGAGGAGAGCGTCGAGCAGTTCGTGCGGGTCGTCGACGAGTCGCAGCGCGTGCTCGTCGTTGCCAACGGCCTCTCCTTGCCGCTCGGTCTCGACCTCGCGCTTCGCCTCATCTCGGCGGGGCGCCCGGCCGAGTACCTGCCCGACACGATCGGGCAGCAGATCTCGGCGACGCAGCTCGGCGCGGGCTCGGCGTGCGTCGTCGTCACGGGATCCGGCGCCAACCGCGCCTCGCTCGAGGTCATGACCGCGGCGCGGGAGAGCGGGGCGACGGTGCTCGTCATCACGTGCTTTCCGCAGTCCGCGGCGGCCAAGCTCGCCGACGCCGCGCTCATCGTCGCCCCGATCGACGACACCTTCCGCGACGAGCTCGTGCACACCTCGCGCGCGGCGCTCATGCTCGTCACGGAGTTCGTCGTCGAACTGCTCGTCTCGCGGCGCGGCGATCGAGCGCGCGTCGCGCAGGCGGCGACGCTCTCGATGCTAAGCCGCTCGCTGTCGGAGTAGGCCCGCGCGGAGCATCCCCCGCGGCACCGCTCCGCTACACGAGGGAGTCGCGCCAGGCGGCGTGCAGCTGCGCGAACTTGCCCGTGCCGGCGATGAGCTCGGCGGGCGTGCCGTCCTCGACGATGCGGCCGTGCTCCATGACGAGCACGCGGTCGGCGATCGCGACCGTCGACAGGCGGTGGGCGATGATGACGGCCGTGCGATCGCTGAGCAGGGTGTTGAGGGCCTGCTGCACGAGCCGCTCGCTCGGGATGTCGAGCGAGGCTGTCGCCTCGTCGAGGATGAGGACGACCGGGTCGGCGAGGAACGCGCGCGCGAACGAGATGAGCTGGCGCTGGCCGGCCGAGACGCGTCCGCCGCGCTTGTTGACGTCGGTGTCGTACCCGTGCGGCAGCGACTCGATGAACTCGTGCGCGCCGACCGCCTTCGCTGCGTCCACGATCTGGTCGCGCGTCGCCTGCGGGTTGCCCAGGGCGATGTTGTCGGCGACAGTGCCCGAGAACAGGTAGGCCTCCTGCGTGACCATGACGATCGCGCGCCGCAGATCCTTCGGGTGCAGCTTGCGCAGGTCCACACCGTCGAGCGTCACCGCTCCTGAGGTGGGGTCGTAGAAGCGCGCGATGAGCTTCGCGAGCGTCGATTTGCCCGCCCCCGTCGTGCCGACGAGCGCGATCGTCTGCCCGGCCGGGATCTCGAGCTCGAGATCGGGCAGCACGACCTCGTCCTGCGCGTACTGGAAGCGCACGCGGTCGAAGTGCACGGTGCCGCGCGCCTTCCACAGGTCGATGGGTGTCGTCGGGTCGGCGACCGAGGGCGTCTCCTCGAGCACGCCCGAGATCTTCTCGAGCGCGGCCGCCGCGCCCTGGTAGGAGTTGTAGAACATCGCCATCTCCTCCGCCGGGTCGAAGAAGCGCCGCGTATAGAGCAGGATGCCGAGCAGCGCACCGACCGCGAGCGAGCCCTCGACGATGCGGAAGCCCCCGACGACGAGCACCGCGGCGACCGTCACGTTGCCGATGAGGACGAGCCCCGGGTCGAAGATGCCGAACAGGCGGATGACGCGCGCGTTGGCGTGCCGGTACTCCTCGACGTGGTCGCCGAACTGCACCGCGTTGCGCGGCTCCTTGCGGAACGCCTTCACGGCGCGGATGCCCGTCATCGTCTCCACGAAGTGCACGATGAGGCGCGCCGAGGCGACCCGGGTGTACCGGAAGAGCTTCTGCGAGCGCACTTGGAACCAGCGCGTGAGCAGCAGGAGCGGCACGAGCGACACGGCCAGGACGAGACCCGAGGTCGGGTCGAGCAGCACGAGTGCGGCGGCCGTGAAGCTCATGTAGAGCATCCCGGAGACCAGCTGGTTGAGCCCAGAATCCAGCAGCTCGCGAATCGAGTCGAGGTCGCTCGTCTGCCGCGCGATGATGCGGCCCGAAGTGTACGACTCGTGGAACTCCAGCGATAGGCGCTGCGTGTGCAGGAACACGCGCTTGCGCAGATCGAGCAGGATTGCCTGGCTGAGGCGCGCCGACATGACCTGGTAGAGCGCGATGAACGCCGCACCCGAGATGCCCGTCAGCAGGTACGCGCCCACGATGAGGCCGATCGGCATCCAGTCGTTCTCGTCGAGCAGCGCCGGCAGACCGGTGTCAATGCCGTACGCGATGAGCGCGGGGCCTGCCACCTGCAGCGCCGTCGAGAGGACGATCACGAACATGGTGAGGATGACCCGCGCACGCACCGGGCGCACGAGCGAGCCGAGCAGCCGCAGCGAGCGAGCCCGCATCTGGCGAGACTCTCCGCGCGTGAAGTCGTCGCGCTCCTCGCCCTCGACGCCGACGACGCTCATCGGATTCCCTCCCCGTCCTGGTCGATGACTCTGCTCTCGCGGTCGATCGCGTCCTGGCGCCGACCCTGCTCTTCGGCGAGGCGCAGGTCGCGCTCGGCGCGCTCCTCGGCCGCGAGCTCCTCGTCCTCGAGGGACGAGATCACGTAGCGGTAGTGCTCGTTGCGCTGCAGCAGCTCGGAGTGCGTGCCGACGTCGGTGATGCGGCCCTCCTGCAGGAGGGCGACGCGGTCGGCCATCTGCACGGTCGACGGGCGATGCGCGACGATGAGGCCCGTCGTCTTCGCGAGCACGCGGCGCAAGGCCGCCTCCACCAGGGCTTCGGTGTCGACGTCGAGAGCGCTCAGCGGATCGTCGAGCACGAGCACGGCCGGGTCGGCCGCGACGGCGCGCGCGAGCGCGAGCCGCTGGCGCTGACCGCCCGAGAGGCTCAGCCCTTCCTCGCCGACGAGGGTCTCCAGACCGTTCGGCAGGTCGTACGTGAAGCCCGCCTGCGCTATCTCGATCGCCTCCGTGAGCACCCGCTCGGCCTCGCGTGCGGCAGCCAGGTCATCGCTCTCGGTGAGGTCGGGGCGACCGAGCAGCACGTTGTCGCGCACGCTCGCCGAGAACAGCGTCGCATCCTCGAACGCCATCGCGACGTGGCGGCGCAGTTCCTCCCGCGTGAGGTCGCGAATGTCGACATCGTCGAGCAGGATGCGCCCGCCCGTCACGTCGTACAGCCGCGTCGCGAGCGCCGTGAGCGTGGTCTTGCCGCTGCCCGTGATACCGACGAGCGCCATCGTCTCGCCCGGTTCCAGGGTCAAGTCGATACCGTCGAGGGTTCCGGGGAGGTCGGGCGCAGCATCCTGATAGCGGAATTCGACTTTCTCGAACGTCAGGCGACCCGTCGGCTTGCGCAGCTCGCGCGGCGACTCGGGGTCGGTGATCGTGTTCACCTCGTCCATGACCTCGAAGAAGCGGTCGGTCGCCGTGCGCGCGTCGAACGTCATCGAGAGCAGGAAGCCGATCGACTCGATCGGGAACCGCAACACCGTCGCCGTCGCGAAAAATGCGAACAGCTCGCCCACGCTCAGCTCGCCCGCCGCGGCGAGCGCCACCCCGCCGAGCAGGCACAGCGCGAAGGCGACGTCGGGGATGAGGACGAGCCAGAACCAGATGCCAGCGATCGCCTTGGCCTTCTCGATCTCGGTGCCGCGCAGCAGCTCGGCCTGGTCGGCGAACTTCAGCAGCGAGTGCTTGCCACGGCCGAAGGCCTTCAAGACGCGGATGCCGTGCACGCTCTCCTCGACCGCCGTCGCGAGGTCACCCTGCTGGTCTTGCGCGCGGCGCGCGATGACCGAGTATTTCTTCTCGAACAGGTAGCCGTACACCCACAGCGGGATGCTCATCGCCAGGAAGAGGAGACCGAGCCACAGGCTCCAGCTGAGGAGCACCGCGAAGCCGATGAGGATCGTCACGGTGTTGACGATGAGCAGCACGAAGCCGAACGACAGCCAGCGGCGGATGAGGTTCAGGTCGCTCACCGCGCGGCTCAGCAACTGCCCCGACTGCCAGCGGTCGTGGAACGCGACCGGCAGATCCTGTAGCTGCGCGTAGAGGCCGTTGCGCATGCGCGCCTCGATGTGCGTGCCGGGCGTGAGCACGAACCAGCGGCGCAGCATGATGAAGACGGCTTCGAGGAACCCCAGGGCGAGCACGAGCAGGCCGGCCGGCCAGATCTGCGAGGCGTCGCCCGTGCGCAGTGGCCCGTCGACGAGGCCCTGCAGCACGATCGGGATGATGAGGGTCACGACTCCCGCGGCGAGCGCCGCGCCCATGCCCGCGTAGATCCACTTCATGGCCGGCTTCGCGTACGGGTAGATGCGCGCGATCGCCCGCATGGTGTTCAGGCGGGGCGGGGCGGGCGTGGTCGTCGACACGGTGGATCCTCGAGTGAGCGCGGCGACCGCTTGTGGCGGTCGCACAGTGGTGTTGGCACGGTGGTGATGGTGCCGCAGAGACTCGGTGATGGTCGAGCGCGCAGCCTTACAGACTATCCCTCAGCGGGCGGGCGCAGAAACGCGAGAGCGGATCGTTACCGCACGAGCACGCTCAGGCATGTGACGCAGCCCTCGAGCTTCTCGAACTCGGAGATGTCGACCGTGATGACGCGGTAGCCAAGCGAGCGGATGAGCTCCGCCGACTGCGGTGCACTCGCCGCCATGAGCACCGTGTGGTCGTCGAGGACGACGACGTGGCCGCCCTCCGGCTCGGGCATGGGCAGGAACGAGCGGAACATCGACACGTCGTCCACCAGATCGGGATGCCCGATCACCGTGCCGTCGGGCAGCGCAGTCACGGCGCTCTTGAGATGCAGCACCTTCGACACGGGCACCGCGACGACGCCGAGCCCGTGCCGCGCGGCGATGACGCGCAGCTGCCGGATGCCCTCGGCGTTCGTGCGGCCACCCCGGCCCACGTAGAGGGTGTCGCCGACCGCGAGCACGTCGCCGCCGTCGAGGGTGCCCGGCGCGACGATGCGCTCGAGGCGCAGACCCAGTTCGCGCGCGGTGTGCTCGGCAGCCGCGGTCTCCGGCTGGCGCTCCTCAGCGCCGGGCCGTGTAACGACCGCGGTGCCGCCGATGACGACGAGGGCGTCCTCGACGAAGACGCTGTCGGGCAGCTCGTCGGCGTGCGGCACGTCGACGAGGGTGAAGCCCTCCGCCCGCAGTGCCTCCACGTAGCCCTCCCACTGCGCGTCGGCCAGGTCGACGTCGACCTCCACGCGGTCCTGGTGCGTGAGCAGCCCCTCGGCCAGGCGCGGTGACGGCATGCGGACGAGTGCGAGGCGGCGCGCGGCCGTGGCCGAGGCATCCCGCGTCGTCATGACGCGACGGCCGATCGTCATGACCGCGAGCACGGCGATGACCTGGTACAGCAGGTTGAACCCGAGCACGCTCAGCCACAGGTAGTCGATGAGCTCTTGCGTGATCGGGTTGCCGGCGACGACGAGCGCGAGCAGCGCGCCGAACCACGACGAGAGAAGTGCCGCGAGTGTTCCCGTGCCGAGTGCGACGGCCCAGTTCCGGTAGATCGGGGCGAGGCCCGCGAGGGCGAGGAACACGAAGAGCAGGATCGACGAGAAGCCGAAGATGCCGTTGACCTGCGCGAGCACCTCGAGGGTCGCGCCGTTGATCGCGGCGAAGAGCACGATCGTCACGAGGTGCGTCGTGACGGCGACCGCGAGGGCGGCGAGCGTGGAGTCGAGCAGGCGGCGGAGCATCGGAGTCATGACTGCCACGCTAGCGCCCGCGCGGTCGTGCGGAGACCGTCGGTCCGTCAGTGGAAGAAGTGGCGCTCGCCCGTGAGGTACATCGTGACCCCGGCGGCCTGCGCCGCCGCGACGACCTCCTCGTCGCGCACCGAGCCGCCCGGCTGCACGATCACGCGCACTCCCGCGTCGAGCAGCACCTGCAGCCCGTCGGCGAACGGGAAGAACGCGTCGGAGGCGGCGACCGACCCGCGGGCCCGGTCGCCGGCGCGCGACACCGCGAGGTGGCACGAGTCGACCCGGTTGACCTGCCCCATGCCGACGCCGACGGATGCTCCGCCCGACGCCAGCAGGATGGCGTTCGACTTCACGGCGCGGCACGCGCGCCACGCGAACTCGAGGTCGGCGAGGGTCGCCTCGTCGGCGGGCTCCCCCGCCGCGAGCTGCCACGTCGATGCGGGGGCGAACGCGTGGTCGGCCTCCTGCCGCAGCAGTCCTCCGCTCACCTGCCGCAGCTCGACGGCCGGCAGCGAGAACCCGGCAGGCAGCTCGAGCAGGCGGATGTTCTTCTTCTCGCTCAGCAGGGCGCGCGCCTCGGGCTCGAAGCCGGGCGCGACGACGACCTCGGTGAAGATCGGCGCGATCGACTCGGCGGCCGCGAGCGTCACGACGCGGTTGGCGGCGATGACGCCGCCGAAGGCCGACACGGGGTCGCACGCGTGCGCGGCGGCGTGGGCCGACGCGATCGACTCGGCCACGGCGATGCCGCACGGGTTGGCGTGCTTGATGATCGCGACGGCGGGCGCCTCGTGGTCGTAGGCGGCACGCACGGCGGCATCGGCGTCGACGTAGTTGTTGTACGACATCTCTTTGCCGTGCAGCTGCGTCGCCTGCGCGATGCCCGCGCCCCCGTCGGTGCGGTAGAGCGCCGCCGACTGGTGGCTGTTCTCGCCGTAGCGCAGCACCTGCTGCAGGCGTGCGTGCAGCTCGACTGTCGCGGGGCTGCCGTCGGCAGCCGGGCCCGACGCCGAGACGGCGTCGGGCGCTGGCGTCGCGCGAAGCCCAGAAATGGGCTTCGCCTCAGCTCCGCGCGCCCGCACCCCGAGCGTGTCGGCGAACCAGCTGGCGACGGCCGTGTCGTAGGCGGCCGTGTGACCGAACGCCTTCGCCGCGAAGCGCTCGCGCTGCAGCAGGGTCGTGCCGCCGAGCGTCACGGCCTTCGTCACCTGGTGGTAGTCGCCCGGGTCGACGATGATCGCCACATTGGCGTGGTTCTTGGCCGCGGCGCGCACCATCGCGGGCCCGCCGATGTCGATCTGCTCGACGATCGCGCTCGCCTCCGCCCCGCTCGCGACGGTCTCGACGAAGGGGTACAGGTTGACGACGACGAGGTCGAACGGCGCGATGCCGAGCTCGGCGAGCTGCGCTTCGTGCGACTCGAGCCGCAGGTCGGCGAGGATGCCGGCGTGCACGCTCGGGTGCAGCGTCTTGACGCGCCCGTCGAGGGTCTCGGCGAAGCCCGTCACAGCAGCGACCTCGGTGACGGCGTGGCCGGCCTCCGCGATCGTCGCGGCCGTCGACCCGGTCGACACGATCTCGACGCCGGCGCCCGCGAGCGCCGCCGCGAGGTCGAGCAGGCCCGTCTTGTCGCTCACGCTGATGAGCGCGCGGCGCACGGGGATCGCGTCGCGCTCGCGGTAGAGGGCGGGGTCGTGAACGGGGCCGGCCATGTGGGTCTCCAGGGGTGGGTGCGGGGTCGTGTGGTCAGGAAGGTCGGGGCACGGATGCTGCGCCGAGGTCGATCGACCCGTCCGCGATGCCCCGCACGACGTCGATAAGCAGGCGCCGCTCGACGGGCTTGATGCGCTCGTGCAGCGCGTGCTCGGTGTCATCGGGCAGCACGGGCACACGCTCCTGGGCGAGGATCGGGCCCGTGTCGACTCCCGCGTCGACGGCGATGACGCTCGCGCCGGTCTGCGTCGCACGCGCGGCGAGCGCGTCGCGCACGGCGTGGGCGCCGGGGAACTCGGGCAGGTACGCGGGGTGGGTGTTGATGAGCCCGGGAGCGAGCGCGGTCACGACGCCGGCGGGCAGAAGGCGCATGAGGCCGCTGAGAACGACGAGGTCGGCTCCCCACGGTGCGAGGGCCCCGAGCAGCTCGTCACCCCAGGCCTCGCGCGTGGGGTACGCCGAGTAGGGCACCGTGAAGGAGGGGATGCCGAACGCCTCGGCGTGGGCGAGCCCGTCGGCGTCACGGTCGGCTCCGACGGCGACGACGTGCGCGGGGTAGGAGTCGTGGCGGCACTCCTCGAGCAGGGCGCGCAGGTTCGACCCGCCGCCGGAGATCAGCACAGCGACCCTCAGCACGCGACTCTCACCACCAGGCCAGGCTAGCGGCTGCGCGCAGGCCGGATTAGCGACCGACCGCCGGGGCCGTGCGCCGCGGTGCTCGCGCGCCGGCGGCGAGCAGGCCGAGGCTGACGCCGAGGAACGTTTCGGCGAGCATCCAGACGCCGACGGCGACCGGGTCGGGGCCGACCACCGCGAGGCGACCGGGCCCCGCCGCACCCGCGGCGAGCCAGGCGAGGAAGCCCATGGCGAGGCCTGCGACGATCGCCGCGAGCAGGCCCGCGAGCACCGACCAGCCGACCCGCGCCCCGAGCGGCAGGTCGTCGGCGTAGGCCCGACCGAAGGCGGCCGCGAGACGCGGGCGCACCGCGAGGCCGGCCGCGAATGCCGCGACGATCGGTACGAGCAGAGTCAGGTAGCCCAGCGGCGACTCCCCTGCGGGCAGCGCGCCCAGGAGCGGGATCGCCGGCAGCGGCCCGAGCGACACCGCGACGGGGCTCACGATCGACCCCGCGCCGAGCGCGAAGCCCGGCCCGATGAGCCACGACGCCGACCACAGCACGACCGTCGGCAGCAGGGCGAGCTGCCCGAGCGTGAGCGCGAGCCCGCCGAGCACGCCCGCCTGCACGCTCTCGTAGAGCGCGATGACCTGCCCGTAGCCGAGCACGAGCGCCGTGGTCGTGAGCAAGGAGCCCGCGAGCACGACCGTGGCGACGGCACCGAGGCCGGTGCGCAGCGCGGCGCCGCCGATGCCGGTGAGCAGGGGCGGAGCATCCGCGATGAGCTGCCGCAGGCGCACGCGCGCCGGGTTGGTCGCGCCGATCGACCCGATCGCGACGCCAAGACCGTAGACCAGGGCGGGGAACATCGCTCCCTGCCACCGCGACGGCAGGGCGGCGGGATGCCCGGCACTGAGCACCACGAGGGCGGATAGCACGAGAACCGCCGCGACCGCCACGAGCTCGCCGAGGATGCGGTGCGGCTCCGCCCGCAGCCGACGCCCGAGGCGGACTCCGAGCAGCGCCGTCAGGAGGGCGAAGCCGAGCAGCGCGAGCGTGACCACGAAGGGGTCACCGACGCCCGTCACCCCGAGCGCGAGGGCTGTCACGGGGTCGAGCTGGAAGGTGATCGTGACCCCGTGGCCGAGCAGCCACAGGTCGGCGGCGGCGCGCCAGAAGATGATCCAGTCGAGCTGGAAGCCGAACTGCGCCGCCCACAGCACCGTGCCGAGCGCGAGCGGAATGCTGAGCCCGACGCCGACGACGAGCAGCGCCTCGAGGGCGGCGAGAGTGGCGGTGAGGCGACGCGTCATGGCGACCCCGAGCCTAGTGGCGGCGTGCCCGGCACCGGCTCGACCGCGCCGAGCCCGGTCAGCCGAGGATCGCGAGCGCCGCCTCGCGCGCGCCGTGTGCGTCGCTGGCGGCGGTCGCGGCAGCGGCGGCACTGCGGCAGGTGTCGATGCTCAGCTCGGCGAGGCGTCGCCCCACCGGTGTGATTGCGCGGGCCGCCATGGAGAGGCTCGTGACTCCGAGCCCCACGAGCACGGCACCGAGAGCGGGCTCGGCCGCGGCCTCCCCGCAGACGCCGACCGGGGTTGCCGTCGCCGAACCTGCTTCGCCGACGAGCCCGATGAGGCGCAGCAGAGCGGGCTGCCACGGGTCAGCGAGGTCGGCGAGATCACCGAGCACGCGGTCGGCCGCGAGCGTGTACTGCGCGAGGTCGTTCGTGCCGATGCTCACGAAGTCGACGACGCCCATGAGCTCGCTCGCCGTGAGGGCCGCCGCGGGGGTCTCGATCATGACGCCGACCGTGCCGATGCCGGCGCCGCGGGCCCTCGCCGCGAATTCTTGCGTCTCCGCAAGGGTGGCGATCATGGGCGCCATGACCCAGATCTCGGCAGTCTCGTGCTGCGCGGCCTCCGCGATGGCGGCGAGCTGCCGCTCGAGCACATCGGGGTTCCGCCTCGCCGTGCGCACGCCGCGTACCCCGAGCGCGGGGTTGGGTTCATCGTCGGCGGTGAGGAACGGCAGCGGCTTGTCACTGCCGGCGTCGAGCGTGCGCACGACGACGCGCTGGTCGGGGAACGCTGCGAAGACCTGCCGGTATTCCGCGACCTGCTCCGGGATGCTCGGCTCGATGTCTCGGTCGAGAAAGCAGAATTCGGTGCGAAACAGCCCGACCCCCTCGGCTCCCCTCTCCACGGCCCGGGCGACATCGCGCGGCGCCCCGACGTTGGAGCCCAGCACCACGCGGTGGCCGTCGCTCGTCGCACCCGGCCCGACGAAGGGCGGGGTCGTGAGCACACCCGTCGCGGTCGCCTGGGCTGTCGCATCTGGGTCGATGAGCACTTCACCCGTCTCGCCATCGACGAGCACGAGCGTGCCGTCGACGAGCGACGTGGCATTGGCGCGGCCGACGACGGCGGGCAGTCCCAGTTCGCGCGCGATGATCGCGGTGTGCGAAGTCGGGCCGCCCTGCTCCGTAACGATCGCGAGGCAGATCGCGGGGTCGAGCGTGACGGTGTCGGCGGGCGCGAGGTCGTCGGCGACGAGTATGTAGGGCTCGCGGCGCTCGGGAACCCCGGGCGGTTGCTCCCCCGTGATCGCCGCGAGCACTCGGTTGCGCACGTCGAGCAGGTCGGTCACGCGCTCGGCGAAGACACCACCCGCGCGACGGTACTGACCGGCGAGGTCGTCTGCGGTCTCCCACGTGGCGCGAGCAGGTGTCAGTCGCGAGCGCCGGATGCGCGGCTCCATGCCCGCCGCCCACGCGTCATCCCGCGCCATCGCAGCGGTCGCCTCCAGCACCGTGCGGCGCTCACCGCTCACGCTCGCCGCGCGTGCCTCGTAGTCGACCGCGACACGCTCGCGTGCCTCGGCCGCCTCGGCAAGGGCCGCCTCGAGTTCGTCCTCCGGTAGCCGCTCGGCAGCGTCGGGCTCCGACACGGAGCGGCGCAGCACGACGACGGGGCCGATCACGCGACCGGCGCTCACGCCGAGCGGGCCGGTGCCTCGACGCTCGGCGGGTGCGAGTGCCGCAGTTGCGGTTGCTTCGCTTGCCGAAGGGGCGCCCGCGGCCGTCAGGTCAGCGAGCTCCTCGCCGAAGCCCTCCTCGATGAGGCGCCGTACTTCCTCGACCGCAGCGCCCGCCTGAAGGCCGCGGGCCGCGATGCGCACGAGGGTGCCCGGGCCGGCGGCGAGTGTCGCGATGCCGATCGGGCTCGCAGCCGACACCGGGGGGCGATCGCCGACCGCGAGGGTGACCTCGGCGTCGAAGCCGGGCACGATTCCTGCGATGACCGAGGCGGGCCGCGCGTGGAGGCCAGCGACGTTGCGCACGGTCGCCTGGGCTTCGGCGTCGGGGACATCGGGCTCGTTCGCCTGCGCGTCAGCGGCGCCGTTCTCGGCACCGGGCTCGTCGCTCCTCCCACCGGACTGACCGCCGAGATGCTCGAGCTTGGGGCGCAGGGCGCCGCTCGCCTCCTCCGCGACCTCGTCGAGCGCCGCTCCCCCGGCCGCGCGGACGACGGCCGCGAGCAGTCCCTCGACGAAGGGCGCAGCAACGAGGCGCACGCGCTCGACGAGGCCCGAGTCGACGAACTCGAGCGCGAGCTCGGCGCTCATGATGGCCGAGCCCAGGTCCATGATGACGACGACCCCGTCGCCGGAATCCACCTCGGCGATGGCCGCGGCGATGCGCGCGGCATCGGTGCCGGTGCCGCCATCCGCCGTGCCCGCGGCGGCCGCGATCGCGGGCCCGCCGTCGCTCGTCATCTCGAGGGCGAGCGCGATGGCGGCCTCGGCGAGCGCGGGACTGTGCGAGACGGCGACGACACCGACGGGGCTCATGCGGCCGTGACCTCCGCGAGGGCCTCGAAGAGCAGAGCGGTCGAGGTCGCGCCCGGGTCGAGGTGACCGGCGCTGCGCTCGCCCAGGTAGCTCGCGCGCCCCTTGCGGGCCACGAGCGGCTCGGTCGCATCCCGACCGGTCGCGGCGGCATCGCGGGCCGCGGCCGTCGCCTCCTCGAGGGACGCGCCCGCGGCGACCGCAGCATCCATCGCGTCGAGGGCAGGGGAGAGCGCGTCGAACATGGTCTTGTCGCCCGCCTCGGCCTTGCCGCGCGCGACGACGCCCTCGAGGCCGGCGCGCAGGGCAGCGGCGAGCGCGGCCGCATCGCACTCCGAGACCGGGCCCGCCGCCATGCCGACGCGCAGGAAGAACGTGCCGTAGAGCGGCCCGCTGGCGCCGCCGACCGAGGTGACAAGGGTCATGCCGACCGTCTTGAACAACTCGTCGGCGGTCGCCGCGGGCGATTCCCCCACCTTGGTCATGACGGCCGCCATGCCGCGAGCCATGTTCGACCCGTGATCGGCATCGCCGATCGCGGAATCCAGCTCGGTCAGGTACGCCGTCTGCTCGTCGATGCGGGCGCGAAAGCTCTCGAGCCAGCGGACGAAGCCGTCCAGGGTGAGGGTCGTGCTCATGATGCTCCTTCTGATGGTGTGTCGGGTGGGTGCCGCGGCCGCTCAGCGGCCCCAGCGCAACCCGGCCGTCTCGACGGGGGCGTCCCACAGCGAGAGCAGCTCGTCGTCGGCGCGCAGCACCGTGACCGAGCAGCCCGCCATGTCGAGCGAGGTGATGTAGTTGCCCACGAGGTTACGGGCGATCGTGACACCGTGCTTCTGCAGGATCGCCGCGACCTCGCCGTACATGAGGTACAGCTCGATGAGCGGCGTGCCGCCCATGCCGTTGAGCATGACGATCGTCGGCGAGCTGCCGAAGTCGAGATCAGCCAGGATCGGCTCGACGAGCTGCTCGGCGATGTGGTGCGCGTCGGCGAGCGGCACGCGGTGGCGGCCGGGCTCGCCGTGGATGCCCACGCCGATCTCCATCTGGTCGTCCGGCAGATCGAAGGTCGGCTTGCCCGCCGCCGGCACCGTGCAGCTCGTGAGGGCCATGCCCATCGAGCGGCCTTCGCCGTTGACCTTCTCCGACAGCGCGACGAGGTCGTCGAGGCTGCGACCCTGCTCGGCCGCGGCCCCCACGATCTTCTCGAGGAGCACGGTGAGGCCGACCCCTCGACGCCCCGCCGTGTACAGGGAGTCCTGCACGGCGACATCGTCGTTGACGACGATCGTCTTGACATCGACGCTCGCCTCCATCGCCGCGAGCTCGGCAGCCATCTCGAAGTTCATGACGTCGCCCGTGTAGTTCTTGACGATGTGCAGCACTCCGGCGCCGCGGTCGACCTCCTTGGTCGCCGCCTGCATCTGATCGGGGGTCGGGGAGGTAAAGACCTCGCCGGCACACGCCGCGTCGAGCATCCCGAAGCCGACGAAGCCGCCGTGCAGCGGCTCGTGACCCGACCCGCCGCCGCTCACGAGGGCAACCGTGCCCTGGTCTTTCGGGGTGGCGCGGTAGATGACGCGGCCTGCGTGATCGACCCGAAGGTCGGCGTGCGCCGCCTCGATGCCTTTGAGGGCGTCGGCGAGCACCGCCTCGGGTGCGTTGATGAGCTTCTTCATCGGGTCCTCTCTCCGTCTTCCTTCGCCAGGGTCTCCTTGAGACCAGTCTTGTCGTTCGTGGTGTGAGCGATCAGGGCGAACGTGAGTGCCGCGAGAACACCCGCGAGCAACTCGGCTCCGACGTAGACCGGCCACTGCTCCCACGCGACCTCGCCGCCGAGAATCTGCTGCACGAGCATGGGGCCCGTCGTGCGCGCAGGGTTGATCGAGGCGCCCGTGGTCGGAGCGACCGGGATGATCGCCGCGAACACGACGAAGCCGATCGCGAGCCCCGCCCAGCCGGGGGCGGCCTTGCGGTAGATGACGCCGAAGACGGCGAACACCAGCAGGAAGGTACCCACGAACTCGGCGAAGAACGCCTGGTACCAGGGCGTCTCGCTCGAGTAGCTCGCGACGCCGAGGCCGACCTCGCTCGCGCGCATGCCGAGCACGCCCACGATCGTGAAGGCACCGACGACAGCGCCGAGCAGCTGCGCGGCGACGTATTCGGGCACCTGCCGCCACGGGAACTTGCCCGCGACCGCGAGCCCGAGCGTGACCGCGGGGTTGATGTGGTTGCCCGAGATGTAGCCGAACACGTAGACCGTGACGACGACGATGGTGCCGAACGCGAGCGAGATCATGCCCAGATCGGCCATCGTGAACGGAGCGTCCCCATTCACGATGAGTGTTGCCGGCACCGAGCCCACCCCGACGAAGACGAGGAAGGCCGTGCCCAGGAACTCGGCGGCAAGCTTCTGCCAACGCCGGTTGTCATCCATATGTGCTCCTTCGAACATGCGGATCATCGACGGGCTCCGTGCCCAACGCACCGGCACATTTTCCGGAACGTCATTCGATAATGTCGAATATGCCCCCAGAAATGGGCGCATGTCAAGTGGTTCTTTGGTACGAATCTCGACAAGACCGTGCGCATAATGGACGAATCCCTCGAAAGGCTCACCGGTGATCCAGGCAATAGACCGCGCAGCGCGCGTGCTCTCCTCCCTGCAGGGCGCCCGCCACCTCGGTATCACCGAGCTCGCCGGCATTCTCGAGCTGCCCCCCTCAACCGTGCACGGCATCGTCAAGTCGCTGCAGGCCCACGGCCTCGTCGCCAAAGAGCCCGGCAGTCAGCGGTACATGCTCGGCCCAGCACTCTTGAAGCTCTCGAACGTCTACCTCGACACTCTCGACGTGCGGGCCCGCGCGATGCGCTGGACGCGCGAGCTCGCACGCCGCACCGGCCTCTCGACCCGGCTCGGGGCTGAGCTCTTCGACGAGGTCATCATCATTCACCACAACCGTCGGCCCGACGGCAGCCAGCAGATGCTCGAGACGGGCATCACGATCCCCTCGCACGCCTCGGCGCTGGGCAAGGTACTGCTCGCCTATCACCCGTCGGCGGCCGATGAACTGCTCGCGAAGCCGCTGCGCAGCCTCACCGGCGACACCGTCACCGACCCCGCAACGCTGCGCCTGCAGCTCGCGAGCGTCGCCGAGCGTGCGCTGGCCATGGAGGAAGACGAGGCGGTGCTCGGTGAATCCTCCGTCGCGGTGCCCGTCGCCGACCGCAGCGGCACCGTCATCGCCGCGGTCTCGGTCGTCATGCCCTCAAGCGAGTGGCCGCCCGAGGCGGGCGTGCTCAACGACCTGCGCGAGACCGCCCGCAACATCTCGCGCGAGCTCGGCTACAGCGAGTGGCCGCCCCGCGTCGTTCCGAACGACGACTGAGTGTCGCGCGCGAGGTCGCGCGACGCCCACGACACGCACGACGCCCACGACGCACACCACACTGGGTAGCGTGAGGATGTGCCCCCGAGACACCGCTCCATCCGCGTCGAGATCGTGATCGCGGCCGACCTCGACACGGTCTGGCGACTCACGCAAGACCCTGAGTCGCACGCACGATGGGACGCGCGCTTCAGCCGCATCGTGCCCACCGAGCAGGGAGAGGGCGGCCTCTGGCGGTTCCAGTACGAACGCGGGATGCTCGTGCACACGATCCGCGGAACCGGCATCTCACTCGGCTCCCGCCTCGGCGCCGACGGCGCCCGCACCTCCGCGCTGCGCTTCACGACCACCGACCGGCTCTCGCCGCTGCGCGACGGCCGCGGCTACTGGCGGTACGAACCCGTCGCCGGCGGCGTGCGCTTTCTCACCGGCTACGACTACGAGCCCGGCTGGGGCGCGCTGCTCGACCGCGTTCTCATTCGACCGCTTGTCGCGTGGATGACGGCCTACAGCTTCGCGCGGCTGCGACGGTGGGCTGAGCGCGGCGAGGAGCCCGAGCGCTGGCCGCTCTGGCTGGCCGTGCTGCCCTGGCCGCGCGACCGGCCGCACGCCTCCGACTGCACGTGGAGCATCGGACGCCCCGCCGCGATGGCGGATGCCCCGGCCGACCTCGCCGCGCTGGCGGCGCCGTGAGCACCCCCGACCCCGGGCCGCGCGACTCCGTGCGCGAAGAAGGGCCCGACACCCGCAGCATCTTCGCGCGCGCGATGGGCGCCGACTTCGACCGGCTGCACCCCATGCTGCGGAGACGCTTCGGCGTCAGCCTCGCGGCAGGCTACGCCTGCGTCGGTCGCGGCGTCATGGCGAGCATCCGGCGCGGGCCGTGGTGGACGGTGCCGTTCCTGCACATCGGGCGCATCCGCAACATCCTCGCCCCCTACCCGGGCGAGAACGTTCCCTTCACCGTCGAGAACTACGCCTACCGCGACCCCTTCGGGCGCGAGACGGTGACATTCGTGCGCACCTTCGACTACCCGCATCACCCCGAGCGGCCCGGGCGTTTCGACGCCACCATGATCCTCGGCGCGACGGGTCGCATCGTCGACTACCTCGGCACGCACCAGCACCTCGCCGTCGACCTGGACCTCGCGGTCGAGGAGGACGGCTCGCTGCACCTGCGGTCGGATGCTCAGCGCTTCTCCGCCGGCCCCCTCGCGTTCCCCTTCCCGATGCTCTTCTCGGGACGCGCCGACCTGCGCGAGTCGTTCGACGACGAGGCCGGCGAGTACGTCATCCGGCTCGAGGTGCGCAACCGCACGTTCGGGTTCCTCTTCGGCTACGAGGGCCGCTTCACGTGCGAGTTCCCGGCCGCGGTCGAGGCGCCCGCGCACGTCCTCCCCCGGCGGCACGACCGCCGCGAGTAGACACGTGAGCTACGGCGCGGCCCGCACGCCGAACGCACGGCGGTAGGCCTGCGGCGTCGTGCCGAGCGCGCGCGTGAAGTGGTGCCGCAGCGTTGCCGAGGAGCCGAAGCCGCACACGCACGCGACCTCCTCGACGGGGGCGTCCGACTCCTCCAGCAGCTGCTGCGCGCGCAAGAGACGCTGCCGGTTGAGCCACGCGGCGGGGCTCTCGCCGAGCTCGGCGCGGAACCGTCGGGCGAAGGTGCGCTCCGACATGAGCGCTCGGCGGGCGAGGCTCTCGACCGAGTGGTCGTCGCCGAGGTGGTCGAGCATCCAGTCGGTGAGCTCGGCGAGGCTCGTGCCGCCGTGCTGCAGCTCGGGTTGCTGGATGTACTGGCTCTGCCCGCCATCGCGCTGCGGTGGCACGACCATGCGCCGCGCGATCACTGACGCCGCGGCAGCACCGTGCTCGCGCCGCACGAGGTGCAGGCACGCGTCGATGCCGGCCGCGGTGCCCGCGCCCGTGATGACACGTCGATCCTCGACGAACAGCACGTCGGGGTCGACGACCGTCCGGGGGTAGGTGCGCTGCATCTCGTCCGCATACATCCAGTGGGTCGTGCTGCGGCGACCGTCGAGGATGCCCGACTCACCCAGCACGAACGACCCGCTGCAGACGCTCAGCACCCAGGCTCCCCGCGCCTCGGCCGCGCGGATCACCTCGAGGTACCGCTCGTCCACGGGCCCGATGCTGCGCGCCGCGACAGCGATGAGGTCGGCCTCGGCCGCGACCGACAGGTCGTCGGTCACGAGGATGTCGAACCCGAGGCTCGTGCGCACGGGCCCGGGGTCCGCGGTGGCGACGCGGAAGTCGAACGCGGGCGCACCGGAGGAACTGCGGTCGATACCGAAGACTTCGCACAGCACGCCGAACTCGAAGGGCGCGAGGCCGGGGATCGCGAGGGCGACGACACGTCGGAGCATGGACGGCCTTTCCAGGAGACGAAGCAGCGTGGCGGAATATTGACTGACAATGGCAATCCTGCCACTCGTGGCCGAGATTATCCAGTCATAGATTTTCTGCCATGACCACGATCGCTCTCATCCTCCTCGCACTCCTCGCCGCGGGCATCGGTGCCACGATCATCGCGATCATGCGCGACGGCTACCGCCGGGTTCCCCGTGCCCGCCCGTTGCGCGAGTACGAGCGCGACGACCACTACCGCGCCTGAGCTCGGGCGCCCACGACCGTGCGGGGTGACACACGCCCGCCTCCCCGCACACAGCGACGGCCCTGCCGCCCCCTCCAGGGGGTCGGCAGGGCCGTCGTCTGCTGAGTGCGGTCGCCGCTTACAGCGCGGCGATGACCTCGCGCATGAGGGAAGCCGTCTCGCTCGGCGTCTTGCCGACCTTGACGCCCGCGGCCTCGAGGGCCTCCTTCTTGGCCTGCGCGGTTCCCGCGGAGCCGGAAACGATGGCACCGGCGTGGCCCATGGTCTTGCCCTCGGGGGCGGTGAAGCCCGCGACGTAGCCCACGACGGGCTTCGTGACGTTGGCCTTGATGAAGTCAGCCGCGCGCTCCTCGGCGTCACCGCCGATCTCGCCGATCATGACGATCGCCTTCGTCTCGGGGTCGGCCTCGAATGCCGCGAGGGCATCGATGTGCGTGGTGCCGATGATGGGGTCGCCGCCGATGCCGATCGCGGTCGAGAAGCCCAGGTCGCGCAGCTCGAACATCATCTGGTAGGTGAGCGTGCCCGACTTGGAGACGAGACCGATCGGGCCCTTGCCCGTGATCGTCGCGGGCGTGATGCCCGCGAGGGACTCCTCCGGCGTGATGATGCCGGGGCAGTTCGGGCCGATGATGCGCGTCACGTTGTTGTGCGCCTGCGCCGTCGCCCAGATGTCGGCGGAGTCCTGCACGGGGATGCCCTCGGTGATGATGACCAGCAGCGGGATGCCCGCCTCGATGGCCTCGATCGCGGCGTCCTTCGCGAAGGCCGGGGGCACGAAGGCGATCGACACGTCGGCGCCCGTGCTCGACATCGCCTCGGCGACCGAGCCGAAGACCGGCAGCTCGAGGGCCGAGCCGTCCTTCGCGGAGTGCTCGACCGTCGTGCCGGCCTTGCGCGCGTTCACGCCGCCGACGATCTGGGTGCCCGCCTTGAGCATGAGCGCGGTGTGCTTGGTGCCCTCGCCGCCCGTGATGCCCTGGACGATGACCTTGGAATCCTTGGTGAGGAAGATCGACATTGTTCTCGTATCCCTTACTTCGCAGCCAGTTCAGCAGCCTTGTCGGCGCCCTCGTCCATGGAGCTCGCGAGCGTCACGAGCGGGTGAGCGGCCTCCGCGAGGATGCGGCGGCCCTCCTCGACGTTGTTGCCGTCGAGGCGCACGACGAGCGGCTTGGTCGCCGCATCGCCGAGAATCTCGAGCGCCTTCACGATGCCGTTCGCGACGGCATCGCACGAGGTGATGCCGCCGAAGACGTTGACGAACACGCTCTTGACCTGGGCATCGCCGAGAATCACATCGAGGCCGGCCGCCATGACGGTCGCGGATGCCCCGCCCCCGATGTCGAGGAAGTTCGCCGGCTTGACGCCACCGTGGGCCTCGCCCGCGTAGGCGACGACGTCGAGCGTCGACATGACGAGCCCCGCACCGTTGCCGATAATGCCGACCTCGCCGTCGAGCTTGACGTAGTTGAGGTCGTGCTCCTTGGCCTTCGCCTCGAGCGGATCGCCCTGCTCGCCGCCCGCCCACTCTGCCTGATGCGGGTGGCGGAAGCCGGCGTTCTCGTCGATCGAGACCTTGCCGTCGAGCGCGATGATGTCGCCAGCGCCCGTGAGCACGAGCGGGTTCACCTCGACGAGCGTCGCATCCTCGTCGTCGAAGACGCGGTAGAGGCTCACGAAGACCGGGGCGACCTTCTCGACGAGCTCCTCCGAGAAGCCGCCCTGACGGGCGATCTCGCGCGCCGTGTCGAGGTCGATGCCCGTCAGCGGGTCGACGTGCACCTTCGCGAGGGCATCGGGGCGCTCCTCCGCGAGCTGCTCGATCTCGACACCGCCCTCGACGCTGCAGAGCGAGAGGTAGGTGCGGTTCGCCCGGTCGAGGAGCACCGAGAAGTAGTACTCCTCGGCGATGTCGGCGCCCGCCGCGACCATGACGCGCTGGACGACGTGGCCCTTGATGTCGAGGCCGAGGATGTCACGGGCGTGAGCCTCGGCCTCGTCGGCCGTCTTGGCGA
Organism: Microcella pacifica; assembly: GCF_009371975.2. Lineage (GTDB taxonomy): Bacteria > Actinomycetota > Actinomycetes > Actinomycetales > Microbacteriaceae > Microcella > Microcella pacifica. The sequence continues at coordinate 59,303 of NZ_VIKT02000011.1, forward strand.
CCTTCACGCCGCCGGCCTTGCCGCGCCCGCCGACCTTGACCTGGGCCTTGACGACCGTGACGCCGCCGATCTTCGCGGCTGCGGCCCTCGCCTCCTCAGGGGTGTCGGCGATGACGCCGGGAAGCACGGGAACCCCGTACTTCTCGAAGAGGTCTCGGGCCTGGTACTCGAAAAGATCCACGGTGTTTCATCCCATCCGCGTGCACAACATTGGAAGTGGTCGATGCGGTCTCTCGATGTCGAGATTTCTCGATGTCGAGACAAATCCGCGTCCAACTTTAGCGTGCTCGCCGCAGCCTCAAGACCGCGAGGCCCTTCTCGCTCAGTCGTCGCGCCGCACGACGACGACCGTGACGTCGTCGGAGGAGGTGCCGCGGGCACGCGTGCGCAGAGCATCCACGACCTCCTGCGAAGAGGACGCGAGCAGGGCGAGCGCCGCCACGCGATCCAGGCCGTCGAGCGAGCCGTCGTACAGATCGAGCACGCCGTCGCTCGCCGCCACGAGCGTGTCTCCAGGCTCCAGCGTGATCGTCTGCTCCTCCCACTCCGTGTCGATGTCGACGCCGAGGGGCGGAGAGTGCGAGCGCAGGCGCTCGATCGTGCCGTCCGTGCGCGCGATGACCGTCAGGCCGTGCCCGGCATCCACGAAGGTGACCTCGCCCGAGTCCATGTCGACGCGCGCGTGGAAGAGCGTCACGAACAGGCCCGTCGTGTCGAGGTCGGCGTTGAGGGAGGCCGCCGCGAGGTTGACGGCGCCCGTGACATCGCCGAAGCGCGCCGCCGACCGCAGCACCGCGCGCACCGTCGCCGCGATGATCGCCGCCGCGATGCCCTTTCCCATCGTGTCGGCGAGCGTGATCGCCGCACCTTCCCCGACCGGGTACCAGTCGTAGAAGTCGCCGCCGACCGCCCTCGCGGGCTGGCAGAAACCGGCGATGTCCCACCCCGGCATGCTCAGCATCTTCGACGGCAGCAGGCCCTGCTGCACCTCGGCGGCGCGCGAGAGCTCCTGGCTCACCGAGAGCTCCTGCTGCACCCACGAGGCGAGGTCGCGCAGCATCGCCTGCTCGCGCTCGGTGAAGGCACGGGGGCGGGGGTCGTAGATGCAGAACGCGCCGATGCGCTCCCCCGTCGACGCGTAGAGCGGGTGGCCCGCGTAGAAGTTAATGAGACCGTCCTGCGCGCGATCCGCGTACGCGGGATCGGCTGTCAGCTCCGGCACCACGAGAGTGTCGTCGCCCATGATCGTGTCAGTGCACACGGAGCTCTCTCGCGGCATCTCCACGACCGCATCGCCGGCGACGGACTTCGCCCACTGGCGGTCGCCGTCGATGAGGTTGATCGCCGCCGACTGCACGCCGAACAGGCTCTTCGCGAGGCGCGTCACGCGATCGAAGCGCTCCTCGGGCGACGTATCGAGGATGCCCAGCTCCTCGAGCGCGCGCTGCCGCGCCATCTCGTCGATGACCCCGGTGATCGACACCGAGGGCATGCCGCGGGTCGAGGAGCGATCCACGTCCTGCGCCTCACGGCCACGCACGAGAGTCCAGTGGTTGAATCCGTCGACGCGTCGGTGCTCGACCGTATCGACGAGGGCCCTCATGAGGGGAATGCCCCGGCCCGACTCGGCGAGGGACTCCGCCTCGGGCATCTCGCGGCCCTCGAGGTCGACGTGGTCGACCTCACCCGAGTCGCTCAGCGTCGCCTCCAGGCGGTCCTTGTACGCGATGACGGTGAGGGTCGCCTGCACACCTCGCCCGTGGTTCGCATGCTGGATGACGTTCGCCGTGAGCTCGATGATCGCCGTCTCGAGCGACATGCGGTCGCGCGCACTCAGGTCAGGCACGCTCGCCCACACCGAGTCGAGCAGGTCGTGCACGGTGTCGACCGTGTGGGGCGGCGCAGTGAGCCGCAGGGTGCGGGTCACCATGTCAGGCATCCGCGTACGCACTCTCCACGCTGTCGAAGCTCCGCAGCACGCCGGCCATGTTGGTGAGCTCGAGCACGAGCTCCACCTGCTCGGTCGGCTTCACGAGCCGCACATCGCCCCCCGCCTCTCGTGCTGTCTTCATGCCGGCGATGAGTGCGCCGAGACCTGAGGAGTCGAGGAAGACGACCTGCTCGAGTGTGATGGCGACTCGAGGTCGGTTGTCGTCCACGGCGGACTGGATGGCCTCGCGCACGCGCGCTGCTGTGACCATGTTGAGCCGGCCGCTCACACTGATCTCCGTCACGCCCTGGGGGTGCGGAATGATCGAGATGTCCATGAAGGCCTCCTGACGTCGGTCATGCCATTGTCCCTGCTGGGGCGGCTCCAGCCCGGCAGGCTGGCGGGGTTCGACGCGGCCCTAGAGTTTTTCGATCGGGTTCAACGCGGACGAGCGTTGAACAGACAGGTGGGCTCGAAAAGCTCTCAGAGCTTCTCGATCGGACTTATTTTCACGAGCAGGCGCTTGCGCCCCGCCTTCTCGAACTGCACTTCGGCGATCGACTTCGCCCCGTTCTGCGTCACGCTCGTCACCGATCCGTCGCCGAAGTCGGCGTGCCGGATGCGGTCTCCCACCTCGAGCGTCAGGTCGCCGTTGTCGCGCACCTTCGCCGTGACCGTGTTCGCCCACTCCTTCTTCGGCTTCCCCGGCGGCAGCGACGTGCTGTACCCGAACTTCGGCGTGCCCGACCCTCCGAGCGCGCGCTGGCCGCCCCCGGTCGTGCGCGTGCCCATGCCGGGGGCATCCCGCCAGTCGATGAGTTCGGCAGGAATCTCCTGCAGGTACCGGCTCGGGGCCGCGACCTGCGTGTCGCCGAACGTCGTGCGGGTCATCGCGAGGCTCAGGTGCAGCCGCTGGCGGGCGCGTGTGATGCCCACATAGAAGAGGCGGCGCTCCTCAGCAGGGCCGCCCGGCTCAGTCGCGCTCATCTGGTGCGGCAGCAGGTTCTCCTCCACCCCCGTGATGAAGACGGCGTCGTACTCGAGCCCCTTCGCCGTGTGCAGGGTCATGAGAGAGACGGTGCCGCTCGAGTCGTCGAGGTCGTCGGCGGCGGCGACGAGCGCGACCTCGGTGAGGAAGTCGATGAGGCGACCCTCGGGGTTGTTCTTCTGAAACTCGCGGGTCACCGCCACGAGCTCCTCCACGTTCTCGGCGCGTGCTTCGTCCTGAGGGTCGCGGCTGCCGCGCAGTAGCTCGAGGTACTTCGTCTTCTCGAGGATGCCGACGAGGATGTCCGGCACCAGACCCGTGTCGAGGGACTCGCTCGCCGCGTCGAGGATCGCGGCGAGGTCGACGATGGCGGCGGTCACTTTCGGTCCGAGGCCGAGGGCGGGGGCATCCCGCAGCGCATCGATCATCGTGCCGCCCAGTTCGTCCGCGTGGTTCGCGAGCGCCGTCTCCGTCGCCGGCCCGATGCCGCGCTTGGGGGTGTTGAGGATGCGGCGCATGGCGAGGCCGTCGGCCGGGTTCGCGACCGCGATGAGGTACGCCATCATGTCTTTGATCTCGGCGCGCTCGTAGAACTTCGTGCCGCCCAGCACGCGGTACGGGATCGCCGAGCGGATGAAGATCTCCTCCAGCGCTCGCGTCTGCGCGTTGGTGCGGTAGAACACGGCGATCTGGTTGTACGGCGTGCCAGCCTCGTGCAGCGTGCCGATCTCGTCGGCGACGAACTGCGCCTCGTCGTGCTGGCTGTAGCCGGTGAAGCCGACGATCTTCTCCCCAGAGCCGACCGCCGTGAACAGGTTCTTCGCGATGCGATCGAAGTTGTTCGCGATGACCGCGTTGGCCGCATCGAGGATCGTCTGCGTCGACCGGTAGTTCTGCTCGAGCAGGATCACCTCGGCGCCGGGGAAGTCGCGCTCGAACTCGACGATGTTGCGGATGTCCGCGCCGCGGAACGCGTAGATCGACTGATCGGAATCGCCCACGACCGTGAGGGCCGCTGCGGGGATGCCCCCGCTCGCGTCCGTCTCGATGCGAGTGTCGGCGGGCACATGCGCCGGCTCGACCGGCCGCGTCAGCTCGCGGATGAGCGCGTACTGCGCGTGGTTGGTGTCCTGGTACTCGTCCACCAGGAGGTGCCGGAACCGGCGCTGGTAGAGCGCCGCGACCTGGGGGAAGGCACGGAACAGGTACACGGTCTGCGCAATGAGGTCGTCGAAGTCGAACGCGTTCGCGCGGTGCAGCTCGGCCGTGTAGCGCCGGAACAGCTCGAGGAACATGACCTCCGTCGGGTCGTTCGCGTTGATCTGGCGGCTGTAGCCCTCGACGTCGATGAGCTCGTTCTTGAGCTTCGAGATCTTGCCCGCGACGGCGCTCACCGTGAAACCCAGCGTGTCGGCCTGCATGTCCTTCACGAGCCGCTTGATGAGGGCGCGCGAGTCGGCCGAGTCGTAGATCGTGAAACCGCGCGTGAAGCCGAACTGCTCGGCCTCGCGGCGCAGGATGCGCACGCACGCCGAGTGGAACGTCGAGATCCACATGCCCTGCGCGGCGTCCCGGCCGACGAGCTGCTCGACGCGCTCGCGCATCTCGCCCGCCGCCTTGTTCGTGAACGTGATGGCGAGAATCTGGCTCGGCCACAGCTCGCGATCGCGGATGAGCCGGGCTATGCGCCGCGTGAGCACGCTCGTCTTGCCCGAGCCAGCGCCCGCGACGATGAGGAGCGCTTGCGCGCGCGACTGCACGGCCGTGAGCTGCTGCGGGTTGAGGCCCTCGAGCAGCGGGTCATCGTGCCCACTCGAGGTATCGAGGGTGTCGTTGGGGAGGAAGCTCATGGCCGCCCCAGTCTAGGTCGCGCCCCCGACCGCCTCGCCGCCGCGCGTCCGGTCAGAGTGCGGCGCGGGCCTCGAGGGCGAGGTCGGGCTGGTCGGCGAAGACGCCGTCGAGCCCGGTCGACACCACGGCGCTGAAGAACCCATGCCAATCGCCGTGCGCGGCCGGGCTCGAGCCGACGCGGCACGGTGCCGGCAGGTAGCGGTTCTCGGCACGCAGAGTCCACGTGTAGACGCGCAGGCCCCGATCATGAGCGCGCGCCACGAGAGAGGATGCTGCGAGGCCGTGATCGAGCATCCGCCAGTCCTCGCCGTCACGGCCCGTGACCCCGGCCGCGGCCCGCACGAGCAGCGAGACCTCGGGGCTGATGCCGTCCACGTCGCGAGCGAGCAGGGCGAGGCCGTCATCGGTCAGCTGCGAGGCGTAGGAGGGCGCGGCCGAACCGTCCCGCGCGACGAGGTCGGGCGGCGCGCCGCGCCGCTCCAGCAGGTACACGTACTCGGCCTCCACGCCGCGGGCGCGCACCTGCCCGAGCACCGTCTGCTCGAACGACTCGACCACGAGGCGCTCCCGACCGCCCCAGCTCGCGACCTCGGCGGCGAAGAGCTCGTCGAGCGGCAGTCCGGCCGCCGCGAAGTGCGTCGGGTGCTTGAGCTCGGCGACCATGCGCACCGGTCGGTCGGCGTCGTCGAGCAGCGCCATGAGGTCGCGCAGTCGCAGCAACGGGTAGTGGCCGTCGAACCGGGCCGAGGCCTGCCGAAGCTCGGGCAGCCGCTCGCGGGCCCGCAGGGTCGCGAGCTCGGCCCACGTGAAGTCTTCGGTGAACCAGCCGGAGATGCGCTCCCCGTCGATGGACTGCGTGCGGCGGCGGTCGGCGAACTCGGGGCGGGCGGCCACGTCGGTCGTGCCGCCGATCTCGTTCTCGTGCCGCAGCACCAGCTGGCCATCCCGCGTCGGCACGATGTCGGGCTCGATCGCATCGGCGCCCAGCGCGATCGCGAGGCGGTACGCGGCCATCGTGTGCTCCGGCCGGTACGCGCTCGCGCCACGATGGGCGATGACCTGGGGGCGTGGCGCGTCTGACACGCCGACAACGCTACGCCGATACTCTGCAAAGCATGAACGCCGAGCAGCCCGCGATCGCCGACGGCGACACGCTGCCCGGGGTCGGTTCCGCCCCGGGCGCGACTCCCGGCACCACCGCGCGCATCGCGCCGCGGCGCCCGCGCCGCCGCACCAACCCGCTCGCGATCGCCGCGCTCATCCTCGCCGTGCTGCTCAGCCCCGTGGCCGCCCTGTTCGGCCACATCGCGCTCGGCCAGATCGCGCGCTCGCAGGGTCGCGAGCGCGGCACGGTCCCCGCCTGGATCGCCGTCGGCCTCGGCTACCTCTGGCTCGTCGGCCTCCTCATCATCGCGGGCGCCGTCATCGTGGCCCTCGACGGCGGAGTGCTGCCGTGGCCGTAGTGCCGCTCGAGACCGCAGCACGGCTGCCCCTGCGCTGGGGAACCTACGACGACCGGCGCTGGGCGGGCCTCACCCTCATCGTCGGCGGCCTCGTGCACTTGCAGGCCGCCGGCCCCGACAACCTGCTGCCGCTCGCCGTCGGCACGGTCGCGCACGTCGTCGGCTGGCTCATCATGCCGGCGCGGGGCTGGCGTCGCGTGGTGCCGATCGTTCTCAGCACCTTCGTCGGATGGCTGCTGCTCGCCGGGCCGCAGCTGATGTGGACCCTCACGATCCCCTTCCTCTTCTGGCTGCTCGTGCGGCACCGCCCCTGGCGCAGCCTGCTCGCCGTGAGCCCCGTGCTGCTCAACGGCGTCATCGCGGTCGCGGTGTTCCGCGAGTACGAGGGGATGCCCCTGGCGCTGGGCGCATCCGCGATCGTCATCGTCGGCTCGGCCTGGTGGGCCGCAGCGATCGCTCGGCGTGCTCATAGCGATTCTCACTAGAATCGAGCCATGGCTACCTCGAACCCCGCGTTCAACTCCCCCGCGTTCTCGCTCAATCAGTCCTCCGCGATCATGCACCGTGCCGCGACGCCCTCCGGCGAGCAGCTCGACGAGCTCTACGGCAAGCCCTCGGCGACGCCGGAGCAGACCGACCGCATGACCTACGAAGACACGATCCAGAAGGCCGTCGGCGCGTTCGCGCTCGTCGCCCTCGGTGCCGCCGTCGGCTGGTTCGTGCCCTTCCTCACCATTCCCGCCGCGATCGTCGGCTTCGTACTCGCGCTCGTCAACATCTTCAAGAAGAAGCCGTCGGCCGGGCTCGTGCTCGCGTACTCCGCCGTGCAGGGCATCTTCGCCGGTGGCATCTCGGCGATCTTCGAAGCCATGCCGCAGTACTCGGGCATCGCCATCCAGGCGCTCCTCGGCACCGCAGCCGTCTTCGTCGTGACCCTGCTGCTGTTCCGCAGCGGCAAGATCCGCGCGTCGAAGAAGGCCACGAAGGTCTTCCTCATCGCGATGATCGGGTACGCGGTGTTCTCGCTCATCAACGTCGGCATGATGCTGTTCGGGGCCACCGATAGTGCATTCGGGCTGCGCAGCGCCTACATCCCCGGCACGGAGATCCCGATCGGCCTCGTGCTCGGCATCCTCGTCGTCCTGCTCGCCGCGTACTCGCTCGTGCTCGACTTCGACCAGATCAAGACCGGCGTCGAGAACGGCGCCCCGCGCATGTACGCCTGGCGCGCCGTGTTCGGCATCGTCCTCACCGTCATCTGGCTGTACATCGAGATCCTGCGGATGCTCGCGATTCTTCGCGGCGAATAGCCGACATCAGCACGGATGAAGGGCCGCCCTTGGGGGGCGGCCCTTTCTCGTTCATGGGGTTGTTCGCGGGGCAGCGTTCAACCGCTATACCGCTCGACTCATGTCGCTCGCGGGTTCAGAGACCCCTGCCGACAGCGTCGCAGCGTTCACCTTGTTCGCTCTCAAGGGAGCGCGGCCGGGACGGCCGCTGGAAGAGCGTGGCTGCGTTCATGTTGCTCGGCGCTCAAGGGAGCGCGGCCCAGAGGGCCGCTGGAATAGCCATGCATCGAGGCCAGAAATGGCCTCGAAAGCGCATGGCTATTCCCATTCAATGGTGCCGGGGGGCTTCGACGTGACGTCGAGCACGACCCGGTTGACGCCGTCGACCTCGTTCGTGATGCGGTTCGAGATGCGCGCGAGAACGTCGTAGGGCAGGCGGGTCCAGTCAGCGGTCATCGCGTCCTCCGACGACACCGGGCGCAGCACGATGGGATGCCCGTACGTGCGCCCATCCCCCTGCACGCCCACCGACCGCACGTCGGCGAGCAGCACGACCGGGCACTGCCAGATCTCCTCATCGAGCCCCGCCGCCGTGAGCTCAGCGCGCACGATCGCGTCCGCCTCGCGCAGCAGGTCGAGGCGCTCGAGCGTGACCTCGCCGATGATGCGGATGCCGAGCCCCGGCCCGGGGAACGGCTGGCGGCCGACGATCGCCTCGGGCAGTCCGAGCTCGCGTCCGATCGCCCGCACCTCGTCCTTGAACAGCGCGCGCAGCGGTTCGACGAGCTCGAACTCGAGGTCTTCGGGGAGCCCGCCGACGTTGTGGTGGCTCTTGATGTTGGCCGTGCCGGTGCCCCCGCCGGATTCGACGACGTCGGGGTAGAGCGTGCCCTGGACGAGGAAACGCACGGCCTCGCCCGCTCCCTGCGCCTCCAGCACGAGCGCCTCCGCCGCGCCCTCGAAGGTGCGGATGAACTCGCGCCCGATGATCTTGCGCTTCGACTCGGGGTCGGTGACACCCGCGAGGGCGTCGAGGAACTGCTCGCGAGCATCCACCGTCACCAGACGGATGCCCGTCGCCGCAACGTAGTCCTCCTCGACCTGCCGCCGCTCGTCGGCGCGCAGCAGGCCGTGGTCGACGAAGACGCACACGAGCTGATCGCCGACCGCCTCGTGCACGATCGCCGCGGCGACCGCGCTGTCGACGCCGCCGGAGAGTCCGCAGATGACGCGGGCCGATCCGACCTGCTCGCGGATGCGCGCCACCTGCTCGGTGATGACGCTGCCGCTGTTCCAGTCCGCCGGGATGCCCGCCGCGCGGTGCAGGAAGTTCTCGAGCACGCGCTGCCCGAACTCGGAGTGCTTGACCTCGGGGTGCCACTGCACGCCGTACAGCTGGCGCTCGTCGCTCGCGAACGCCGCCACGGGAGTGTCCTCCGTCGAGGCGAGCACATCGAAGCCCTCCGGGGCCTGCGACACCGAGTCGCCGTGGCTCATCCAGGTCGTCTGCGCGTCGGGCTGGCCGGCGAGCAGCACGCCGCCGTCGCCCACGACGCGCATAGGGGTCGACCCGTACTCGCGGCGGCCCGTGCGCGCGACCTCGCCGCCGAGCTGCTTCGCCATGACCTGGAAGCCGTAGCAGATGCCCATGACGGGCACGCCGAGCTGCAAGATGCCCGGGTCGAGGTCGGGCGAGCCCGGCTCGTACACGCTCGACGGTCCGCCGCTCAGCACGATGCCGACGGGGTTCTTTGCCGCGACCTCCGCGGCCGTGATCGTGTGCGGCACGATCTCGCTGTACACGCTCGCCTCGCGCACACGGCGGGCGATGAGCTGGGCGTACTGGGCGCCGAAGTCGACGACGAGCACGGGCCGGGCTTCGGTAACCGCCGCAGTCACCGCGTCAGTGCTGACCTCACTCATGCCGCGCTCCCTTCGGCCACGCGGTGCGCATCCTCGGGCGACAGCCCGGCGATGACCGCCTCGACCTGGCGGGGCACCTGGCGCTCGAAGAAGAACGAGAGGAACGGGATGATGCCGCCCATCGCGATCCACAAGAACCGCCAGAACGGCCACCGCAGCACGCGCCACAGCACGAAGTCGCAGGCGAGGTAGAGCACGTAGAGCCAGCCGTGAACGGCGAGCAGGAAGATCGAGAGGTTGAACCCGGTGAGGGTGTCGACCGGGCTCAGCGCGATGAACCCGGAGGGACCGTTCAGTTCGATGTCGCTGCCGAGGCCGTAGCGGGTCACCATCATGACCACGAGCCCGAGCAGGAAGATGCCCGTGATGATCGAGGAGACCTTGTAGACCGCGAGAGTTCGTCGGATGAGGGGGATGTCTGCGGGCTTCGGGCCGATCACCATGCGCTCAGTCTACGGGCGCGGGCTGGGGCGAATCGTGCGCGGGGGCAGCCTCGGCCGGGTCAGCTGCGGCCGCATCCCGCTCGGCCTGCTCCTTCTCCTGCTCGTCCTTCACGAGGCGCCACCACAGGTACACGGCGAAACCGCCGAAGATGACCCACTCGAGCGCGTAGAAGAGGTTGAGCAGGTTGAGCTCGACCTCCGCTTCGGGCGGGGGTGCGGCGACGGCGGTGAAGCCGGGGGGCGGGTCGCTGTCGACGAGGTAGCCGGCGTAGACGGGCTGCGGGTCGGCCCACAGGTTGACGAGCTCGGCAACGGAGATCGTCTCGCGCGCGCCCGATTCGAAGTCGCCGATCTGCGGTGCCTCACCGGGCACGTACCGCCCGGCCAGTTGCGCCTCGCCCGCCGGCAGGGTCGGGATGCTCGCCCCGGGCTCGACGAAGCCCACCACCACGGCAAGGCTGTGGCCGTCGTCGGTCACGAGGTGGCGCACGACCCAGTCGCCCGGCGCACCGTCGCCGCCGGGAGCGTTGTTGAGTCGACCGGTGACGACGACCTCGTCGCCGAGCTGCCACACACCGTCGACGGTGACGAGTCGCCCGCTCGCGTCGGAGGTCATGACCTCCTGGGGCTCTGCCACCGTGTTGAGCGGCACCGCTGTCTCGGTGTCGCGCTCGATGACGGTCGCGCTCTCGATGGAGCGCTCGAGCTGCCACTGGCCGAGGGCCGCGAAGGCGGCGGCGACGCCGAGGGCGAGAGCGAGGGCGGCGACCCACTTGGGGCGTCGGGCGACCGCCCACCAGGTCGGACCGGTGCGCGCCGCAGGAAGGGTCGGCGCCGCGGTCGTCGTCATGGTGCGGGGCGCCTTTCTGCGGTCGGGCTGTCGCGTTCAGTGTACAAAGCAGCGGCGGGGCCCCGCTGGGAGCCCCGCCGCCGGTGTCGAGCGGTGCGTACCTAGTTGACGCCGGCGCAGAGCTCGAGGTCGGCCACGTCGGTGCTGAGTGCGGCCGGGCCTCCGAGCAGCACGATCGTCTCCGTACCGAGCGCGACGATCGACTCGTAGACGTTTTCGGGGATGCACGCGGTACGGCTTACGTACAACGGCACCCCCTGGCCCGCGGCGAGCGCCGAGCCCGCGAGGGCGTCGGCGAAGTTCTCACCGGTGGCGAGGTACACCACAGTCTCGGCGTCGAACGCGTCCTCGTTGATGGCGATCGAGGTCGCGTAGCGGTCTGCTCCCGCGTTGCGCTTCACGAGGTAGGACTCCGCCACCAGCTGCGACTGGATGCCCGCACTCACGACGGCCGTGCCACCAGCGATGGTGACTTCGTTGTCGCCGAGGCCGTCCAGAGCCTGCAGGGTCGCCGCGTCGAGCGAGCTCGACGTGCCCCGAACGAGGATGATCGGCCCGCCGAGCTCGGCGGCCGCGGGGCCTGCCGTGAGCGCGTCGGGGAAGTTCAGCCCGCTCGCGATGTAGATCGCCGCGACAGTGTCGAACGCGTAGTCGGCGATGGCGCGCGAGGTCGCGTAGCGGTCTGCCCCGGCGACGCGCTCGACGCTGGGCGTGAAGCTCAGCCCTTCGAGCGCGTTCTGGACCGAGTTCGACACGGCGGCGGTTCCACCGACGATGACGATCGTCGAGGGGCTGAGCCTGTTGAGCTCGGCCCGCACCACGGAGGGGAGCGTGTTCGCCGGGGTGAGCAGCAGGGGTGCGTCGTCCTGAGCGGCGGCCGGGGCTGCACTCAGGGCGTCCGCGTATCCCACACCGTTCGCGATGTAGACGGTGTCGGCGCCGCTCTCGAATCCCGCCTGCGAGATGGCGACGGCCGTCTCGTAGCGATCGTCTCCGGCGAGGCGCTCGGTGACGGGCGGAGCGAGCGTTTCGAGCTCGAATCCGAACGTCGTCTCCGCGCACCCGACGGTGATCGACTCGATGGTCGCCTCCCCGATGACTCCCGAACCGAGGCTGTAGCCGTACTCGAGGATGCGCGCCTCGGGGTTCGCGAGCAGGTACTCGTCGAGAGTGCCGAGAGAGGGGTACCCGCCGCCGGCGGGAACACCGAATCCGGTGCCACCGGTCACCCAGAAGCGGGCGTCGGCCCAGTCGCCGTTGACGGTCGTCGACCAGTCGCCGCCGCCATAGGCCCAGGGCTCGCCCACGAGAAGCGCGTCCTGCGTACCGTCGCCATCGGCATCGAAGCCGAGCTGGAGGCTGGGGCGCACTCCCGTGTACCCGTCGGCGATATCGAAGGCGATGTCGCCGACCTCGCTCAGCGCGATGTCGATCGGCGCGTAGCCGGCCGCCTTGGCCTGGCCGAGGGTTCCAGCCTCACCGAAGGTCTCGACGCGCAGGCCGTTCTCGGTGAATTCGTTGATGCCCTGCGTGCGCGTCTGCGAGAAGTCCCAGTCGCCGAGCGCGAGGTTGGTGACCTCGGTCGACGTCGTGGTCACGCAGGCTTCGATGACGGGCTGGGTGAAGGTGTACCGCGTGTCGTCCCAGACCAGGCTCGGCACGACGGCCGCACTGTCCGCCTGCACGCCGTACCCGGCGAGCGCGACCCCTCCGCCGTCAGCGGCGGCAAAGTCGAAGACGGCGTCGATGAGCTCACCGAGCGGGGCCGTCTCCTGCACGCCGTAGTCGCCAAAGGCCCGCGTGGTCGCCCACGTGTCGGCCTGCGAGAAGGAGTGGCTGCCGGCGGTCAGGCTCGTCGAGCGCAGTGTGGTGAACGTCGGGTCGGACGGGTCGCCGAAGAAGATCGGCACCTGGTAGGTGACCGAGCCGCTCGCGACCTCGACGCTCGCGCGCTCGAGCAGTGTGCGCAGCTGCGAGCGCGTCAGGGTGTTGGCCGTGACGCCCTCGGGGGTCGCCAGGTCGGTGCCCTTGATGACCGTCGACGGGTCTCCGAGGCCGAGGTGCAGGCCGTCGGCGAGGACGACCGAGTTGTCGAGCGTGCCGTTGGGGTTGCCCTCGTGCCACTCGGTGTAGGTCTGCGCGGTCTCGTTCGCCTTGACGTCGCGCTCGTAGACGGTGACCTCGGTGAGGGGGTCGACGGCGGGAACGCTATCGGCCGTGATCTCCATGACCAGTCCGTAGTTGGGCAGACGAGTGCTCGACTTGAGACCACGAGTGTCTCCCTGGTAGGTGGTGTCTCGTATCGTCTCCGTCGTGCTCTCATCCGTGCCCACGGTGGGAGCACTCGGGGTGGCGAGGCTCACGTTGAGCGCGTTCCACGGCCCGTTAACGCCCTCGGGGTCCGCTCCGTACGATTGCGTGTTGTACGCGACCGTGACGATGACGCCGTTGCCGACGACAGCATCCTCACCGGAGAAGTCGAAGGAGACGTCGAAGGCGATGCCGTTCTGGCAGGTCTGGAGGTCCTCGTCCCACCACGGCTTAGACCCTGCGCTCTGCGCGCAGTCCTCGGGCGACGGGGTCGGGCGGTACGGCGCGACGACGTCGTTGGTGACGCTCGCGATGAGGTCGCCAACGACGGGCTCCGCACCGGAGTTGTCCGCCTCGTAGAGGTTCATGGTGACCGGGTGGGAGAAGGTCGACCCCGGAGTGGTCTCGCAGTCGCCGAGGTTCCACTGCCCGGTCTCGCACGCCCAGCTGGTGAGGCTGATCGTGACGTCGCTGACGGCGCGGTTGCCACCGTCGAGGAGCACGTAGTCTCCGAACTCCCACGTCGCCTGAGCCTGGTACCCCAGGCTCGGGTAGGAGGCCGGTTGCGCCTCAGGTATCGAGTCGTAGACGACCGCGGGCGCGGCCGCGGCCGGCGATGCGGCGGCGATGGTGAGGCCTGTGACGGCGAGAGCGAGGGCGGCGGTACTGCCGAGCAGGCGCGCGCCAGGGGACGATGAACGGATCACGATGGGGCTCCAGTGGGGGGTCTGGCGACCCTGCCGACGACGACGACGACGACGCGCGCGGCTCGCGGGTACGAGTCGTGGGGTGCGCGCCGATCATGCGTCAGTCGGCAGCGTTCGGGTAAGGGTGAGGCTTCGGGTATGAGCACGGATTCGCCATTGCCGACGAATCCTGACTCACGCTCACGCTACAACAGACCACCGACATTCACAAGAAAACGTCGAATTCTGCTCTCATCGACAGCCGTCGTGCACCGCTCATGACGTCGACGACGACTGCACCCGTGACGACACATCGGGCGCCGCGAGACGCACGCGGTCGGCGCTCTCGTCGTCCGGCTCCTCCTGGCTCGCGCGCTCGGCCTCGACGCGGCGCAGGTAGTGCTCGACCTCCCACTGGCGCCGCTCGTTGTCCCAGCCGAGCTCGGCCGCCATGAGGTCGGCCACGATGGATGCGGCTTCGACGCCGCGATCCCAGGCCTCGATCGAGATGCGCGTGCGCCGCGCGAGCACGTCCTCGATGTGCAGGGCACCCTCGTGGGTCGCGGCGTAGACGACCTCGGCGGCGATGTAGTCGTCGGCGCCGGGCAGCGGCTCCTGCAGCTCGGGCCGCGCGATGATGAGGTCGAGCAGCTCATCCGTGAGCACGCCGTAGCGGTTGAGCAGGTGCTCGATGCGCACCTTGTGCACGCCGAAGGCGCGCGCGATCTTGCCGCGCTTGTTCCACGCCGCCTGATAGCCCTCCGCGCCGAGCAGCGAGATGTCCTCCGTGACGCTCGCGGGCACCTTGCCGTCGAGTGCCGCCGCGGCCTCGTCGATCGCGTCCTTGGCCATGATGCGGTAGGTCGTCCACTTGCCGCCCGCGACGACCACGAGCCCGGGCACGGTGTGCGCGACGATGTGCTCGCGCGACAGCTTCGAGGTCTCGTCCGATTCCCCCGCGAGCAGCGGCCGCAGGCCCGCGAAGACCCCTTCGACGTCCTCGCGCGTGAGCTTCACGGCGAGCACCTCATTGACCTTCTCCAGCAGATAGTCGATGTCGGCCGCCGTGGCAGCCGGGTGGGCCTTGTCGAGATCCCAATCGGTGTCGGTCGTGCCGATGAGCCAGTGTCGACCCCACGGAATGACGAAGAGCACGCTCTTCTCGGTGCGCAGAAGGAGGCCGAGGGTCGACTGGAACCGATCGCGCGGAATGACGATGTGGATGCCCTTCGAGGCCCGCACCTTGAACTGCCCGCGCTCGCCGACCATCGCTTGCGTGTCGTCTGTCCACACGCCCGTCGCGTTGACGACCTGGCGCGCCTTCACCTCGAAGCGCTCCCCCGTCTCGAGGTCGTGCGCCTTGACCCCGACCACGCGCTCGCCGACCTTGAGGAACCCTTCGACGCGCACGCGGCTCGCGACGTGAGCCCCGTAGAACGACGCCGTGCGCGCGAGGGTCGACACGTAGCGGGCATCGTCGACCTGGGCGTCGTAGTACGTGAGCCCTCCCGTGAAGGCGTCGCCGCGCAGGCTCGGAGCGGCGCGCAGCATCTGCCGACGGCTCAGATGCCGGTGGTGCGGCACACCGGGCGGCCGTCCGCCGGTATAGCTGAACAGGTCGTAGAGCGCCATTCCCGCGCCGATGTAGGCACGCTCGATGAGCGGCTTCGTGAGGGGAAAGAGGAACTTGACGGGCTTGACGAGGTGCGGGGCGAGGCGCTGCAGCAGCAGCCCCCGCTCGATGAGCGCCTCGCGCACGAGGCGGAAGTCGAGCTGCTCGAGGTACCGAATGCCGCCGTGCACGAGCTTCGACGAGCGCGAGCTCGTGCCGCTCGCCCAGTCCCGCTGCTCGAGCATCCCCGTGCTGAGCCCTCGCGTCACGGCGTCGAGTGCGGCGCCGGTGCCGACGATGCCACCGCCGACGACGAGGATGTCGAGCTCCTTGTCACGCAGACGGGCGATCGCGGCCGCACGCTCGTCCGGGCCGAGCTTGGTGGAACGGGTGACGGTTTTTCCTCGAACCATGCTGTTCTCCCGAATGTGAAGCGCGGGGGCCGCGCGGCGCCCCCGACGCTAGTGCGACTGGTACGGAGCGATGACGACCTCCACGCGCTGGAACTCCTTGACGTCCGAGTATCCGGTCGTCGCCATCGATCGTCTCAGAGCTCCCATGAGATTGACCTGGCCATCGGCCTGCGAGCTCGGCCCGAAGAGCACCTGCTCGAGCGGCGCGAGCTGGCCGACGTGCACGCGATGGCCGCGCGGCAGCTCGGGGTGATGCGCCTCGGCGCCCCAGTGCCAGCCCCCGCCCGGAGCATCCGTCGCCCGCGCGAGAGCCGACCCGAGCATGACCGCATCGGCGCCCATCGCGATCGCCTTGACGATGTCGCCGCTCGTGCCGAGGCCGCCGTCGGCGATGACGTGCACGTAGCGGCCGCCCGACTCGTCGAGGTAGTCGCGTCGGGCGGCGGCGACGTCGCTGATCGCGGTCGCCATCGGCGCATGGATGCCCAGGCTCAAGCGCGTGGTCGACGCAGCACCGCCGCCGAAGCCGACGAGCACCCCGGCCGCGCCCGTGCGCATGAGGTGCAGCGCGGCCGTGTAGCTCGCGGCGCCGCCCACGATGACGGGCACGTCGAGCTCGTAGATGAACTTCTTGAGGTTGAGGGGCTCGGCGTCGGTGCTCACGTGCTCGGCACTCACGGTCGTGCCACGGATCACGAAGAGGTCGACGCCGGCCTCGAGCACAGCCTCGTGGTACTCCTGCGTGCGCTGCGGGCTCAGGGCGCCGGCCACGGGCACGCCCGCCGCCCGGATCTCCGCGAGCCGCGCACTGATGAGCTCGGGCTTGATCGGCTCGGCGTACAGGGCCTGCATGGCCGCCGTCGCCTCGGCGGGGTCGAGGTCGCGGATGCGGGTGAGTTGAGCTTCAGCATCCTCGTACCGGGTCCACAGCCCCTCCAGGTCGAGCACGCCCAGACCGCCGAGGCGACCCATCGCGATCGCGGTCGCGGGGCTCATGACCGAGTCCATGGGCGCCGCGAGCACGGGCATCTCGAACTTGAGCGCGTCGATGCTCCACGCGAGCGACACCACTTGCGGGTCGCGCGTACGACGGCTGGGCACGACCGCGATGTCGTCGAAGGAGTACGCCCGACGCGCGCGCTTGGTCTGCCCGATCTCGATCTCCATCACGCCTCAACCCTATCGGCGGATGCCCGACGAACATCGAGCGGTACGGTGACGGAAGGCGGTAGACGACGAGCGCCGCGAGGAGGGCGACATGGCGAGCAGCGCACTGAACATCGAGCGGCCCGGCGAGCGCGGCGTCGTGCCGTTGCGCATCGCGGTCGTCGGTGCGGGTGGCTGGGGCGCCCAGCACGCACGCGTCGTCACCGAGCGGCTCGACACCGAGCTCGTGGGCATCGTGGGGCGCGACGCGGGGCGCACCGAGGCGCGCGCGGCCAGTTTCGGCACGCGCGGCTATACCTCCCTCGACGGGATGCTCGAGGCCGAGCATCCCGACCTCGTCACCGTGTGCCTCCCGAACGAGGAGCACTTCGCGCCCACGCTCGCGCTGCTGCGCGCGGGTGTGCCGCTGCTCGTCGAGAAGCCGCTCGTGTTCGACCTCGGCGAGGCCGACGCCCTGCTCGAGGCCGCGGGCGACACCTTCTTCGCGATCAACTTCAACCACCGCTACGCCGAGCCCGTGCTACGCGCGCGAGCCGCGATCGAAGCGGGCGAGCTTGGCGAGCTCGTGTTCGCGACCTGGCGGTTTGGGGGCGAGGCCAACCGCGGGCCCTCGCCGCACGCCAACCTCATCGAGACGCAGTGCCACGGCTTCGACATGCTCGAGCACCTGTGCGGGCCGATCGCCTCGGTGGCCGCGCAGATGACCTCGATGACCTACGGGGCGTTCAGCACGGTCGCGATCGCCCTCGAGTTCGCCTCCGGGGCGGTCGGCACGATGCTCGGCTCCTACGACTCGTCGTATGCCTACCCCGACGCGCAGCTCGTCGAGCTCAACGGCACCGCGGGCCGCGCGGTCATCCGCGACACCGTCGGCTCGCTCAGCCTGCAGTCGGTCGGCGACGAGACCGAGCGGGTGTGGCGGCCCGGCTACTTCGACGATGAGGCGCGCTCCTTCGAGCGCACCTTCGACCGCCATCTGGATGCTGTGCTCACATCTTTGCGGGCCGGCTCACCGCCCCCGGTGCCGGCGTCGGCAGGTCGCCGTGCGCTCAAGCTCGCGCACGCCGTGATCCGCTCCCACGAGACCGGGGCTCGCGTGCCCACTCGCCCCGCCGCGTAGCCCGCCGGCAACTCACCACCCCGGGAACACCCCACTCTGTTCCGGAACGGTTGGAGTGTTCCCGCAGGGTTGTGGCGCACGTCATCGCCGGGGCACCCCCGCCGCCGAGAGCGTGGCTGCAAGCCGCCGGGCGTGCACGAGGTCTGACCAATCCCAGCGGCACACCCCGCGGCCGGTCGCCCGCACCGAGTCTTCACGACGCTTCTCGTGCACGACCCTGTCTGAGGCCGAGCGGTTGCCACGCATGGTCGCTGACGTGTACTTCTCGCGCCCATCGAACTCACCGAGCAGGCGACCGCCCGACCAGCCGAAGTCGGCCCTGAACAGCTCACCTCGGAGCCCGCGCACCTCGACCTGCAGCTCGGGGTCGGCGAAGCCGAGCTGTCGAATGAGCACGCGACTCCACGACTCGCCCGGCGACTCCGATCGCCCGTCGGCGAAACTCAGCACACGCTCGAGCCGGGCTCTGCCCCGCCGCAGCCCGAGGGCGTCAGCCGCCTCGGCGATCTCGTCGAGGCTGCATCGCACACCGCCTCCGCGCACTCGCAACGCCCAGTCGACCGCGACGACTCCAGCGGCGAAGGGGTGAGAAGCCGCGAACTCGGCCAGGGTCCGGGCCAGGCTCGTCAGAACCACCCCGTCCTGCTCGACGACATAGGCGTCGGGGTGCGCCGTGCCCCAGTAGCGCAGTCCCCCCGCTGCTCTTGTCGACGCTGCGCTCCACCCGAGCACCTCGACTGCTGATGGTGGAGAGTTGAGAAGTGGCACGCCCCACACGAGAGCAGCCGACGCGCGGGCAAGCGGACGACGGGTTCGGCCGTACCGAGCCACCGCGAGCGCCCTGGTGAGCGCGAGCTCGGTCGCCGTGAGTTCGGCAGCGATCTCCGCGGGAAGGTCGAGACCATGAGCGAGGGGGATGAGCCGCCGGGCCCGGCGAGCACGCGTGAGCGACGAGCCAGAACCGGTCTCGACACGCAACTCACGAGCAACAATGAGCTGTTCGAGTGCGGCGACAACGGCAGGATTCACCCCGCCAGGATGGATGCCCAGCCCCGAGCATCCCACGCTCGAAGCTCACTCTGCAGAACCGCGCTCGGCACTCGGCCTCTGGGGAGGGAGCACCCCACCCCACTCCCACTCACGCGAGGCACCCGAGCGGGGCCGCGCCACCTGTTCCGGAACGGGCGCAGTGATCCGCGACGGGTGAGGTGGGCCAGTTGGCGGGCTACCGCCGGTAGTTGGGCGCCTCGACGACCATCTGGATGTCGTGCGGGTGCGACTCCTTGAGCCCTGCCGCGGTGATGCGCACGAACTTGCCGCGCTGCTTGAGCTCGTCGATCGTGCGCGCGCCCGTGTAGAACATCGACTGCCGCAGCCCGCCGAGGAGCTGGTACACGACCGAGCCAACCGGCCCGCGGTACGGCACCTGACCCTCGATGCCCTCGGCGATGAGCTGCTCGTCGCTCGGCACGTCGACCTGGAAGTAACGGTCGCGCGAGTACGAGGTCTTCGTGCCACGCGTCTGAAGCGCTCCGAGCGAGCCCATTCCGCGGTACGACTTGAACTGCTTGCCGTTCACGAAGATGAGGTCGCCCGGGCTCTCGTCGGTGCCGGCGAGCAGCGAGCCGAGCATGACGGTGTCGGCGCCCGCGACGAGCGCCTTCGCGATGTCGCCCGAGTACTGCAGGCCGCCGTCGGCGATGAGGGGAACCCCCGCCGGACGCGCCGCGAGCGAGGCCTCGTACACAGCCGTGACCTGGGGCACGCCGACGCCCGCGACCACGCGCGTCGTGCAGATGGAACCCGGGCCGACGCCGACCTTGACGGCGTCGGCGCCCGCATCGATGAGTGCCTGAGCTCCTGACCGCGATGCCACGTTGCCGCCGATGACGTCGACCTCGGCGAAGGCCGGGTCGGCCTTGAGGCGCGCGATGATCTCGAGCACCCCGCGACTGTCGCCGTTGGCGGTGTCGACGACGATCGCATCGACCCCGGCGTCGCGCAGTGCGCCGGCGCGATCCCAGGCGTCGCCGAAGAACCCGATGGCGGCGCCGACGCGCAACCGACCGGCGGCGTCCTTCGTCGCGTTCGGGTACTTCTCGCTCTTGTCGAAATCCTTGACCGTGATGAGCCCGCTCAGGCGGCCGGCGTCGTCGACGAGCGGCAGCTTCTCGATCTTGTGCTGGGCGAAGAGCGCGAGCACGTCGTCCTGCGAGATACCCACGGGGCCGGTGACGAGGGGGGCGGCCGTCATGACGTCGCGCACGAGGGTCGTGGGAGCTTCGAACGCCGACACGAACCTCATGTCGCGATTCGTGATGATGCCCACGAGCGTGCCGTCGCCCTCCACGACCGGGAGGCCGGAAACGCGGAAGCGCCCGCACAGGGCGTCCACCTCGGCGACCGTCGCATCCGGCGTCGTCGTGACGGGATTGGTGATCATGCCCGACTCCGAGCGCTTCACTTTGTCGACCTGCTCGGCCTGATCGTCGATCGACAGGTTGCGGTGCAGCACCCCCAGCCCACCTTGGCGCGCCATCGCGATCGCCATGCGCGCCTCGGTCACCGTGTCCATCGCAGAGGACAGCAAGGGAGCGTTGACACGGATGCGCCGCGTCAGTTGCGAGGCGGTCTCGGCCTCGCTCGGGATCACGTCGGTATGGGCGGGCAGGAGCATGACGTCGTCATAGGTGAGGCCGACGAAGCCGAACGGATCGGGCTGGTCCATGAGTCCCCTCGAAGTGCTTGGAAGTGGGCCCGGATGCAACGACGAATCCCGGTACTCCAGCTTAACGCGTTAGGCAGAAACGTATTCCGTGGCAATAATGGCTAGTCACCGTCGGTTGCCGCCGCGAAACGCGGCGGCAACAAACGATCCGTATCGTCAACGTTGACGACAGGGCCCAACCCGCCCGCGGGGCAGCACGCCTCGACCCGGAACAACCTGGAGGTTTCGTGGCACACGCTGCTAGCAGACCAGTCGCCCGGCGGGCACCACGGCGGCTCATGGCCGTGCTGTTCGCCACGGTCGTGGCTGCTCTCACTCTGTCCGTCGCCGCACCGGCCGCTGCCGACGAGGTCGGTCTCGACGAGTACGACTTCCGCATCAGCGGCCTCGTCGAGCTTGCCGACGAACCCCTCGAGGATGTTCGCCTCGTCATCGACGGCGGTGGCTTCAGTGTCGAGGTGCTCACCGGCGCCGATGGCCGCTGGGCCGTCGGCGTGCCCGTGCAAGGGGACTACACCGTCACCCTCGACGAGACGACGCTCCCCGATGGCATCGCCGTCGTGCAGACGACGCAGGAGGGCGACGAGACCCCCAACAGCCGGGATGTGAACATCGGGCAGTCCGGCAGCACCGTCCTGAACTTCTTCATCGGCCAGGGCGAGCGCAACACGGTCAACCTGTGGGACCAGATCGTCGATCGCTTCTTCAACGGACTGAACTTCGGTCTGCTGCTGGCACTCGCCGCCATCGGGCTCTCACTCGTGTTCGGCACGACCGGCCTGAGCAACTTCGCGCACGCCGAGCTCATCACCTTCGGTGCCCTCATGGCCCTCACCTTCAGCACGGTCGTCGCCCTGCCGCTCTGGCTCGCGCTCCTCATCGCGCTGATCCTGAGTGCGGCCTTCGGCTGGGCCAACGACGCCGGACTGTGGAGGCCGTTGCGCAAGCGGGGCGTGGGGCTCATCCCGATGATGATCGTGAGCATCGGGCTCTCCCTCGCCCTCCGCTACGTGTTCCAGTTCTTCTACGGCGGCGAGACCCAGCAGCTTCCCGGCGCGACCGACTCGTCGTTCTCGATCGGCGCGTTCGGCCTCTCGTGGGTCGATGTCGGCAGCATGGCGCTCTCTGTCGTGGTCCTGCTGGCGGTCGCCTTCTTCCTGCTGCGCACGCGCGTCGGCAAGGCGACACGCGCGGTCTCCGACAACCCTGCACTCGCGGCAGCTTCGGGCATCGACGTCGACCGCGTGATCCGCATCGTCTGGATATTGGCCGGCTTCCTCGCCGGCATGTCGGGCATCATCTGGGCGTACTTCCGCCCCGGTGTCGGCTGGGACATGGGATTCCAGCTGCTGCTGCTGACCTTCGCCGCAGTCACGCTCGGCGGGCTCGGAACGGCGTTCGGCGCTCTCGTGGGAGCCCTCATCGTCGGTTTCTTCGTCGAGATGTCGACGCTCATCATCCCTTCCGACACGAAGTACGTCGGGGCGCTGATCATCCTCATCCTGGTGCTGCTCGTGCGGCCACAGGGAATCCTCGGACGCAAAGAACGAATCGGCTAGGAGCGGACCATGGACTGGATTCAACTACTCTCCAACGCCGCGCAGGAGTTCATCTCCCCGACGACGGCCGCCTACGCGCTCGCCGCCCTCGGCCTCGCAGTGCACTTCGGCTTCACCGGTCTGCTGAACTTCGGCCAAGCGGGCTTCATGATGCTCGGCGCCTATGGTTTCGCCATCGCGACGCTCACGTTCGGCTGGCCCGTATGGGCCGCGGTCTTGTTCGGCGTCGTCGCGTCGATCGTGTTCGCCTTCATCTTGGGTCTACCCACCCTGAGGCTGCGCGCCGACTACCTCGCGATCGTCACGATCGCCGCGGCCGAGATCGTGCGCCTGCTGTTCACGACGAACGTGTTCGAGCCCGTCACGGGGTCCGCCAACGGCCTGCAGGGCTACAAGGGCGGCTTCGAAGACCTCAACCCGATTCCCGAAGGCACCTACGGCTTCGGCCCCTTCGTCTACAACGAGTACGACTGGTGGGTTCGCATCGTCGGCTGGGGCGTGGTCGTGATCGCCGCACTCATCACCTGGCAGCTCTTCAAGAGCCCGTGGGGTCGAGTGATCAAGGGCATCCGCGAGGACGAGGATGCTGTGCGCGCGCTCGGCAAGAACGTCTACTTCTACAAGATGCAGTCGCTCATCCTCGGCGGCGTCTACGGCTCCCTCGCCGGCATGATCTTCATCCTGCCCCGGTCTGTCGTGCCCGCCAACTACCAGCCGACCCTAACGTTCTTCATCTACGCGATCCTGCTGCTCGGCGGGGCGGCCACGGTCTTCGGCCCCATCCTCGGCGCCATGATCTTCTGGGTGCTGCTGTCGTTCTTCTCGGGCTTCATCGCCCGCGCAGTGAGCGAGGGCTTCTTGCCCTTCATGACCACCGTGCAGGCGGGGCAGCTGCGCTTCATCTTCGTCGGCATCGCGATCATGCTCATCGTCATATACAGACCACAGGGAATCCTGGGCAACAAGAAGGAGCTGGCTTTTGTCAAGTAGCAGCCCGAGTGACGCCACCGGCCCCATCAAGACCACGGGGCTCCACGTCGGTGAACCCGCCCCCGGGGTGGCCAAGACCGACCCCATCATCGTCGCCGATCACATCACACGCCGCTTCGGCGGCCTCACGGCGGTCGATGTCGACCACATCGAGATTCCCCGCGGCGCGATCACTGCACTCATCGGCCCCAACGGTGCCGGCAAGACGACGCTCTTCAACCTGCTCACGGGCTTCGATCAGCCCGACTCGGGAAAGTGGACGTTCGACGGCTCCGGCATCTCGGGCATTCCCGCGTTCAAGGTTGCCCGCAAGGGCCAGGTGCGCACCTTCCAGTTGACGAAGGCTCTCGCGCTGCTCACCGTGCTCGACAACATGAAGCTCGGTGCCAAGGGGCAGCGAGGTGAGAGCCTCTTCCGCGCCCTCTTCCCCTTCATCTGGAGGAAGCAGGAGGCCGAGATCGAAGAGCGCGCGCTCGTGCTGCTCGAACGCTTCAAGCTCCTCGAGAAGAAGGACGACTACGCCGCGAGTCTCTCCGGCGGTCAGCGCAAGCTGCTCGAGATGGCGCGCGCTCTCATGAGCGAGCCCACGCTCGTCATGCTCGACGAGCCGATGGCGGGTGTGAACCCGGCGCTCACACAATCGCTTCTCGACCACATTCTCGGCCTCAAGGAGCAGGGCATGACCGTGCTCTTCGTCGAGCACGACATGCACATGGTGCGGCACATCGCCGACTGGGTCATCGTCATGGCGGAGGGCCGCATCGTCGCCGAGGGCGACCCGCACGAGGTCATGGCGAACCCCGCCGTGATCGACGCCTATCTGGGCGCGCACCACGACGAGGATCTCGGAGAGATCGAGTCCGAGACACAATCAGCGATCAAGGAGCTGGCCGATGACGACGCCGACGAAGTCAAGCACTGACGCGGGAAGCGCCGCCGTGGACGACCGCAAGCTCGTCGTCCATGTCGACAAGGTGACGGCCGGCTACCTGCCGGGCATCGACATCCTCACCGACTGTTCGCTCACCGCCTACGACGGCGAGCTCATCGGCATCATCGGGCCGAACGGCGCCGGCAAGTCGACGCTGCTCAAGTCCATCTTCGGTCTCGTCAAGGTGCGGCAGGGCACGATCTCGCTCTACGGCGACGAGATCACGAACCTCAAGGCGAACAAGCTCGTCTCCAAGGGCGTCGGCTTCGTACCTCAGACCAACAACGTCTTCCCGACCCTCACGATTCGCGAGAACCTCGAGATGGGCATCTTCCAGAAGCCCAAGGAGCTCGATCACCGCCTGGAATTCGTGGTCGACATCTTCCCGGAGCTCGGCAAGCGGCTCGGACAGCGAGCGGGCTCGCTCTCCGGCGGTGAGCGGCAGATGGTCGCCATGAGCCGAGCCCTCATGATGAGCCCCGAAGTGATTCTGCTCGACGAGCCCAGCGCGGGCCTCTCGCCCGTGCGGCAGGACGAGGCCTTCCTGCGCGTCAAAGAGATCAACAAGGCGGGCGTGACGACGATCATGGTCGAGCAGAACGCTCGGCGCTGCCTGCAGATCTGCGACCGCGGCTATGTGCTCGACCAGGGCACGGACGCCTACGAGGGCGCGGGCCGTGATCTGCTGAACGACCCCAAGGTCATCGGCCTGTACCTGGGCACCCTCGGCCAGGAGTAGCGCCCCCAGAACGTCACCAAGGCCCCGCAGAGCACGTCTCTGCGGGGCCTTGGCGTGTCGGCTTGCGGTCCCCCACCACCACCGGGCGTCACGACACCGGCACCACAGCAGCACGACAGCGGCACGACAGCGGCACGACAAAGGCACGACAAAGGGCCCCGGCGTGATGCCGGGGCCCTTCGTGGTCAGCTAGCCGAGACTAGTTGAGGCGGTTGCCCGCGTAGGTGTTGTCGTCGCCGTACTCGAAGATGCCGATGGTGGCCTCAGTGGGGTCACCGGCGTCGTTGAGCGTGATCGGGCCCGAGGGGCCGTCGTAGTCGACGATGCCGCCGTCGGCGATGATCTGTGCGCAGGACGCGAAGTCCGTGCACTTCTCACCGTCGCCGGAACCACCCGAGACCTCCTGCAGCTTCGACGCGATGTCGACACCATCGGTCGAGCCGGCCGCGAGAGCGGCGAGCGCGATGAGGATGGTGGCGTCATACGACTCGGAGGAGTACAGGAACGAGTCCAGATCCGGGTCGATGGCGAGCAGGCGGTCGGTGAAGTCGTCCGTCAGGTTCGGGGCCGGGGCAGTGCCCTTGGCGCCCGTGATCAGACCGGTCTCGAAGTCTGCACTGTAGTCGGCGAGGTTGCCGTCCACGAAGTACAGGTTCTCGCCCGGGTATCCCGCGCCGACGAGGCCCGGAACGACGATCTTCGCCTGGTCGAACGTGATGACGGCGATCGCGTCGGGGTTGGCAGCGGTCAGCGCCGAGATCTGCGAGTCGAAGCTCGTGTCACCCTCGTTGAACAGCTGCTCCTCGACGACCTCGCCACCAGCGGCCTCGAAGGTCGAGGTGAGCTGGGCCGCGAGACCGGTGCCGTACGCGTCGTTCAGCACGAGCAGACCGAGGGTCGCCGCGCCGTCCTCCGCGATCAGGTTTCCGAGAACTTCACCCTGGAGCAGGTCCGAGGGAGCGGTGCGGAAGTACAGGCCATCGTCGTCGTAGGTCGTGAAGTCCGGCGACGTGTTCGCCGGCGAGAAGTGCACGACGCCGGCACCGGTGATCTGGTCGATGACCGTGAACGAGACACCCGAGGACGCTGCGCCGATGATGGCGTCGACGTCCTGCGAGAGGAGGTCGGTCACCGAGACGGTCGCGGTGTCGGTCGTGGTGTCACCGGAGTCGCGGTAGATCGCTTCGACGGTGAGGCTCGTGCCCGCCTCGTTGATCTCCTGCACGGCGAGCGCGACGCCCGCCTCCTCGGGGGGCCCGAGGAACGCCAGCGCGCCACTCTGGGGCAGGATGGTGCCGATCGTGAGAGTCAGGTCTTCAGCGGGGCCAGCAGGCTCTTCCTCTGTCGTCGCTGCGCATCCACCAAGGATGAGTGCGCTGGTGCCCAGGACGGCAATGCCGCCGAGGACCGACTTGAGAGAACGAGAGCGGCCGGCCGAGCCGGAAGTGAATACGCCCATGTTGCTCCTTGCGTTTCGAATGTGTTCAGGACACGGCAACGGGATACGTCACCATTAAGCCACCGTACGGCGGTAGTGAGGCACGCACAATACGTGCGGGTTACATCCCTGTAACGCCGAGATTCGATATCACAATCCGATCACAGCGACGGATTCCGTCGAGAAGTGTGCATGGACCGCGTGATTCCGCATCGCGAGCGTGACCCCATCGATCATCGCAGCCGCAGCGTGCCGATGCGCACTGGGCGATTCTCCTCCGAGTACCGGTACAGCCCGTAGTCGGCCTTCGTGACGTCACCCGAGGCGTCGAAGGCGACGTCGCCGACGAGGCCGACGTAGTGGAAGGAGCCGAGGTCATCGTGGACGACCCGGCACTCGGCCACGCTCCCGCAGCGGTAGCCCTCGGCCGTGATGCGCGGCAGCCCCGCGGCGATCGACGGCCCCCCGTCATCGTCGTACTCGAGCGCGGCGAGCGCGGCGAGAATGACGGCGTCGTAGGTCTCGACCGCGTACCGGTAGCTCCGCAGCGCCGGGTCTGACTGTCGGAGCCGCGCGATGAACTGGTCGCTCGCGGGGGCGCCTTCGAGCACCCCGTACGCACCCTCCAGCACGCCCTCGGGGAGGGTGGCGGAGTAGTCGGCCATGTTCTGGGATGTCAGCCAGAGCGTGCGCCCGGCGACGCCCTCCTCGGAGAGCGCCACGATGAGGCCCCGCGTCTGCTCGTCGAGCGCCGTCGTGGTCGCGATGACCACGGCATCCGCCTCGATCGTCGCGATGTCAGCCGCCATGCGCTCGAGGTTGCTCGATGCGGTGAGCATCTCGAGTCCGCCCAGTTGCGCGTCGTCCTCCGCAAGAGCCGAGACGATGCTCGCCTCGAGGGCGAGGCCGAGCTCGTCGTCGTCGGTGACGAGCACGATCGAGGAGCCCCCCGCCGCGAGCACTGACTCGGCGATGAGCGCCCCCTGCTTCTCGTAGGACGGGATGGTCCGGAAGAGCACGCCATCCTCATCCTGTGCGCGCAGGGAGGGGTAGGTGGCCGCGGGCGAGATGACAGTCACGCCGGCCTCTGCGGCGAGCGGGATGATCCGCTCGGCCAGCACGGAGGTCGCCGGCCCGATGATCACGTCGACCTCCAGCTCGAGGAGGTCTGCCATCGCCGACTCGAGGTCATCGCCCGAGGCGTCCCCCGAATCGCGGTGGAAGATCTCGACGGGTTCGCCCAGGATTCCTCCGCCCGCGTTGACGTCGCGCACCGCAACCTCGGAGGCAGCGACGAGGGCAGGGCCGAGAAAGGCGATGTCCCCGCTCGTGGGGAAGAGCGTGCCGATGCGCAGCACGCCGTCGCCGCTTGCCTCGACGGTCGCGACGGCGCTCGGTGTTGCGCTGGGGGTCGGCATAGGCCCGATGCCCGTGCACGCCGTGAGGCTGAGCGCCGCCACCGCGAGCATCGCTGCAGTGGGGAGGAGCGTCGTGCGCATCGGAGTCTCCTTCACGCTGGTCGGTGTCGAATGCCGTTATGGTGCGGGATGCCCAGGGCCGACTCCCGGCAGACGACCGGGTCTGCTCATCCGCACCCTAGCGCTCCACGACTCAGACCGGTTCGACCGGCGGCGGTGCGGCGCGGCGTCGGGAGTGGTGGCGCGCGCGCACTGCATCGGTACTCAGCACGATGAGCGCGAGCCAGACGAGGGAGAAGCCGACCCAGCGTTCGAGTGGCATCGCCTCCCCCATCACGACCACACCGAAGAGGAACTGGAGGATCGGATTGAGGTATTGGACGAAGCCGACGACGGTGAGCGGCAGCCGCCGAGTCGCCGCGGCGAACAAGAGGAGCGGTATGGCGGTGACGATCCCCGCGAGCGCGAGCGCGACGGTGTGCCCGGGGCCGACCGTGCCAGCGGTGAGCGCACCCAGGCCGGCGAGGACGAGAAGCTGGCCGACGGCGAGCGGCACGAGCCACGCGGTCTCGAGGGTGAGCCCGCCCACGGCCGAGACGCCGGGCCCCATCCGGTTCTTCACGTAGCCGTAGAAGCCGAACGAGAACGCGAGCGCGAGTGCGAGGACCGGCACCGTGCCGTAGCCGACCGCGAGCACGATGACGGCGATGATGCTCAGACCGACTGCGCACCACTGAGCGGGCCGCAGCCGCTCCCGCAGGAAGACGACCCCGAGTGCGACCGTGACGATGGGGTTGATGAAGTATCCGAGTGCGGCTTCGACGATGAGGCCGCTGACCGACGCGTAGACGTAGACGTGCCAGTTGACAGCGATGAGGGCCGCGGCAACAGCGCTGAGGAGCAGGATGCGACGGTCGACGACGAGGGGCCGCAGGGCGGGGAAGGAGCGCGTCGCAGCAATGATGATGAGGCAGAAGACGAGGGACAGCAGAATGCGCCACGCGACGATCTCGACCGGCCCCGTCGGCTCAAGGGCGATGAAGTAGACCGGCAGCAGACCCCAGAGTCCGTAGGCGCTGACAGCCGCGAGAAGGCCGGTCGACGAGGAACGAGGGTCGGGCACAGGCTCACTGTAGTGCCGGTCACGCGCGCTCGACGCACAGCATCAGCGCACCCACGCAGACGCCGAAAGCCTCGCAGACGCCGAGACCCCCGGCGCGCCGAAGCGCACACGGGGGTCTCGATTCGTGGGTTGTCCGCTCTAGCGGACGACCACCGCGAGCACGTCGCGCGCCGAGAGGACGAGCAGCTCGTCGCCGTCGTACTTGACCTCGGTTCCGCCGTACTTCGAGTACAGCACGCGGTCACCGACGGAGACGTCGATGGGAACGCGGTTGCCGTTGTCGTCGATGCGACCGGGGCCGACCGCCACGACCTCGCCCTCCTGGGGCTTCTCCTTGGCGGTGTCCGGGATCACGAGACCCGAAGCAGTGGTCTGCTCCGCCTCGACCTGCTTGATGACGATGCGATCTTCGAGCGGCTTGATGGAGACCGACACGGTTGACCTCTTCTTTCCTAAAGACGATGAGGGAGTTGGCACACTCGCCCTGCGAGTGCCAGCACCACTGTACCCAAGGAGTTAGCACTCATGCAATCCGAGTGCCAATGCGCGGAGCGCTCAAGGGTGGGAGGATCGCTGGCATGGAGAGCGCCGAGCTGCGAGAACTGCTGACGCCGGAGGCGCTCGCGCTGCTCGATTCGCTCGAGCCGAGCACCTCCACCGACGATGTCGTGCGGCTCGTGGGGCGGCTGCGTCGGGACGGGCATCCCGCTGGTCGCGTCGCTGCCGTGCTCTCGCAGTACCGATTGCGCCGCCGGGCCGCGGCCAAGTTCGGTCCGTTCGCCGAGCGCATGCTCTTCACCGAAGGAGGCCTCGAGCAGGCCACCCGGCTGCGCGTCGCCGCGCTCCACGCCGGTCGCTTCGCTGCCGCGGGCCTCGAGCACGTCGCCGATCTGGGCTGCGGCATCGGCGGGGACGCGATGGCGATGGCCGCGCTCGACCTGCGCGTGACCGCGGTCGAGCGCGACGAGGTCACTGCCGCCCTCGCCGCCTACAACCTGGCGCCCTGGCCGACCGCCCGGGTCGTGCACGGCGACCTGGCCTCGATCGACCTCGACGGCGTCGACGGCATCTGGCTCGACCCGGCACGGCGTGAGGGCGCGCGCCGCCTCGCCGACCCGGGCGACTGGGCGCCCCGCCTCGACACGGCCCTCGAGCTCGCCCGTCGGCGGCCGGCGGGCATCAAGCTCGGGCCGGGCATGGACCGCGGGCTGCTGCCCGATTCCGGCGAAGCGCAGTGGGTCTCCGTAGGGGGCGACGTCGTCGAGCTCGTGCTGTGGAGCGGCCGCCTCGCGCGCCCGGGCATCGGTCGCGCCGCGCTCGTGCTGGGCACCGACGACAGCGCGCACGAGCTCACCGCGGAGCACGACAGTGACGACGCAGCGGTCGGCGCCCTCGGCGAGTGGGTCTACGAGCCCGACGGCGCCGTCATCCGCGCCCGCCTCATCGGCCTGCTGGCTGGCCGCCTGGGGGGCCGGATGCTCGACCCGACGATCGCGTACATCACGGCCGACCGGCTCACGCCCACACCCTTCGCGCGCGCGTTCCGAGTTCTCGAGCGCTGGCCCCTCGACGTGCGCCTGCTGCGGCGCGAGCTTGCCGCGCGCGACATCGGCGTGCTCGAGATCAAGAAGCGCGGAGTCGACATCGACCCGGCAGTGCTGCGGCCGAAGCTGCAACTGCGCGGGGAGCACTCGGCGGTGCTCATCCTCACCCGCGCCGCGGGCGAGAAGGTCGCCCTGCTCGCCGAGCGGGCGGACGAACCGCCTCGCGCGACGAGCAGCGGCTAGCGGCGACTAGAAGCCGCCGAGGGTCGCCGCCGGGATGAAGAGCAGGGGCAGCAGGAAGATGCCGATCCAGAAGATGCCCCACAGGATCGAGATTCCCAGCCCGATGTAGCCGGTCACGAGCCCCGCGATGGCCATGCCGCGAGCGTGCGGCTCGCGCTTGAGACCCAGGTGCCCGAGGATGACGCCCGCGAGCGCGGGGAGCAGGCCGAAGCCGACGAACGAGAGCAGCAGGCCCACGATGCCGCCGATGAGCGCGAGGATGCTCAGCGTCGACGCGGGGCCGGCGGGCGCGGCCGCGTAGGGCTGTTGGCTCGCGTAGGGCTGCTGCGCGTACGGCGATGCCGCGGGCGCACCGTACGGTGCCGCTGGCGCTGCCGGCGGCGCCGCGTAGGGGTCGGGGCGTGCCGCAGGGGTCGCGGGCGGCGCAACGGGCCCAGTCGCTGCCGCGGGAGGCGGCGTCGCGGCAGGGGCCGCCTCGACCGGAGCGGGAGGCGGGGGCGGCGGCGCGGCGGTCGGCTTCTTCGCAGCCGCGGGCTTCTTCGCAGGAGCGGGCTTGTTCGCAGCGGGCTTGTTCGCAGCGGGCTTCTTGGCTGCTGCCGGCTTCTTCGCCGCGGCGAGCGGCTCGTCGGCAGCCCCCTCGTTGGCGGCGGGGCTGGGGATGTCGGTGCTGGCCATGCGGTGTCCTCGCTCGAGCGGATGACGGATGCCCTCAGCCTAGCGATCGGCGACCACGACGGGCGAGGCCTGCGGTCGCGGGACTGACGACACGGAGACGACACAGACGACGAAGGCCCGCCCGCTTCGTCGCGGACGGGCCTGAGATCGACAGCTCTAGAAGGAGCTGTAGGTGACCGCGCTGCCGAAGATGAGGAACGGCAGGATGAGCGTGACGACCCAGAAAATGATCCAGAGCACACTGAAGACGTAGCCGAGGATGGTGCCGGTGAGGGCGAGGCCGCGGCCGTTCTCCCCGGTCTTCTTGATCTGGCTGAGCGAGATGTGGCCGACGACGATGCCGGCGATGGGAATGAGGATTCCCAGGATGAGCGCGACGATCGCGAGCGTGTTGGTCTTCTGCTCGGGAGCCGACGAGTACGGCGTCGACGAGGGCTCGGGGGCGGGAGGAGGTGCGTCAGTCATGGTGCTCCTAATGGTGTCGTGGCGATACCGGGGTGGGCGATCCCATGTTTCCAGTGTCCCGAGGGGGTGTCAACGCTCGCGCGGGCGCGGCGAAGCCGCCTGCGAGCATCCCTACGCCTGAATGTGCGTGACCGGCAGCGTCGAGTCGGCGCTCACGTCGAGCGCCGAGGGCGCGTGCCCCGCGGCGATGAGCTGGGCGCCCAGCGCGGCGATCATGGCACCGTTGTCGGTGCACAGAGCGAGGGGCGGGATGCGCAGGCTCACGCCCGCCGCCGCGGCGCGCTCCTCGGCGAGCGCCCGCACGCGCGCGTTGGCGACGACTCCCCCGCCGAGCAGGAGGCGGGGAACGCCGAGATCCTGACAGGCCGCGACCGCCTTCGCCGTGAGCACGTCGGCGACCGCTTCACGGAAGCTCGCCGCGACATCCGCCACGGGCACCTCCTGGCCCGCATCACGCAGGCGCTCGACGTGCCGCGCGACCGCGGTCTTGAGCCCCGAGAACGAGAAGTCGTAGCGGTGCCTCTCGAGGTCTTTCGGCAGCGTGAGCCCGCGGGGAAAGCGGATGGCCGCCGGGTCGCCCTCCGCGGCGACGCGATCGATGTGCGGGCCGCCCGGGTACGGCAGCCCGAGCAGGCGGGCGACCTTGTCGAAGGCCTCCCCCGCGGCGTCGTCGATGGTCTCCCCCAGCAGCTCGACGTCGCTCGTGAGGTCGCGCACGAGCAGGAGGCTCGTGTGACCCCCGGAGACGAGCAGCGCCACGGTCGGCAGCTCCAGCGCGGTGCCGTCGTCGCGCAGCACGTCGGCACCGACGTGCCCGACGAGGTGGTTGACGGCGTAGAGCGGGCGGTCGAGCGCGAGAGCGAGCGCCTTTGCGGCGCCCACGCCGACCATGAGCGCGCCCGCGAGCCCCGGGCCGCTCGTGACGGCGATCGCGTCGAGGTCGGCGAGCGTCACGCCCGCCTCGGCGAGGGCCGCCCGGATGGCGGGCTCGATCGCCTCGAGATGCGCGCGTGCGGCGACCTCGGGCACGACGCCGCCGTAGCGGGCGTGCTCCTCCATCGAGGAGGAGATGACGTTGGCGAGCAGGGTCGAGCCGCGCACGATGCCGATGCCGGTCTCGTCGCAGCTCGTCTCGATGCCGAGCACGAGGCTCACGAGATCAGCTCCGCGCGCATGACGATCGCGTCGACATCGTCGGGCTGGTAGTAGCGCGGCCGCACGGCGATGCGGGCGAAGCCGTGGCGCTCGTAGAGGGCCTCCGCCCCGGGGTTGTCGGCGCGCACCTCGAGCAGCATCTCCCGCGCGCCCCGCTCCCGCGCGAGCGCGAGCAGGTGCTGCACGAGCACGGTGCCGACGCCGAGCCGCCGGTGCGTCGGGTCGACCGCGATCGTCTGCAGGTCGGCCTGCTCGGCGCGGGGCACCGCGCTCAGGCCCGCGTAGGCGACGACCTCGTCGCCCGACTCGGCCACGAGGTACACGGTGTGCGGCGAGGCGAGCTCGGCCGCCATGACGTCCCTGCTCCATGCGTCGGTCGGAAAGGTCGCACGCTCGAGGTGCATGATCGCGTCGAGGTCGGCGAGCACCGCCTCCCGCAGCCGGATGCCCGGCGCGCCGTCGGCGAGTGACGCACTCATGCCGACACCCGCTTGGGGGCGGCGAGCGTCACATCGGGTGCTCGCAAGTACAGGGGCGCCGCATCGGAGAAGGATGCGCCGGCCGCGCTGCGCGCCTGGGCCGCCCGTGCGAGCCAGACCGCGGGAATCTCGGCAACCTCGTGCACGGTGAGCCCCGGCGCGGGCGCGAAAGCGAGGCGCTCGACGAGGTGGGCCGGTTCGGCCTCCGCCGGAATCGGGAGTGCCGCGATGTAGACGGTCACCGCCACCTCCCGGCGGCGGGCATCCGTGACGACCGCGAAGCGACCGGCCACCTCGCCCGCGACGAGCAGGCGCAGCGCGACGGCCTCGTGACTCGGCACGCCGAGCACGGGAATGCCGAGACCGAGCGCGAGAACGCGCGCCGCCGCGAGACCGACCCGCAGGCCCGTGAAGGGGCCGGGGCCGATGCCTGCCGCCACCGCGGTCAGGGAGCCGCGCACGTCGGGAGCCGCGGCGAGCACCTCGGCGAGGAACGGCCCGATGACCTCCGCGTGCCGGCGAGTGTCGGGAGTCGAGCGTTCGGCGATGACCGTGCCGTCCTCGTCGAGCAGGGCGACCGAGGTTCCCGCCGAGGTGTCAATCGCCAGGATCATGTAGCCAGCCTAGGTCGGCCCAGCGGGCGCCCACTCCCTCGATGGTGACGTTGCGAGGCTCGATCGGCTCGAGCGAGGGGTCGAGGGGCGACGAGGAGTCGTCGTCGCCCGCGCCGTGCGGCCGCGCGATCGTCACGGCGAGCCACTCGTCGATGACGTGCTCGAGGAGGCCCGCCCCCCACTCGACGACGGTGATGCTCTCTGTGAAGTCGAGGTTGAGGTCGTCGAGCTCTCGCGCGTCCGCCAGCCGGTACGCATCGACGTGGACGAGCGGCGGGCCGTCCCCGCGCGGATGCGTGCGGGCGAGCACGAACGTGGGGCTCGTGACCGTGCTCCGCACGCCGAGCGCGGCCCCGAGGCCGCGCGTGAGCGTGGTCTTGCCCGCCCCGAGCTCGCCCGTGAGCAGCACGGTATCGCCCGCCCGCAGCTGCGTAGCGATGCGCGCGCCGAGCTGCTCCATGGCCTCCGGGTCGGGGATCGTGAGGTGCGCGGCACCGCTCACGAGCGCACCTCGGTGCGGGTCACCCGCCGCCCCAGCCGCGTGACGAGCTCGTAGCCGATGGTGCCCGCGGCGTCGGCCCACTCCTCGGGAGCGGGGGCGCCCGTCGCAGGGTCGCCGAAGAGCACAGCGCGATCACCCACCGCGACGTCGGCGTCGCCGACGTCGACGACGCACTGGTCCATCGCGACACGGCCGACGACGCGATGGCGCCGACCCTCGATCACGACGGGGCCGTCCACTGCGTGTCGCGGCACGCCGTCCGCATAGCCAAGCGGAACGAGCGCGAGCGTCGTCGCCCGATCGGTGCGATAGCGATAGCCGTAGGAGACCCCGGAGCCCGCGGGAACCCGCTTGACGTTCACGACGCGCGCACTGAGCTCCATCGCCGGGCGCAACGGCACGGCGCCGCGCAAGTGGTCCTCAGGGGCGATGCCGTAGAGCGCGATCCCGACGCGCACCATGTCGTAGCGCGCCGCAGGATGGTCGAGCGCGGCGGCCGACGCCGCGACGTGGCGCAGTCCGGGCTCGAGGCCCGCGGAGCGCGCCGCATCCAGGAACTCCTCGAAGGCGACGAGCTGCGCGCGGTCCTCCTCGGCCGTCGTATTCGACAGGTGGGTGAAGACGCCGCCCAGACGCAGCGAGCCCGCCGCCTGCGCGCGGGCGACCGCCTCGGCGATCGCGCCCCACTGCGCGGCGGGAGCACCGTTGCGGCTGAGCCCGGTGTCGACCTTCACGTGCACGACGGCGCGATGCCCGACCGCGGCCACGCGCTCGACCTCCGCGAGAGAGCTCACCCCGAGCTCGATGCCCGCGGCGGCCGCCGCGTCCAGGTCGGCGAGCGGGTCGTGCAGCCACGCGAGCACGGGCGCGTCGATGCCCGCGGCGCGCAGTTCGAGCGCCTCCGCGACGTCGGCCACCCCGAGATGATCGGCGCCGGCCTCGAGCGCCGCGCGTGCGGCCCGCACCGCACCGTGGCCGTAGCCGTCGGCCTTGACGACGGCCATGAAGTGGGGCGTCGGCGCTGCGCGCCGCATCCTCTCGGTGTTGTGCGCGATCGCGCTCACATCGATGCGGGCCTCGCGGAAGGGGCGCGTCATGCTGCGCCTCCCGCGGTGAAGGCGGCGTCGTCGGATTCGGCGACGACGAACGCGGTCGCGACGCCCGCGTCGTGCGACATCGACACGTGCAGGTGCGCGATGCCTCGGCTCTCCACGATCTGCGCGGCACGCCCGCTCACCCGCAGATCGGGGTTGCCCTCCGCGTCAGAGACCACCTGCATGTCGTGCCATCGCACGCCATCCGTGACCCCGAGCGCCTTGAGGAGAGCCTCCTTCGCGGCGAACCGCCCCGCGAGCGAGCGCAGCGGCAGGCCCCGCTCGGCGGGGGCGAAGAGCCGATCGATCAGGCCCGGGGTGCGGCCCACGGCGCGCTCGAAGCGGGCCAGGTCGACGACGTCGACGCCGATCCCGACGATCACGAGCGCATCCGCGGCATCGGCTACTCGACCGTCACCGACTTGGCGAGGTTGCGCGGCTGGTCGACGTCGAGTCCCTTCGCGGCCGCGAGCTCCATACCGAAGATGTGCAGGGGCACGACGGCGAGCAGCGGCTCGAAGAACGGCGACGCGAGGGGGATGCGGATGACCTCATCGGCGTGCGGCAGCACGGCGACGTCGCCTTCTTCCGCGATCGCGATGACGCGCGCGCCGCGCGCTCGGATCTCCTGGATGTTCGAGACGACCTTCGCGTGCAGCGAGCGCTCGTCGCGAGGGCTGGGCACGATCACGAACACGACCTGCCCGGGCTCGATGAGGGCGATCGGCCCGTGCTTGAGCTCGCCCGCCGCGAAGCCCTCCGCGTGGATGTACGCGAGCTCCTTGAGCTTGAGGGCTCCCTCGAGCGCGACCGGGTAGCCGACGTGGCGGCCGAGGAAGAGTACCGAGCGGGTGTCGGCCATCCAGTGGGCGAGCTCCCGGATGCGATCTCCCACCTCGAGCACCTTCGTGAGCTTCTCGGGCACCTCCTGCAGCTCCGCCACGAGGCCGCGCACCGTCTCGTCGTCGAGCGTCGCGCGCGCTTGCGCGAGCTGCAGCCCGAAGAGGTACATCGCGGTGATCTGCGCCACGAAGGCCTTGGTCGAGGCGACCGCGACCTCGGGGCCCGCGTGCGTGTAGATGACGGCGTCCGACTCGCGCGGAATCGTCGCGCCCTGCGTGTTGCAGATCGAGAGCGTGCGCGCTCCCGCCTCGCGGGCGAACTTCACGGCCATGAGCGTGTCCATCGTCTCGCCCGACTGGCTCACCGAGATCACCAGGGTCGAGGTCGACAGCACGGGGTCGCGGTAGCGGAACTCGTGCGCGAGCTCGACGTCGACCGGCACCCTCGCCCACTGCTCGATCGCGTACTTGCCGACGAGGCCCGCGTAGGCGGCCGTGCCGCACGCGATGATGAGCACGCGATCGATGCCACGCAGAACATCGTCGCCCAGAGCATCCAGCTCGGGAACATGGACGAGCCCGTCGCTCACCCGGCCGAGGATCGTCTTCGCGATCGCCTCCGGCTCCTCGCTGATCTCCTTCGCCATGAAGCTCGACCAGCCGCCCTTCTCGGCCGCCGTCGCATCCCAGTCGACCTCGAAGGTCTTCGGCGTCACCGCGACGCCGTCGAAGCCGACGACCTCGACGCTGTCGGGGCGGATCGTGACGAGCTGGTCCTGCCCGATCTCCATCGCGCGGTGCGTGTGCTCGACGAATGCCGCGACGTCTGAGCCGAGGAAGTTCTCGCCATCGCCGAGGCCGATCACGAGCGGAGAGTTGCGGCGAGCGCCCACGACGACGCCCGGCTGGCCGGCGTGCACGGCGAGAAGCGTGAAGGCACCCTCGAGCCTCTGGACGACATGCAGCATGGCCGCGGTCAGATCGCCCGTCTCGCGGTAGGCCTCCCCCACGAGGAGGGCGGCCACCTC
The DNA here is from genome assembly GCF_009371975.2 of Microcella pacifica. Lineage (GTDB taxonomy): Bacteria > Actinomycetota > Actinomycetes > Actinomycetales > Microbacteriaceae > Microcella > Microcella pacifica. The sequence goes on from NZ_VIKT02000011.1 coordinate 96,915, forward strand.
GGAGTCGGTCTCGCTGTGGAACTCGTGGCCGCGCGCGACGAGCTCCTCTTTGAGGGGGGCGAAGTTCTCGATGATGCCGTTGTGGATGAGGGCGAGCTGGCCGCCGTCGCCGAGGTGCGGGTGGGCGTTCTCATCGGTCGGCCCGCCGTGGGTCGCCCATCGCGTGTGGCCGATGCCGGTGCCGCCGTCGGCGAGAGCCGTCGCACCGAGGTCGTCGGTGAGCACGCGCAGCTTGCCCGCATGCTTGCGGGTGCCCAACGCCCCCTGATCGTCGATGACAGCGACGCCCGCCGAGTCGTAGCCGCGGTACTCCAGGCGCTTCAGGCCGCCGAGCAGCACCTCGACACTGCCCCGAGGGCCGACGTATCCCACGATTCCACACATGACTGTCGATTCTAGGGCTCCGTGGACGGGAGTAACGTGGAGCCGATGCCCGAGGCGAGCGCAGCGCGCGAGACCAGTCCCTTCGTCGAGATCGATCGCCGACGGTGGGCGGCGCTCGCCCCCGCCACGCCGCAGCCGCTCACCGAGCAGGAGCTCGTGCAACTGCGGGGTCTCGGCGACTCACTGGATCTGCGCGAAGTGGCCGAGGTGTACGTGCCCTTGAGCCGTCTGCTCAACCTCTACGCGGCGGGCGCCCGCGATCTGCACTCGGCGACGCGCAGCTTCCTCGGCGAGAGCGGGCGCAGCACGCCCTTCGTCATCGGGGTCGCCGGCTCCGTGGCGGTCGGCAAATCGACGATCGCCCGACTGCTGCGCGAGCTGCTCTCGCGGTGGGAGGACACCCCGCGCGTCGAGCGCGTCACGACGGACGGTTTCCTGCTGCCCACCGCCGAGCTCGCGCGCCGAGGCATCCTGCACCGCAAGGGGTTCCCCGAGTCCTACGATCGCCGCGCCCTCCTCCGATTCGTCTCGCGCGTCAAGTCGGGCGTCGAAGAGGTGCGCGCGCCGGTCTACTCGCACCTGACCTACGACCGCGTTCCCGATGCCGAGATCATCGTGCGGCGGCCCGACATCCTCATCGTCGAAGGGCTCAACGTGCTGCAGCCCCCAGGGCCGGGGGCGAGTCTCGCCGTGAGCGACCTGTTCGACTTCACCGTCTACGTCGACGCCCGCACGAGCGATATCGCGCAGTGGTACGAAGACCGCTTCCTCGCCCTGCAGAGCGGCGCCTTCGCCGACCCGCGCAGCTACTTCCACCGCTACGCCACGCTCTCCCACGACGAAGCCGTCGCCAAGGCGCGCGAGATCTGGCGCGAGATCAACGAGCCGAACCTCGTCGAGAACATCCTGCCGACGCGCGCGCGCGCGTCTCTCGTGCTGCGCAAGGAGCACGACCACACCGTGTCGACCGTCCTCTTGAGGAAGATCTGATGGCGAGCCACGAGAAGTACACCCACGGACACCACGAGAGCGTCCTGGCCGCGCACCGCTGGCGCACGATCGCGAACTCCGCCCACTACCTCGAACCCCACCTGGTGGCCGGTCGCTCGCTGCTCGACGTCGGCTGCGGGCCGGGAACCATCACCGCCGAGTTCGCCGAGCGACTCGCGCCGGGTCGAGTGGTCGGCGTGGATGCCGCTCCTGATGCCCTCGACGCGGCCGCCGAACTCGAGTCGAGCGCGGAGTTCGTCCTCGGCGACGCCTACGCGCTGCCGTTCGACGACCAGACTTTCGACATCGTGCACACCCATCAGACCCTGCAACACGTGCAGGACCCCGTGGCGATGCTGCGCGAGATGGCACGCGTGGCTCGCGAGGGAGGCGTAGTGGCCGCGCGCGAAGTCGACTACGCCGCCACCACGTGGTTTCCCCTCCTGCCGGAGCTCGAGCTGTGGCTCGACGTCGTGCGCCGGGTGCACCGCGCGAACGGCGGCGAGCCCGATGCCGGGCGGCACCTCACGAGCTGGGCGCTCGACGCCGGGCTCTCCGCACCGCAGTTCATGGCCTCCGCGTGGGCCTTCACGACAGCGCAGGAGCGCGAGTGGTGGGGTGGAGCGTGGGCGGAGCGCGCACTCCACTCGAGCTTCGCGACCGACGCCCTCGAGGGCGGGCACGCCACCGTCGACGAGCTGCACGCGATCAGCGCCGCCTGGCGCACGTGGGCTGCCGATGAGCGTGGCTACTTCTCGATGACCCACACCGAGCTGCTCGCCACGGTCTGAGCGCGGCGTGGGCGCCTGAGGCGGGAGCCCTAGACGCCCAGCTCGGCCGACACGATGGCGGCGAGCCTCTCGGCGACCGCCTGCGCGGTCTCCTGGTCTGCCGCCTCGACCATGACGCGCACCATCGGCTCGGTGCCGCTCGCCCGCAGCAGCACACGTCCGCTGTCGCCGAGCAGCGCTTCCTCCGCGGCGACGGCCTCCGCGAGGGGAGCACTGTCGTGAACGCGCGTGCGGTCCACGCCGCGCACGTTGATGAGCACCTGGGGGAAGACCGTCATGACGTCGGCGAGCTCGGCGAGCGTGCGCCCCGTGCGCGCCATCTCGGCGGCGAGCTGCAGGCCCGTGAGGATGCCGTCGCCGGTCGTCGCGTGCTCCTGGAAGATGATGTGGCCAGACTGCTCGCCGCCGAGGCTCAAGCCGTGCTGCGCGAGCGCCTCGAGCACATACCGGTCGCCGACCTTCGTCTGGATGACCGTGATGCCGTGCTCGGCCATGGCGCGCGAGAGACCGAGGTTGCTCATGACCGTCGTGACGAGGGTGCTCTGGGCGAGCATGCCGCGACGCTGCATCGAGACGGCGAGGATCGCCATGATCTGGTCGCCGTCGATGATGCGCCCGTCGGCATCGACCGCGAGGCAGCGGTCGGCGTCACCATCGTGGGCGATGCCGAAGTCGGCGCGCTGCTCGAGCACGGCACGCTGCAGCGGCTCGAGGTGGGTCGAGCCCACGCCGTCGTTGATGTTGAGGCCGTCGGGGTCAGACCCGATGACGCTCACCGAGGCACCGGCGTCGCTGAACACCTGCGGCGAGATGCCCGCCGCAGCGCCGTGCGCGCAATCGATGACGATGTGCAGGCCGTCGAGCCGAGCATCCAGGGTGCGCAGCAGGTGCAGCAGGTAGCGGTCCTCCGCATCGGCGAATCGGCGGATGCGCCCCACCGCCTCGCCCGTCGGCGCGAGCTTTTCGCCCTCGAGTGCACCCTCGATGCGGTCCTCCACCTCGTCGGGCAGCTTGGTGCCGCCGAAGGAGAAGAACTTGATGCCGTTGTCGGGCGCGGGGTTGTGCGATGCCGAGATCATGACGCCGAAGTCAGCCCCGATGTCGCCGACGAGGAAGGCGGCGGCGGGGGTGGGGATGACACCGGCATCGAGCACGTCGATGCCCGAGCTCGCGAGCCCCGCCGACACGGCCGCCGTCAGGAACTCCCCCGACACGCGCGGGTCGCGCGCGACGATCGCCGTCGGGCGCTTGCCTTGAGCGCGCAACTCATCGGCGTGCCGACCCTGCGTGAGCACGCGAGCGGCGGCCTGGGAGAGGCCGAGGGCCAGGTCAGCGGTGAGATCACCGTTGGCCAGCCCTCGAACCCCGTCCGTGCCGAAAAGGCGACCCATGTGGGTGGTCCGAAACTCGGAGGCGACTAGCGCTTCGAGTACTGCGGAGCCTTGCGCGCCTTCTTGAGACCAGCCTTCTTGCGCTCGATCACGCGAGCGTCGCGCGTGAGGAACCCGGCCTTCTTGAGGGTCGCGCGGTTGTTCTCACGGTCGATCTCGTTGAGTGCGCGCGCGATGGCGAGGCGCAGCGCGCCCGCCTGACCCGAAGGGCCGCCACCGGTGATGCGCGCGGTGACGTCGTAGGCGCCCCCGAGCTGCAGCACGGTGAAGGGGTCGTTGATGAGCTGCTGGTGCAGCTTGTTGGGGAAGTACTCCTCGAGGGTGCGGCCGTTCACCACGTAGGTGCCTGCGCCGGGCGCGATGCGCACGCGGGCGATCGCCTGCTTGCGGCGGCCCACTGCTGCGCCCGACACGGAGAGGATCGCGCGGGGCGCGGCCTCCGCTGCGGGGGCGGTCGACTCGGTCGAGTAGCTCGAGGGGGCGACCTCGGTCGCCGCGTCGGTGCTCGTGTTGTCGCTGTTCGTCACGTCTGCCACGTTGCTCATTGTCCTTAGCGTCGTCGGCGGCCGCTACTGAGCGACCTGGTCGAGGGTGTAGGTCTTCGGCTGCTGCGCAGCGTGGGGGTGCTCGGCACCCGCGTAGACCTTGAGCTTCTTGATCTGAGCGCGGCCGAGCGAGTTCTTCGGCAGCATGCCGCGAATCGCCTTCTCGACGGCGCGAACGGGGTTCTTCTCGAGGAGCTCGGAGTAGCTCATCGCCGACAGGCCGCCCGGGTAGCCCGAGTGGCGGTAGGCCATCTTCTGCTCGAGCTTGGCGCCGGTGAGGGCGACCTTCTCGGCGTTGACGACGATGACGAAGTCGCCCATGTCCATGTGCTGGGCGAAGGTGGGCTTGTGCTTGCCGCGCAGGAGAACGGCGGCGTGGCTGGCGAGGCGGCCGAGGACGACATCGGTTGCGTCGATGACGACCCAGTCGCGCTGAATGTCAGCGGGCGTGGGGCTGAAGGTGCGCGTCACAGTGCGTACTTTCTGGTCGAGGTGTTCGCGAATCCCACTCCGGTGGGAGTTCTCGACGCAGATCGCGCGAGAACGCCTCGGTGGAGGGCTCAACTGGATGCCCGTCGGCGACGGACACCAAGGGGAGAGCCTACTCGGCCGAGGCCCGCCGGTCAATCTGAGAGCAGAGGGTCCCGTCGCGCGCGGGTCTGCTCGGCGCGGGCCGCGAGCTCGGCGTCGGGCGGGTAGCCCACCTCGACGAGCGTGAGCCCGTGCGCGCCCACGACAGGAGCGGCGCCGGTTCGGCGCGCTCCATCGAGGACGGTGAGCAGGGCATCCTCGTCGAGGCGCCCGGCACCGACTGCGATCGCCGCACCGACGAGAGCGCGCACCATCGAGTGGCAGAAGGCATCCGCGCGCACGTGGCCGATGAGTGCGCCGTCCTCATCGCGCGACCACGAGTAGTCGAGCAGGGTGCGGATCGTCGTCGCGCCCTCGCGCGCCTTGCAGAATGCCGCGAAGTCGTGAAGGCCCGTGAGCGCACGACTCGCGGAGTCCATCGCGGCGAGATCGAGAGTCTCGTCGACCCACAGCGTGTGGCCGCGACGTCGGGGGTCGCGCGGGCCCGCGCGGTCGACGAGGCGGTACTCGTAGCGGCGCCACAGGGCGGAGAACCGCGCGTCGAACCCGGCGGGTGCGCGCGTCGCGTCGCGCACGACGAGGTCGCCGTGGCGACCGGCGATGCCGTTGAGCCGGCGGCGCAGGGAGGCCGCGGGGCCGCCCTCCCGCGGGCCGCGCCGCCGGTCGCGCTGGGCGATCTCGTGCCACTCCTCGGGCGACAGCTCCAGGTGGGCGACCTGCCCGATGGCGTGCACTCCCGCATCGGTGCGCCCCGCGACCGTGAGCCTCGGGGCGTCCACGGGGTCGGCGCCCCGGCGCAGGATCGTCGCGAGCGCAGCGCCCAGCTCGCCCTCGACCGTGCGCAGGCCGGGCTGCCGGCTCCAGCCGGAGAACGCCGCGCCGTCGTAGGCGAGGTCGAGCCGAAGGCGCACAGTGTTCACGGCCGACCATCCTACGATGGGGCGCACGGGTCGGCGGTCGTCCGCCCCGAGGCTCGATGACGAGACGACGGCGATTCGGGGGAGCATGTTCCAGACACCGCGACCCGTCGAGAGCGCGGACGCGCGGCGCCTGCCGGGTCTCGACGGCCTCCGGGCGCTCGCGATCGTGCTCGTGCTCGCCTACCACCTCTTCCCCGGCCTCGCGCCGGGCGGCTTCCTCGGCGTCGACGTCTTCCTCGTCGTGAGCGGCTACCTCATCACGACTCTCCTCCTCGAGGAGCACGGCCGGTCGGGCGGCATCGCTCTGCGGCGCTTCTGGGTTCGGCGCGCGCGGCGGCTGCTGCCCGCTCTCGTGCTCGTCGTGACGGTCTCCGCGGGTCTCGCCGCACTCATCGGCGGCGACGTGCTCGTGGGTATCGGCTGGCAGCTCGTCGGGGCGTTGACGTTCAGCTACAACTGGTTCTCGATCGCGACGGGAGCGGACTACCTGACGCAGACGAGCCCCGAGCTGCTGCGGCACCTCTGGTCGCTCGCGGTGGAGGAGCAGTTCTACCTGCTCTGGCCGCTCGTGCTGCTCGCGCTGCTCGCGATTCCTCGGTCGAGCATCCGCATCGCCCTCGTGAGCGCGCTCGCGATCTCGTCTGCCGCGGCGATGGCGCTCCTCACCGGCGACCCCGCCCTCGACACAGCAGCAGCCTCCGCCGCTTACTTCTCGACTCTCACCCACGGCTTCGGGCTCGCGGCCGGCGCCGCACTCGCCCTCCTCCGCGCGCGGCGCTCGAGGGTCACCGCGGGCCCCGCACGCGCGCGAATGCTCACCGATGTCGGCGGGGTGCTTGCGGGTCTCGGCCTCGTCGGGCTCTCCCTCGTGCTCACGATCGATGGTGCGGCGACGTATCGCGGCGGTCTGGTCGTCGCCGTCGTGCTCACTCTCGCGGTCATCGCCTCTGCCGACCGGCCCGAGAGCCGGCTCACCACCCTTCTGGATGCTCCGCTCCCGCGCTGGGTCGGTGAGAGGTCCTACGGGCTGTACCTGTGGCACTGGCCCGTGATCGTGCTGCTCGGAGCGCAACTGCCCGCGCTCGACCGCGCAAACCTCGGCGATACCTGGCTGCTCGGGGTGATCGCGCTCACGGGCTCTGTACTGCTGGCGGCCGCGAGCTACCGACTCGTGGAGTCGCCCTTCCGTCGCGCGCCTCACGCTGCGCAGCCCCTGACCCTGCGCGCCCTCGCGGCCGTCGGCGCCCTCGCGCTCCTGGCTGCCGCGAGCACCGCGGTCGCGCAGGCGCCTCCCCGCTCAGAGGCAGCCGAGCTCATCGCCGCCGGCCGACTGGCCGTCGAGGAGTCGCAGCGTCGCACCGACCGTCCGGCACCGCGGGACGAGGAGCCCGCGGCGACGGTGGGCAGCACGCTGCCCTCGGGCGACGAGATCACCGCGATCGGCGACTCCGTCATGCTGGCGGCGGCGCCGCAGCTGCAGGAACGGTTCCCCGGCATCGCGATCGACGCGGTCGTGTCTCGGCAGATGCGTCAGGCACCGCAGATCGTGCGCTCCCTCGTGGAGTCGGACCGCCTGCGCGGCACGGTCGTACTCGGGCTCGGCACGAACGGCCCGATCGACCCGGAGACGCTCCATGAGGTGCGGGCGCTTCTCGGCCCCGAGCGCACTCTCGTGCTCGTGAGCGCGCAGGCACCGCGCGGGTGGACGGAGGGTGTCAACGCCGACCTCGTGGACTTCGCGCGCACCTATCGGCTCGTCGAACTGAGCGACTGGCGTGCGGCCATCAGCCCTCGGCTCTCCCTGCTCGCACCCGACCAGATCCACCCGGGCCCGACCGGCGGGCAGGTGTATACCGAGACGCTCGTCGCGGCGTTGCAGCGCATCGCCGATCTGCCTCCGCTCGTCGACTACGACGAGAACCCCGGTCTTCATCGACCGCGCTAGCTGTATTTCCCCGTGAGGTTGTGAACGCGGGAGGCTGGGGTTGATCCGCCGATGCCGGTGTGGGGTCGGTGGTGATTGTAGTGATGCAGCCACCTCGGGTAGTCAGCTGCGCGCG
>NZ_VIKT02000012.1 GCF_009371975.2 Microcella pacifica
ACGGTGAGACACGAAGACCTCCGGTGGCGATCAGTGAGTGTGGTAACCCACATCGTTCCGGAGGTCTTCGCTCACCTCACCCGTTCACAACGTCCCGAGGAATTACACCTAGCCCGCGCACGAATACCGCAGCGCGCAGGCCTCCCCCCACGCACGAAGGCCCCGCGCCGTCGACGGACGGGCGGGGCCTGCGCGAGCAGCACGAGGCTGCGGGTGGTGCGACTACTTGAGGGTGACGGTGGCGCCGGCCTCTTCGAGCTGGGCCTTGGCCTTCTCGGCGGCGTCCTTGGGCGCGCCCTCGAGCACGACACCGGGAGCACCGTCGACGAGCGCCTTCGCCTCACCGAGACCGAGGCTCGTGAGGGCGCGCACCTCCTTGATGACCTGGATCTTCTTCTCGCCGGCGGCCTCGAGAACGACGTCGAACGAGTCCTTCTCCTCGACCTCCTCGGCAGCGGCTCCGCCACCGGCGGGGCCGGCCGCGGCCACGGCGACGGGTGCCGCGGCGGTGACCTCGAAGACCTCTTCGAACTTCTTCACGAACTCGCTGAGCTCGATGAGCGACAGCTCCTTGAACGCCTCGATGAGGTCGTCAGTCGACATCTTTGCCATGATTTCTCCTTCTTACGTGCTGCTACTGGTCTGATCTACCGCGGGGCTGGATTCAGCTCGCGGACTCCTGCTTCTGCCGCAGCGCGTCCACTGCCCGCGCGGCCTGAGCCAGCGGAGCGTTGAACATGTACGCGGCACCGAACAGCGAGGCCTTGACGGCACCGGCCAGCTTGGCCAGCACCACCTCACGGCTCTCGAGATCGGCGAGCTTGGTCACCTCGGCGGCGGTGAGCGGGTTACCGTCGAAGTACCCGCCCTTCACCACGAGGAGGGGGTTCGCCTTGGCGAAGTCGCGCATGGCCTTCGCCACGTTCACGGTGTCACCGTGGACGAAGGCGATGGCAGAAGGACCCTCGAGCAGGTCATCGAACGAGTCGATGCCGGCGTTGTTGGCCGCAATCTTGGTCAGCGTGTTCTTCACCACGGCATAGGTCGCGTCCTCACGGAGTGCGGCACGCAGCTGCTTGAGCTGGGCCACCGTGAGACCGCGGTACTCGGTCAGCAGTACGGCCTTCGAGCTGTGGAAAAGTGCTGACAGCTCGGCGACCGTTGCTTCCTTGTTCGCCATGGTGCTCCTCTAGTCATTGACGTTCGGACTCCAGGGATCACCCGGCACACATGACGAAAGCCCCGTAGCGCGGGCGCTCGGGGCTTCTTCGCGATCCCGGTACGGGATGCACGGCAAAGGTTTCCTCACACCTGCGCGGGCCCTCGCCGCTCTTCACGAGGAAGAACTGCGAGCCTTCGGCCGACTCGCCCGCGAACGGGCCCGTCGACAACCGGCGGTCTCTGGCAAGCGCTCAGCATACGGCACGGAGCGGCTCGCACGCAAAACGGCGTCGACCGGGTGCGCGCGCGGCCGGGGGCGCCTACGTCTCGTCGAGCCAGCTGTGCCGCGGCGCGTAGCCGAGGTCGCGCCGAGCGGCGTCGATTGACAGGAGGGTCTGGCGCCCGCTCACCGTGGAGAGCACCGGTACGTCGGGGAACTCGGCCGCCATGAGCTCGGCGCTGTCCCGCCGCATGACGGTGTCTGCTGCGGCGATGATGTAAGCGCTGTAGCCGGGCTGCTGCGCGAGAAGTGCGCGCTCGACCGCGTGGCCACCATCGCGGCGGTCGATGTAGCCCCACAGATTCCATCGCCGCACGGCCGGGTCGTCCTGCCAGGTCTCGAACTCGGCGTAGTCCTCGGGCGCCATGACATTGCTGAAGCGCAGGCCGGTCATCGCGAGCTCGGGCTCCAGTCGGCAGATCGCGCGCCCGAACTCCTCCTCGAGGTGCTTGCCGACCGCGTACATGAAGTTGGGTCGCACCGTCTGGGTCTCGTCGATGGGCGCGGCGGGCGGCGGCTCCTCGAGCGGCAGGCCGAGCAGGGTCTCGCTCGAGGCGTGCACGATGCGCCGAATCCCCGCGCGTCGCGCCGCCTGCACGACGCCGATCGTCATCGTGACGTTCTGCTGCAGCAGTGCCGTATCGGGCCGGATGCCCGGCGCGGGTGTCGCCGCGAGGTGCACGAGCGCGTCCACGCCGTCGTGGCGCTCCTCGACCCCGGCGAGAGCATCCGCCACCTGGCCGTAGTCGGCGAGGTCGACCTGCACGAAATCCTTGCCGCGGGCGCCGACGGCGTCCATACCGATGACGGTGTGACCGCGCTCCCGCAGATGGTCGACGACTCCGACGCCGAGCTTGCCGCTGGATCCTGTCACGGCGATGATCACGGTCGACCTCCTCTGCGGGCCGACGGTCGCGGCCCTCGTCGAGGCTACTCGTCGCGCACGAGCGGCAGCCGCACCGTGAAGACCGTGCGGCCCGGGCGGGACTCCACCGACACGCTGCCGTCGGGGGCGCCCACGCCCGCCGCGACGATCGCGAGCCCGAGCCCCGTGCTGCCCGTCGCGCGCGAGCGCGAGGTGTCGGCGCGCGCGAAGCGCTCGAAGAGCACCGGCTGCACCTCCTCGGGAATCCCTGGCCCATCGTCCGCCACGCGCACGATCGCCTCGCCGTCGACGGCGGCGACCGACGCCGCGACCGACGTGCCCTCGGGCGTGTGCACGCGCGCGTTGGCGAGGAGGTTCGCGACGACCTGGTGCAGCCGCCCCTGATCACCGGTGACGACGACCGGCTCGTCGGGTACCTCGACGCTCCAGCGGTGATCGTCGCTCGTGGCGCGGGCGTCGGCGAGAGCATCCGCGATCACACGGCCGAGGTCGACGGGGTCGGCGCGCAGCGCTCGGCCCTCGTCCAGTCGCGCGAGCAGCAGCAGGTCGTCGACGAGCTCGGTCATGCGCACCGACTCCGACTCGATGCGGTCGAGCGCGTGGCGCACGTCGGGCGGCACCTCGTGCCCACCCCGCCGGGTGAGCTCGCTGTAGCCGCGGATGGCCGCGAGCGGCGTGCGCAGCTCGTGGCTCGCATCGGCGACGAACTGCCGCACCTTGCCCTCGCTCGCCTCGCGGGCGAGCAGCGCCGCCTGCACGTGGTCGAGCATGCGCGTGAAGGCGGCACCCAGCTGCCCGACCTCGGTGCGCGTATCGGTGTCGATCGTCTCGAGCCGGTCGGAGAGGGCGACGGCACCGCGGTCGAGCGGCAGCTCGGTCACGCGCGTCGCCGTCTCGCGAATGCGCGTGAGGGGTCGCAGTGCTACGCGCGCGACGCTGCGCCCGAGCGCCGCCGCGACGATGAGGGTGCCGATGAGGACGGCGGTGATCGTCGCGCCGAGGCGCGCGGTCGTCACGGTCGCCTCGCGCGTCGAGAGCCCGACCACGACGGCAGAGCCCTCACCGACGGGAGCACCCAGCACGCGGTACTCGCCAAGCCCACCGGGAAAGCGGATGGTGCGCGGCTGCTCGATCGAGGCTCCCGCGAGGACGCGCTGCTGGAGGGCCGACAGCTCGCGGACCTCGGCGTCGAGGTCGAGGTAGGCGGCCGTCACGCGACCCTGCGGCGATACGACCGCGATGAGCGAGCCGAGCGGCAGTCCGGGGCCGAGCAGGCTGCGACTCGAATCCCCCGGCCCCGCGTCGAGCGTCACGGCAACGCGCTGCGTCGTCGTGCGCAGTTCGTCGTCGAGCTGACCGATGAGGGAGGTGCGCAGGGCGAAGGTGCTCACGACGCCGATGCCGAGCGTCGCGACAGCGAGCAGGGCGAGGATGCCCGCGACGAGCCTCTGCTGCAGCGACCAGCCGCGCATCCTCAGGCCCCCGTCCTCACGCGGCGGGATCGCACGCGACGCGGCCTCACGCGACCGGCTTGATGAGGTAGCCCACGCCGCGCACGGTGTGGATCATCGCCGGGCCGAGCGTGTCGATCTTCTTGCGCAGGTACGAGATGTAGATCTCGACGATGCTCGACCGCCCGCCGAAGTCGTAGCTCCAGACTCGGTCGAGGATCTGCGCCTTGCTGAGCACACGACGCGGGTTGCGCATGAGGTAGCGCAGCAGCTCGAACTCGGTGGCGGTGAGCTCGATCTCGGTGTCGCCCCGGCGCACCTCGTAGCTCTCCTCGTTGAGCACGAGGTCGCCGACGCGGATCTCGGGGTCGGACCGCTCGCTCACCACGAGCGCGCTGCGGCGGATGAGCCCGCGCAGTCGCGCCACGAGCTCCTCGAGGCTGAACGGCTTCGTGACGTAGTCGTCGCCCCCCGCGGTGAGGCCCACGACGCGGTCATCGACGGCGTCCTTCGCGGTGAGGAAGAGCACCGGCACGTTGCTGCCGTCCGCCCGCAGGCGACGCAGCACCTCGAGGCCATCGAGGTCGGGCAGCATGATGTCGAGCACGACGATGTCGGGGCGGAACTCGCGGCCGTGCGCGAGCGCCTCCTGCCCGGTGAGGGCGGTGCGCACCTCCCACCCCTCGTAGCGCAGCGCCATCGAGACGAGGTCGGCGAGGGAGGGCTCGTCGTCGACGACGAGCGCCCGCACGGGGGAGCCGTCGGGGTGGGTGAGGCGAGGCGACTCGGTCTGATCGTCGTAGGACATGGTCCCAGTACTGCCCATGAACCTATGAGCCTGCTCTGAGCCAGCCCTGAAGCAATGAGCATCACAACGAGAACCCCGGCTGCCCTTGGGGGAAGGGACTGCCGGGGTTCGTCGTACGGCGCGGTGGCGCGTGGCTCTCGGGGAGCCGGTGCGTCAAGCGCGGTGGGCCCCACGGGACTTGCGGCCCGTGCCGGCGATGCCGGCCATGAGGGCGAAGAAGCCCACGAGGGCGGAGATCATGAGGAGGGGGAGGGTGATCATGTCGTTCCTCTCGGGTCGAGTCGGGCGGGGTATTGGAGCGACGCGAGCTTCGGGTGCTCGTGTCCTCACTGTGGGGGACCGGGGGTGTCCCCCTTCTCTACGAGTGTGCGCTATACGAACATCGAGCACAGGCCCCCCTCCGGGGGTGATTCGGTCCCCAGAAAGGGGGACCACGATGTTCATCTTTTGTACCCCACTCGCTCTCCAGCCTCGTGATTCCGGGAGAGTTTGCCCCTGCGTGACACTCTGGAAACATCCGCGACCCGAAAGCGCGGTTGACTGATGCTCGTTGCGGGAGGGGACCGACGATGACGACGATGACGGCCATGGTGGCCACGGAGTGGGGCGGCCCCGAGGTGCTCTCCCCCGCCGACGTGGCGATGCCCGTACGGGCGAACGCCGAAGTGCTCGTGAAGGTCATGGCGGCGGGCGTCAACCCGATCGACGCGAAGACCCGGGCAGGCCGCGGGGTCGCGGGCGCCGTGAGGTCGTTCCCCGTGATCCTCGGCTACGACGTCGCGGGCGTCGTCGTCGAGTCGCCCTACGAGGCCCACCCGCTCGCCGTGGGCCGCGAGGTCTACGGCATGTCGATGGTGCCTCGCTTCGACGGCACCTACGCCGAGTACGCCGTGCTGCCGGAGGCCTCCGTCTGCCCCAAGCCCGCCTCGCTGAGCTTCACCGAGGCGGCCGGGGTGCCGGTCGCCGCCCTCACGGCGTGGGGCATGGTCGTCGACGTCGCGCGCGCTCATGAGGGGCAGCGGATGCTCATCCACGCGGGAGCCGGCGGTGTCGGGCACTTCGCCGTGCAGCTCGCCGCGTACTTCGGGGCCCATGTCACCACGACGGGCTCCGCGCGCAACCAGGGCTGGCTGCGCGAGCTCGGCGCCTCCCAGGTCATCGACTACACGTCGACCCGCTTCGAGGACCACGTGCACGACGCCGATGTCGTCATCGACCTCATCGGCAACGTGCACGACGACACGGGCACGCGCTCGCTCAGCGTCCTGCGGCCCGGGGGGCTTCTCGTCAACGCGCCCAGCGGCAGTTGGCCGACCATGCGCGAGGATGCTCTCGAGGCCGGCGTACGGGCGACCGGCTACAAGGTCTCACCGAGCGGGGCGACCCTCGCGGTGCTCTCGCGCCTGTTCGAGTCTGGCGATCTTCGCGTGAACCTCGACCACGTGCTGCCGCTGAGCGAGGCCGCCGAGGCCCACCGGCTGCTCGAGGAGGGCCACACGCGCGGCAAGATCGTGCTCGAGGTCTCGCCAGATCAGTGAGCGCCGCGCAGTAGGCGCTGAGGAGTGAGCGCTGCGGAGTGAGCGCTGCGCAGTAAGCGCTGCGCCGTAGGCGCCGGTCAGAGCGTGCGCTCGCGCACCCAGTCGTCCTCGAAGGTGTCGCCGACGAGGAACCTCTTGCTGCCGACCGTCTCGAAGTCGCTCTTGGCGTAGAAGCGGTTCGCGCGCGCGTTGTGCTGGTTGACTCCGAGCCACACGCTCGCGGCACGGTGCCGTGCCGCGGCGTCGACGACCGCGGCGACGAGGGCCGAGGCGACCCCGCCCCCGTGGTGCAGAGGGTGCACGTAGAGCTTGCTGAGCTCGGCCGTCGGCCGCGAGCGCACCGCCTGCGCGACATCGGGGTCGGCCGGCTCCCCGTGCACGACCATCGCATAGCCGATGAGCTGTCCCGCATCGTCGGCGACGACCACATCGCGTGCGGGGTCGGCCAGGTAGCGGGCGAACGCCGCCTCGCTCAAGTGCTCCGCGATGAACGCCGCCTTCGAGGCCTCCGTCGTCGAGGGCGGGCAGGCGAGCGGGAAGGTGAGGGCGGCGAGCTCGTGCAGAGCCGCTGCCTCCGCCGCGCTCGCGGGCCGAATGCGCGCAGTCATGCCCCCATTCTGCCGCCCGGCCCCGAGCATCCCGTGCCGCCCCGCCTCCGTTCGCAACTCAGGCAGACGACGATGGCCCCGCCGAAGCGGGGCCATCGTGGCGGTGCGGCGCGGTGCGGTGCGCCTAGAAGATGTTGACGTCGAGCGGGATGCCCGGGCCGAACGTCGTCGAGACGGTGGCCTTCTGCACGTAGCGACCCTTCGAGCTCGACGGCTTGAGGCGCACGACCTCGTCGAGCGCCGCGTGGATGTTCTCCGCGAGCTGCTCCTGCGTGAAGCCGGTCTTGCCGACGATGAAGTGCACGTTCGCGTGCTTGTCGACGCGGAACTCGATCTTGCCGCCCTTGATGTCGGTCACGGCCTTCGCCGGGTCCGGGGTCACGGTGCCGGTCTTCGGGTTGGGCATGAGGCCGCGCGGGCCCAGCACCTTGCCGAGGCGACCGACCTGGCCCATGAGCTCCGGGGTCGAGACCGCGGAGTCGAAGGACGTGTAGCCGCCGGCGACCTTCTCGATGAGCTCGGCGCCGCCGACCTCGTCGGCGCCCGCCGCGATCGCGGCCTCGGCCGCGGGGCCGGTCGCGAACACGATGACGCGGGCGGTCTTGCCCGTGCCGTGAGGCAGGTTGACGGTGCCGCGCACCATCTGGTCGGCCTTGCGGGGGTCGACGCCGAGCTTGAGCGCGACCTCAACGGTCGAGTCCATCTTCTTGGAGCCCGTCTCGCGGGCGACCGCGACGGCCTCGTCAGGGGTGTAGAACTTGCCCGGCTCGATCTTCTCGGCCGCGGCCCGGTAGGCCTTGGACTTCTGTGCCATGTTGTGTCTCCTAGTGGGGAAGAACGCGGTTGACGAGCCTGGCAGGCTCTCCCGCTGGTTGAAGGTCTGTGAGGTCGCTTACTTGTCGACCGTGATGCCCATGCTCCGCGCCGTGCCGGCGATGATCTTCTCCGCGGCGTCGAGGTCGTTGGCGTTGAGGTCGGACTGCTTCTGCTCGGCGATCGCGCGAACCTGCTCGCGCGTGATCGAGGCGACCTTGACGGTGTGCGGGGTTCCCGAACCCTTCTGCACGCCGGCGGCCTTCTTGATGAGCTCTGCGGCCGGCGGGGTCTTGAGGATGAACGTGAACGAGCGGTCCTCGTACACGGTGATCTCGACCGGGATGACGTTGCCGCGCTGCGACTCGGTGGCCGCGTTGTAGGCCTTGCAGAACTCCATGATGTTGACGCCGTGCTGACCCAGCGCGGGCCCGATGGGCGGGGCGGGGTTGGCGGCGCCGGCCTGGATCTGCAGCTTGATCAGACCCGAGACCTTCTTCTTCGGTGCCATATTTTCTTCCTTCGTGTCGTGCGGCACCCGGTGAGAGTGCCGCGCTCCCGCCTGCGCGCCCTGTGCGCGCCGCGGTCAACTGATGAGTCTAGAGCGTGCCGCTCGACTCGGGGTACAGGGTCAGAGCTTGGTGACCTGGTCGAACGACAGCTCGACCGGGGTCTCGCGCTCGAAGAGCGAGACGAGCACCGTGAGCTTGCCGCTCTCGGGCTTGATCTCGTTGATCGTGCCGGGAAGGCCCGCGAACGAGCCCTCCTTGATCGTGATGGTCTCGCCGACCTCGAAGTCGATCTCGGCGGGGATGACGCGTGCCGCGACGCCGCCGCCCTTCGCGCCGCCGGTCTTGGCGGGCGCCTCGACGACCTGCACGGTCGACTTGAGCATCTGGAACGCCTCGTCGAAGCGCAACGGCGTGGGGTTGTGGGCGTTGCCGACGAACCCGGTCACGCCGGGCGTGTGACGCACGACCGACCAGCTGTCCTCGTTGAGGTCCATGCGCACGAGCACGTAGCTGGGGATGCGCACGCGGTTGACGAGCTTGCGCTGCCCGTTCTTGATCTCGACGACGTCCTCCATGGGGACCTGCACCTCGTAGATGCTCTCCTCCATGTTCATCGAGATCTTGCGGTTCTCGATGTTTTGCTTGACCCGCTTCTCGAAGCCGGCGTACGAGTGCACGACGTACCACTTGCCCGGCTTCATGCGCAGCTCGAGCTTGAACTCCTCGTAGGGGTCGACCTCGGGCTCCTCAGCCTCGGCGTCGGCCTCGTCGGCGGCAGCAGCGGCGTCCTCGTCCTCGTCGGACTCGTCGTGGGTCGCCTCGGCCGCGGCGTCCGCCTCCTGGGCGGAGTCGATGTCGAGGGCGTCCTCGACGACGGCGTCCGCCTCCGGGTCGGCCGCCATGTCGAGGGCGTCGAGCAGGCCGTCGAGGTCGGGCTCGCGGTTCTCGTCGTCGACGACGTGCATCGCGTTGTGCTCAGCCGGGTCGGAGGAGTGCTGCTGAGAGTCGAGCACGTTGCCCTCCTGCGCCTCGTCCTCCTCAGAGGACTGCTCGGCGGCGGTCGCGAGATCGATGTCGCGCGGCAATTTCTCAGACACTGCTTCTTCTTTCCTTGTGCTGTCGAACGTGCACGGCTGTCGGACGTGCTCGTGGAGGCGGACTCAGCCGCCGGCGCCCAGGTTTCCCGTACCGAACAGGAAGTTCACGAGAGACCCGAACACGATGTCGAGGCCCGACACGATCGCCATCATGATGATCACGAAGACGAGCACGACGAGCGTGTAGGTGATGAGCTCGCGGCGCGTCGGCGTGACGACCTTGCTGAGCTCGTTGAGCACCTGACGGATGAACAGCGCGAAACGACCGAACGGTCCGCGCTTCTCGGCGCGCTCCCGCTTCGCCTTGGCGACGACATCCTCGCCGCCGGGCTCGTCGATCACATTGCTCACGTGATGCTCTACCTTCGTCGCTCGGGTACTGAACTGGGGGTGGTGCTCACCGCCGCACTCGGCGCATCTCGTCCCACGTCGCGAACGGATGCGCCGAGCTCGGCGACTGTGCAGGGCGGACAGGACTCGAACCTGCAACCTGCGGTTTTGGAGACCGCTGCTCTACCAATTGAGCCACCGCCCTCTGCGGTGCGGCGCTGACCCGCGGGCATGCCAAAGCATGGCGGAGATCAACCACCGATCCCCAGTGTAGGCGACGCGCGCGAGGCCGCCAACCTGGCGGAATGCGCTGCGCGCGAGCCGAGCATCCCGAAGCCGCCCGACGCGACGTCGGTAGACTGCGCAGCGTGACCAGCGACCCTCGACGCATCGCCCACCGCATCGCCGCCATCAGCGAATCGGCCACCCTCAAGGTGGACGCCCAGGCCAAGGCGCTCAAGGCCGCCGGGCGCCCCGTCATCAGCTTCGCGGCGGGCGAGCCCGACTTCGCGACGCCCGACCACATCGTCGAGGCCGCCGTCGAGGCGGCACGCGACCCGAAGAACCACCGCTACACGCCGGCTGCCGGGCTGCCCGAGCTGCGCGAGGCGATCGCCGAGAAGACTCTGCGCGACTCGGGCCTCGAGGTGCCAGCAAGCCAGGTCATCGTCACCAACGGCGGCAAGCAGGCCGTACACGAGGCCTTCCAGACGATCGTCGACGACGGCGACGAGGTGCTGCTGCCCGCCCCCTACTGGACCACCTATCCGGAGGTCGTCGCGCTCGCCGGCGGCACCCCCGTGGAAGTCTTCGCCGGCAGCGACCAGGACTACCTCGTCACGGTCGAGCAGCTCGAGGCAGCGCGCACGCCGCGCACGAAGGTGCTGCTCTTCGTGAGCCCCTCCAACCCGACCGGATCGGTCTACAGCCCCGAGCAGACGCGGGCCATCGGCGAGTGGGCCCTGCAGCACGGCATCTGGGTCATCACCGACGAGATCTACCAGTCCCTCACCTACGACGGCGCGCGCGCGGTGTCGATCGTCGAGGCTGTTCCCGAGCTGGCGGAGCAGTGCATCCTCGTCAACGGCGTCGCCAAGACCTACGCGATGACCGGCTGGCGCGTGGGGTGGATGATCGGCCCGAAGGACGTCATCGCGGCGGCCTCGAACCTGCAGTCGCACCTGTCGAGCAACGTCGCGAACGTCTCGCAGCGCGCGGCCCTCGCCGCCCTCACGGGCCCGCAGGACGCAGTCGCCACGATGCGCGAGGCCTTTGACCGTCGCCGTCGTCTCGCCGTCGCCGAGCTCAACAAGATCGACGGGATGCTCACCCCCACCCCCACGGGAGCCTTCTACGTCTATCCCGACGTCACGGCGCTGCTCGGCCGCGAGTGGCACGGTGTCACGCCGACGACCTCGCTCGAGCTCGCGGAGCTGATCCTCGAGAAAGCGGAGGTCGCCGCGGTGCCCGGCGAGGCGTTCGGCCCGAGCGGCTACCTGCGCTTCAGCTACGCGCTCGGCGACGCCGACCTGCTCGAGGGCGTCCAGCGCCTGCAGCACTTCTTCGCCGCGTAGTCGCTCCGCGCGGCGTCAGCGCTGCAGGGCGTCAGCGTTGCGCGGCGTCAGCGCTGTGCGGCGGCGTACGCCTCGCGGATCTCGGCGGGGATGCGCCCGCGGTCGCCCACGGTGTAGCCGTTGCGCTGCGCCCACTCGCGCACGGCGGCCGTATCGCTCGAGCCGCTTGAGCGCTTGCGCGGGGCAGCGCCGCCACGGCGGCCCGTCGAGCGCGCGTTGGCGATGAACGGTGCGAGAGCATCCCGCAGCGCCCGCTGATTGTCGTCACCGAGGTCGATCTCGTAATTCGTGCCGTCGAGCGCAAAGGCGACGGTGCCGCCCGTACCGGGCTCGATAACCGTGCCGTCGATATCGTCGACGAGTTCGGTGGTAATGCGCTTCATGGAATTCCCCCTCGATAAACAGTCGTGCTGGTGTGCGCATTGAGTGTAGAGGCTGCGAAATGCGGGCGCACTCTATGCGCTCATGTCGTTCGCAACTCAGGCAGAGAGTGCGGTGGTGACCGGTTGACCCCGCACACACCCGATTCCTGCCTGAGTTAAGAACAGGAACGGGGGCGGGTCCACCGGTCGGTGGACGGCAGAGTAGGCCTAACGGCCGTTGTCGCGGCCGGGCTGAGAGGCGCAGAGTAGTCGCATGACCACACACGAGAACGTCGTCGAGGTGCGCGAGCTGCGCAAGATTTACGGCCATTTCGCCGCTGTCGACGGTATTGACTTCGATATTCACCGAGGCGAGACTTTCGCCCTGCTGGGCCCGAACGGCGCAGGAAAGTCCACGACGATCGAGATTCTCGAGGGCTATCGCGACCGCACGAGCGGTGACGCCCGCGTGCTCGGCGTCGACCCGGGCCGCGGCGGCCTCGACTGGAAGGCGCGGCTCGGCATCGTGCTGCAGTCCTCCGGCGAGAGCGGCAACGTCACGGTCATCGAGCAGCTGCGGCACTTCGCGGCCCTCTACCCGAACCCGCGCGACGTCGACGAGGTGATCGCCGCCGTCGGGCTGCAGGAGAAGGCGGGCACGCTCATCCGCAAGCTCTCCGGAGGGCAGCGTCGCCGCGTCGACGTCGCGGTCGGCATCGTCGGGCGGCCCGAGCTGCTGTTCCTGGACGAGCCGACGACGGGCTTCGACCCCGAGGCGCGGCGCAGCTTCTGGGATCTCATCCGCACCCTCCAGTCGGAGGGCACCACGATTCTGCTCACGACGCACTACCTCGACGAGGCCGCCCAGCTGGGCGACCGCGCGGGTGTCATCGCGGGCGGTCGCATGGTCGACCTCGCCCCGATCGGCGAGCTCGGCGGTGCGGATGCTCGCACTCCGCTCGTGCGCTGGCGCGAGGCGGGCGAGCAGCGCGAGCAGCGCACCGACGCACCGGGTGCGCTCGTCGCCGCCTTGATCGACCGGCTCGGGCCGGAACCCGACGCGCTCGAGGTGATTCGTCCGAGCCTGGAGGACGTCTACCTCGACCTCATCGGCCGCGAGACCTCGACCTCGGATGACGCAGAACCGACCACGACAGAGACGGAGGTCGCACGATGAGCGCGACGACGAGCACCACCCCGGCACCGCGCACGACCTCGCACGCTGTCGGCAGCAGCATCCTGCGGGCGATCCGCCTCGGAGGCCTGCGCATTGGCTACGAGGTGCGCGCGTACTTCCGCCAGGGCGACACCGTGTTCTTCACGTTCCTGTTCCCGGTCGTCATGCTCACGATCTTCAGCGTGTCGTTCAGCCAGGCGAGCTTCGGCCAGACAGTCGACGGCGACGACGTGAGCGCCGCGTGGTTCTACCTGCCCGCAATGCTCGCCGCCGGGCTGCTGCTGAGCGGTGTGCAGAACCTCGCGATCGACATCGCGCTCGAGAAGAGCGACGGCACGCTCAAGCGGCTCGCAGGCTCTCCCCTTCCGGTGGTGAGCTACTTCATCGGCAAGCTCGGGCAGTCGTTCGTCACGGGACTCGCGCAGGCCGCGGTGCTGCTCGCCCTCGGCTTCACCGTCTTCGGCGTGCCCCTGCCGGAGGAGCCGCAGAACTGGCTCGTGTTCGCGTGGGTGTTCGTGCTCGGTGTCGTCACCTCGGCGATCCTCGGCATCGCCCTCTCCGCTGTTCCGCGCAGCGGCAAGAGTGCGACGGCCGTCGTCATCCCGATCACGCTCGTGCTGCAGTTCATCTCGGGTGTGTACCTCGCGTTCAGCAACCTGCCGGACTGGCTGCAGAACTTCGCGAGCGTCTTTCCCCTCAAGTGGATGGCGCAGGGCATGCGCAGCGTGTTCCTGCCCGAGGAGCTCGTGATTCTCGAGCCGAACGAGTCGTGGGAGCTGCCCGGGGTCGCCCTGGTGCTGGGTCTGTGGCTCGTCGTCGGTCTTGTGCTCGCCCGCCTCACGTTCCGCTGGATCCGCAAGGACAGCTGAGTGGCTAGGCTCGGCCGCATGACGGCGAGGCGCTGGTGGTGGGTCGCTGTGCTCGGCATGGCGGCCCTCACCGGCGTACTCGCCATCGCCAACCTGCAGACTCCGTGGCGCCTCACGCTCGCGCTCACGGGCATCGCCCTGCTGGTCGTCGCGTGGGCCGTCGTCGGCGACCGTCGCGCGGAGTCGGAGTCACCGTCGTGGACGCTCGTGCTGCTCGTCACCGCCGCCGCCGGGATCGGCACAGCCGGGTACCCGACCCTCGCGATCCTGCAGGCGCTCGCGTACCCGATCTCGTGGGTCTTCGCGGCCCGCTCGCGTGACGCCGTCGTCGGCAACGTGCTCATCGCCGTGGCGGTCGGCGTCGGTTTCGCCATCGGCATCGGCACCGGGCCGGAAGACATCATCCAGATCATCGTGACGCAGTCGCTCGCCCTCGGGTTCAGCCTCGCGATGGGCTTCTGGATCACCCGGATGGTCGAGCTCGGCGAAGAGCGCGGCCGCCTGCTCACCGAGCTGCAGGGCGCGCAGGAGCAGATCGCCGCCCTGCACCGCGACGCCGGAGCCGCCGCCGAGCGCGAGCACCTCGCCCGCGAACTGCACGACACGATCGCGCAAGACCTCACGGGGCTCGTCATGCTCGCCCAGCGCGCACGGCGGGAGGGCGCGGGCGCGGTGGAGACGCTCGCGCTCATCGAGGAGAACGCGCGCGGCGTTCTCGCCGAGACGCGCGCGCTCGTGGCGGCGGGCGCGAGCGTCGAGACGGGCGAGACCCGTCTCGATCTGCTCAACGCTCTGCGCCGCATCGCCGAGCGCTTCCAGCGCGAGACGGGCGTGACCGTGACCGTGCAGGGGCCGGAGAGGCTCGTGCTGCCGCGCGACCTCGAGGTGGTCGTGCTGCGCTGTGCGCAGGAGGCGCTCGCGAATGCGCGCAAGCATGCGCGAGCATCCCGCATCGAGGTGGGGCTCGTCGCGGGGGACGGCGCCGTGCGCGTCACCGTGACCGACGACGGCATCGGCTTCGACCCGGACGACGCACCAGACGGGTTCGGGCTGCCCGGCATGCGCGACCGCCTCGCCCTCGTGGGCGGCTCGCTCAGCGTCACGAGCGCCCCCGGTGAGGGCACGCGGCTCACCGCCGAGGTAAGCGTGCAGGAGCTCGCGCTGTGATCCGCGTACTCGTGGCCGACGACCACGCGGTCGTGCGCGCCGGCATCGTGTCGCTCCTCGAGGCCGAGGACGGCATCGAGGTGGTCGGCGAGGCGGTCGACGGTGAGGATGCCGTGGGTCGCGCCCTCGCGCTGCGCCCCGATCTCGTCGTCATGGATGTCAGGATGCCCGGGCTCACGGGCGACCAGGCGACGGCGCGCATTCGGGAGAGCGCGCCGGAGATCCGCGTGCTCGTGCTCACGACCTACGAGTCGGATGCGAGCATCCTCGCCGCGATCGAGGCGGGCGCGAGCGGATACCTGCTGAAGGCCGCCCCGGCCGAGGAGCTCGTCGCGGGGGTGCGCTCGGTCGCCGCGGGCGAGGTCGCCCTCTCGCCGTCGATCGCCGCGCAGCTCGTGACGCGCATGCGCGAGCCGGCGCCTGCCGCGCTCACGCCGCGCGAGACGGAGGTGCTGCGGCTCGTCGCCGAAGGGCTCTCGAACCGCGAGATCGGCGAGCGCCTCTTCCTCGGCGAGGCGACCGTGAAGACGCACCTGCTGCGCACTTTCGAGAAGCTCGGCGTGAGCGACCGCACGCGCGCGGTGACCCTCGCGATGGAGCGCGGGCTCCTCTAGTCGAGAGCGCAGCGGCCACGGCGTGATCGCCGCGCGGCGTCTCCACAATTCAGGAGTTTCTGCAGCGGGTGCCTGGTGACACGCCGACGGCGCCCCCGTGCGGGCCATTTGGCGGCCCTCACTCCTGAATTGTGGAGGTGACAGCCTCGAGTGGGTGCTGTAGGCCGGGGCTAGAGCTCGACGCCGAGGAAGACCGGCTCGGGGTGCAGCACGACCCCGAACTCGCTCATGACACGCGTCTGGATGTAGCCGGCGAGCTGGGCGACCTCGCGCGCGGTCGCGGCGCCGCTCGCGTTCGTGAGCGCGAGCGTGTGCTTCTTCGACACCGCGGCACCGGAGCCGGGCAGCGCGAAGCCGCGGCCGATGCCGGAATGCTCGATGAGCCACGCGGCGCTGAGCTTGACGGTTCCCTCGACGACGGGCGGCGGCGGGGCGGGCTCGGCGCCGAGCGGCACGGCGCGCGTCGGCGCCTCCGGCTGTTGCGCCCAGCGCGGCGCCTCCCCGGGCAGGGTGCGCGCGAAGGCCTCGCTCACGATGGGGTTCGTGAAGAACGATCCGGCGCTCACCGAGTCGGGGTCGTCGGGGTCGAGCACCATGCCCTTCGCGGCCCGCAGCGCGAGCACCGCGGCGCGCACACCGACGAGGGGCGCGGTCTCGCCGATCTCGACGCCCAGGGCGTCGGCGAGCTGGGCGTAGCGCACGGGTCGGCTACGAGCATCCTCGTCGGCGCCCAAGGCGAGGTCGATGCTCAGCACGACCGCGCGACGCCCTTGCTTGATGCTGCTCGTGCGGTAGCCGAGCTCGAGCAGGGGCGCGGGCCACGTCGTGCGCTCCCCGGAGTCGAGGTCGAGCACCTCGACGGCGACGAGGCTCTCGGCGAGCTCCTGCCCGTAGGCGCCGATGTTCTGGATGGGGGCGGCTCCGCAGGAGCCCGGGATGCCCGACAGCGCCTCGAGCCCCGAGAAGCCCTGGCGCACGGTGTGCTCGACGAGCGCCTCCCACGGCTCCCCGGCCTGCACGCGCAATCGGATGGGGCGCGCCGAGCCGGGCGCATTCGGCAGTCGCTCGATGCCGCGCGTCGCGACCCGCACCACGACGCCCTCGATGCCGTCGTCGCCGATGAGCACGTTCGAGCCGCCGCCGAGCACGAGCCAGGGCTCGCCCACGCGGTCGGCCTCGAGCACCGTCTCGACAAGCTGGTCGGTCTCGGTCGCGTCGACGAAGCGCTCGGCCTCGCCGCCGATGCGCAGGGTCGTCAGGTCGCTGAGCTTCATGAGGGTCGAAGAGCTAGTGCGCGCTGATGCGCACCTGCGCCTTGCCGAGCACGGTCTGCCCCTCGTAGACGGCGGTGAGATCGATGCGCGCGCCCGCGTCGTCGATCACGCCGACGGTCGCCGTGACCGTCACCTCGGCACCAGCCTGCGGGTCAACGACGACGGGGCGCGTGAAGCGCACCTGGTAGTCGCTCACCCAGCCGCGGCCGTCGAGCCAGTCGACGACGGGCTGCACCGCGACACCCATCGTGAGCATGCCGTGCGCGAGCACGCCCGGCAAACCCACCTGCGCGGCGACGTCGTCGCGGTAGTGGATGGGGTTGAAGTCGCCGCTCGCCCCCGCGTAGCGCACGAGCGTGTCGCGGCTGAGGTTGAAGGTCTGCTCGGCGACGACCTGGCCGACCTCGAGGCCCAGGTTCTCTGCGAGGCTCACGAGTCGTCCCCTCTCACGACGAGGGTGGACACGCTCGTGACGACGTGCGCACCGGCGGCGTCGACCATCGTGCTCTCGCTCGCGACCATGCTGTTGCCGCCGAGCGTCTTGATGCTCGTCACGCGCAGGGTCGCGGTGAGCTCGTCGCCGGCGACGATGGGGCGCGTGTAGGTGAAGCGCTGGTCGCCGTGCACGACGCGGCTGAAGTCGATGCCCGCGTCAGGCTCGGCGAGCAGCTGCTGCAGCGTCGCCTCGGCGATGACGATCGGGAAGGTCGGCGGGGCGACGACGTCCGCGTAGCCGGCTGCCTGCGCGGCGGCCGGGTCGTGGTGCAGCGGCGAGGTCGCGAGCACGGCACGGGCGAACTCGCGCACCTTCTCGCGCCCCACGAGGTACGCAGGTGTCGGAGCGAACTCGCGCTCGGTCAGATCAGGGTTCACGGGCACCCGCCCAGTCTAGGCGGCGGGCTGGGACTGGCGAATGGGCTCAGTCCCGAGGGCGGGCTCAGAAGAGGGCGGTGCCGAGGAGCCGGTCGAGGATGCTCCGCCCGAGCATCCTCTCGGCCGCATGGCCGCGCCGCTCACCGCGCACGAGCAGCTCGAGCCCGCGCACGGCCGCGACGGCGCCGAGCACGAGCTCGTCCCGTTCGCTCGGCACGCGCCCGTAACCGTGCAGGAAGGCCGCGCGCAGGGCGGGCGCGTCGCGCCACGCTCCGTACTCGAGCCACAGCAGGTCGGCCGACCACGGTTCGAACTCGAAGGCGGCGAAGTCGACGAAGCGCACGCGGCCGCCCGGGTCGACGACCCAGTGGCGGGGATGCAGCTGACGGTGCGCGGGCACGTGGTCGAGCGCGCCCAGGTCGAGGGCCGCGGCGACGTGCTGCCGGGCGGCGTGACGCTCCTCGGCGCCCCGCTCGCCCCACAGGTCGTCGGCGAGGGTGCTCCAGCGTTCGAAGTCGGCGGCGATGATCGGGCCGAAGCGGTCGTGGCGCACGGGTGGGGCGGAGTCGTGCAGGCGGCGCAGCAGCTCGCCGGCGCGAGCGTGCACGGCCTCGTCGTGCTCGAGCTCCGTGCCTGCGGCCTGCTCGCCGAGCACGTGCGAGACGACCACGAGGCGCAGGGCCGGGTCGCTCAGCACGAGGCGCGGCGCGTCGCCGCTCAGCGCGGGAGTGTGGTGGTGCAGGGCGGTGTCTTCGCGGCGGTGCGGCAGAGCATCCCGATGCCATTTGACGACCGCGCGCTCCTCGCCGCGCGTGACGACCTGCAGAACGCGCGAGACCTTGTGAGCGCCGTCGTGCTCGGCGACGACGTCGACGGGGCCGAGGGTGCGATGCACGCGATCGAGCACTTCGGCGTCGGAGGCGAGGCGCGTCGAGGAGCGCCCCAGTTCGGGCGTCAGGGCATCGACGGTGATGCTCACGACCGGCCTCCTGTACTCGACGGTGCGCTACGCGCGGTCTCCTGATAGCACGAAACCCCGGTCACCTCGTGGTGGACCGGGGCCTCGGCAGAACCGTGTATCAGCTCGTGGGTGCGATGCCTACTGGCAGCTGTCGCACTGCAGCATGTCCATGGGGTCGACGGGAACGTCGTAGCCGCCCACGGTGTCGTTGTCGTTGTCCATTGCGGACCTCCTCTTGGTATGAATTCTCCGCCCCCGGCGGCTAGGGCTCTCACTATATACAGGGAATGACACGGTTGTCATTCCCCTAGATGTTGTGGTCTCGGCGTGTCGCGACAAGATGCTCGCACAGCGCCGCAGACAGCCCAGCGCCGTACTCTGAGAGCACCGCTCTCCTCACGCAAGGACACCATGCCGTCGCCCGATGCCTCCCGCCCGTCCCCTCGGGGTGCGGGGCGACCGCACCTGCCGGCGAGCCCCATCGAGGAGGGCGTGCTCGTCGCCCGCTCCGCGCTGCGGCTGTCCATCAAGAACAGCATCATCATGCTGACGCTGCGCGACGAGAAACCGTGGAACGACGACGACATGATCGAGCTCGCGCGGCGCGAGATCGAGACGCTCATGGCCGAGCTCACGCAGACCGCCGAGCGGCTCGAGGAGAGCAGCGCCGCGCCACGCCGCACGTTCGGGCGCTCCCGCCGCGCCGCCGCCAATGCGCGGCAGGACGCCGAGCATCAGCGCACCCGCGCCCGCATCCTGCGCGGCGTCGTCGACCGGCTGCGCGAGATCGAGGAAGATCCCGCCCAGACGCACGCCCTGCTCGCGGTCGCGCGCGAGGAGACCCTCGCCGAGCTCACCCAGGCGCGGCTCATCCCCCTCGGCGCCGAGCAGAGCGAGGAGGAGCGGCGCGCGAGCATGGACGCCGTCAAGGAGGACCTGCGCGAGCAGCTCGCCCTGCAGCAGCTCAAGGATCTGCCCGAGGGGTACTGACGGGCGCAGGTTACTGCGAGGCGCAGGGTACTGAGTAGCGAGGGCGGGACTCGATCCCTACCGTGCCGCCTCGACGCCGCTGCGCGGCGCCGCGGACTGCGCGGTGGGGGCCCAGGAAGGTTCTCGGCGACACCCTGGATACCAATGCGAAAAGCCCCGCCGAGGCGGGGCTCTTCGCATTGGTAGCGAGGGCGGGACTCGAACCCGCGACACCACGATTATGAGCCGTGTGCTCTAACCACCTGAGCTACCCCGCCGGGTAGGCCTCCCGCATTGTGTGCGAGAGGGCCAGGGCCCCGAGTCAGGATTGAACTGACGACCCCTTCCTTACCATGGAAGTGCTCTACCACTGAGCTATCGGGGCGCGACCGTAGAGCCCGTAAGGCGCAACGGCACCGCAACAGATTAGCACCATGATTCCGGCTGTTCTGCACCCCGGGTGCACGGCAAGCGAGGATGGAACCGTTTCCACATGGGGCGCGTTGGCCGTATCGTGTTCGTCATGCCTCACGAGAACACCGCGACTGCCACCCTGCCCTCCGGGCACCCCCGCGAGCTGGCTTCTGCCCCGGGCTCCGAGTGGTGGCGCTCCGCCGTCATCTACCAGATCTACCCGCGGTCCTTCGCCGACGCCTCGGGCGACGGCATCGGCGACCTCGCCGGCATCACGCAGCGGCTCGAGTCGCTCGCCAACCTCGGCGTCGACGCCGTGTGGCTCTCCCCCTTCTTCCGATCGCCGCAGAAGGACGCCGGCTACGACGTCTCCGACTACTGCGACGTCGACCCCATCTTCGGCACCCTCGACGACTTCGACGCCCTGCGCGACCGTGCGCACGAGCTCGGCCTGCGCGTCATCGTCGACCTCGTGCCCAACCACTGCTCGAGCGAGCACGAGTGGTTCCAGGAGGCCATGGCCGCCGGCCCCGGCTCGCCCGAGCGCGACCGCTTCATCTTCCGCCCCGGCACGGGCGACAACGGCGAGCTGCCGCCCAATAACTGGCACTCCATGTTCGGCGGCCCCGCCTGGACGCGCACGACCAACGCTGACGGCACCCCCGGCGACTGGTACCTGCACCTTTTCGACAGCACGCAGCCCGACTTCGACTGGACGAACCCGTGGGTGTGGGAGCAGTTCCGGCAGATCCTGCGCTTCTGGCTCGACCGCGGCGCCGACGGCTTCCGCGTTGACGTCGCCCACGGCCTCATGAAGGCCGAGGGCCTGCCCGACATCGAGGAGGCCGCCGAGGAGGACAGCGAGCTCGCCGAGGGCCTCATGGGCTCCCTCGAGGTTCCCTACTGGGGGCAAGACACCGTGCACGCCGTCTACCGCGACTGGCACGCCGTGCTCGCCGAGTACGAGGGCGACCGCGTGCTGTGCGCCGAGGCCTGGGTCGAGCCGCTCGCGAAGGCCGCGCTGTGGGTGCGCCCCGACGAGATGCACCAGGCCTTCAACTTCTCCTACCTCGCGACCCCGTGGCTCGCGCCGCGCTTGCGCGACGTCATCACCGAGTCGCTCGAAGCCTTCACGGGCGTGGGTGCGCCGAGCACGTGGGTGCTCTCCAACCACGATGTGGTGCGCCACGCGAGCCGCCTCGGCCTCGCCCCGTACGCGGCCGGTCCCGGTGCCGGCATCGGCCCGTCATCGCCCGAGAAGCCGGATGCCGCTCTCGGGTTGCACCGGGCGCGTGCAGCCACGGCGCTCATGCTCGCACTGCCGGGCAGCGCCTACCTCTACCAGGGCGAAGAGCTCGGCCTGCCGGAGGTCATCGAGCTCGACGACGAGTACCGTCAGGACCCGTCGTTCCACCGCACCGGCGGGGAAGTGTACGGGCGCGACGGCTGCCGCGTGCCGATCCCGTGGGAGCCCGACGCTCCCGCCTTCGGCTTCAACACGACCGGCGAGAGCTGGCTGCCGCAGCCGGAGACGTTCGCGCGGTTCGCGCACGCCGCGCAGGCCGACGTCGAGGGCTCGACGCTCGAGCTCTACCGTCTCGCGCTCGCGCTGCGCGCCGAGCACGGCTTCGGCCTCGGCACGCTGACCTGGCTCGAGGGGTACGCCGACGAGGTGCTCGCCTTCCGCAACGGCGGCGTCACGGTCATCGCGAACCTCGGCGATGCTCCCGTCGAGCTGCCGGCCGGCGAGGTCATCCTCGCGAGCGACCCGCTCGAGGCCGGCGCCGTACCGAGTGACACGACCGTGTGGGTGGCCGCCTGAGGCTACGCCCGACTACCGGGCGTTCGTCCTAGCTCGCGTTCGTCGTGAGCCAGGCGAAGGGGTCGATCTCGATGCCG
Organism: Microcella pacifica; assembly: GCF_009371975.2. Classification (GTDB taxonomy): domain Bacteria; phylum Actinomycetota; class Actinomycetes; order Actinomycetales; family Microbacteriaceae; genus Microcella; species Microcella pacifica. Next base: position 21,638 of record NZ_VIKT02000012.1, read on the forward strand.
TCGATGGCGATCTCGAGGTGCAGGTGCGGCCCCGTGGAGAGCCCCGAATTGCCAACCGTGCCGACGAGAGTCCCCACCGGGATCTCCTGCCCGACCTTGAGTGGCGAGCTGTCCCACTCCATGTGGGCATACAGGCTTGTGACCCTCTGCCCGTTGATCGTGTGCGAGATCTCGACTCGGTAGCCGTACGACGTGTACTCGCCGACGCCGGTGACGACGCCGTCGGCGATCGCGTAGATGGGATTGCCCCCTCCGCCAAGCATGTCGAGGCCGCGGTGGTAGGACGAGCAGCCGAAGCAAGGGGCAACGCGGTCGCCGAAGCCCGAGCTGATGGGCACCGGATTCGGGAACGGCCACCGCACAGCACCCGTGCCGTTGGTCGAATACGAGAAGTTGCGAGTACCGTACTTGAGCCGCAGCATCTCGGCGTACGAGGTCACCGACCAGTCGTCGCGACTCGCGACCGGGGCGGCAACGCTCTCGGTCGGGGCGATCTCGAGCACCTGGTCCTCGACCATCTCCGGCGCCGGCTCGGCGGCGGCGGCCTCGGTCGACTCGAGCTCGTTGGTCGGGATGGCGGCGTAGGCGGCCGACGCCGGCTGAGCATCCGGATCGAAGAGGGCGCTGGGGTGCACGGAGGTGCCGATGAGAAGCGCAGCGGCCGCCGCCATGACGACGGGCGGGAAGGTCTTCTGGGCGACCCGCTTGCCGAGGCGGGTGCGGGCGGGCGCTGACGCGGTGGCGGGCGGGCGGCTGGCCGGGGTGCGCGTCGCCACGCTGCGGCGACCGCGCGATGAGGCGGGATGCACGGGGCCGACCACGGCGGACGGCTCGGGTGCGCTCGGTGCTGACGCGGTCGGTGCCGTCGCGACCGAGGCCGCCGCGCTCGAGGCCGGGCTGGCCTGCAGCGCGGAAGCCTCGGCCGCCGTGTCGTCGACCGCGTCGAGCGGTGCGGTCGCCACATCGGCGGGGTCGATCGGAGCGGGAGGCGCGGCGGGCGAGGCAACCGCAGGAGTCGCGCGTGCATCGGCCTTCGCGCGACGGTCCTTGCGGCCACCGGCACGACCGCGGCGCCGCGAGCTCGACTTCTCCGCCTCGCGCAGAGCGCGACGGCTCAGGGGCGCGGGGGTCGTGGAGACGGCCTCGAGCGGAACCTCGACAGGCTGTGTTGCCGGGGATTCCTCACCAAAAGTGAAGCCGAGAGATTGCAGGGTTCCGGGGAGGGCGGTGGCGTCCGTTTCGGGGGCGCTGTTCCGCGGCTGCAGCTCGTCTGTCACGGGTATCGGTAGGCCTTGATCACATCTCTAGTCGGGTTCTGGGACTCGCACGTGGGTATTCGACCGTCTCGGAAGGAGGCAGGGTCAAGCTCCGCAATTATCACGGATTGGTAAAGACTAACCGGTTCACGGCGATTCGACCAGTCCGTGAAACGAACTCGCAGGCTTCGCGCACGACACTCATGACTGCTCCGGCCCGTCTGCTGCGACCTCGAGAAGCAGCGGTTCGAGCAGGGCGGCCAGCTCGGGGTGGGCCGCGAGCAGGAACGCCGTGCTGGGCCGCGGCACCCCGAGCCCGCTCACCCGCGCGCCGGCCTCCTCGGCGATGAGCGCGCCGGCCGCGTGATCCCACGGGTTGAGCGTGCGTTCGAAGTAGGCGTCGACGCGGCCCGAAGCGACGGCGCACAGGTCGAGCGAGGCGGTGCCCATGCGGCGGATGTCACGTACGCGAGAGAGCAGGCGGGCGACAACCGCGCCCTGCTCGGCGCGAATAGCTGCGTCGTAGGCAAAGCCTGTCGCGAGGAGGGTGCGCTCGAGAGAGTCGGGGCGGGAGACGCGCAGCGGCTGCTCGCCGAGGAACGCTCCCCCGCCAGCGGAGCCCGTGAACAGCTCACCCGTCGCCGGGTTGATGACCGCGCCCGCGAGGGCCGTCCAGCTTTGCGGGTCGGGCTCTCCCTCGACGACCGCAATGCTGACGGCGTAGTGCGGGATGCCGTAGAGAAAGTTGACGGTGCCGTCGATCGGGTCGACGACCCAGGTGAGGCCGCTCGTGCCGCCTCCGCCCCCCGACTCCTCGCCGAGGAACGCGTCGTCGGGGCGCAGCTCGAGCAGCCGACCGCGGATGAACGACTCGGTGTCGCGGTCGACCTGCGTCACGACATCCACCGAGGAGGACTTCACGTCGGCGACCTCGACGATGCCTCGGCGGGCCTCGGCGACCCGCTCTGCCGCCTCGACGGCGATGCCGCGGGCGATGGCGAGGAGCGAGGTGTCGGTCATGGGTGGCGAGTGAGGGATTCGAACCCCCGAAGGCTGAGCCGTCTGATTTACAGTCAGATCCCTTTGGCCGCTAGGGTAACTCGCCGGGTGCGCGCCCGACCGATGTGGTCATCGAGCGGAAGCGCGAGTCAAGGATACAAGAGGTACGAGCCTCGTGTGACCATCGCGAGGCGGTCTCACGGCACCGCATCCGCGGCGGCCTGCGCGTAGAAAGCGGAGCGCGTCGCGACGGCGTCGAGGTAGCTGCTCGCCGAGTTGTAGGCGGCGATGCCCGCCCGCCACGACTCCTCGTCGCCGAGGGTCGGCGTCGCGCGGCACAAGTAGTTGGCGGCGGCGAGCGACGCGTCGTCGATGTTGTGCGGGTCGGCGTCACCGTCGCCGCTCGCGTCGACGAACCAGTTGGCCCAGCTGCCGGGGATGAACTGCATGGGCCCGACGGCGCGGTCGAACTCGTCGTCGCCGTCGATGGCACCGTCGTCGGTGTCGGGGATGAGCGCGGTCGTCGACCCGTCGAGCGCGATGCCGATGATGGGCGGGCTCACGGTGCCGTCATCGGCGATGGATGCTCCGCCATAGCTGCCGTGCCGCGACTCGACCCAGCCGATGCCGGCGAGCGTGTTCCAGCCGAGGTCGCAGTCGGGTCGCTCGCCGTTCTTCGCGATCGCGGCGCCCGCGTAGGCGGCGAGCGCCCGCTCAGGTATGCCCGTCTCGGCGGCGACGGCGGCGAGCCACTCGGGGTCGGCCAGGCCAGCGACCCCGGCGCGAGTGGGCTCGGAGGCCCCGGGCGGCACCTCGGCTGGCGCTGCCCAGCGCGGTGCGGGAGCGGCCTCGGTCGGGGCGGGTGGGGCCGCATCCCCACCGCCGCCGCGCGGAGCGAGCACAAGGGCGATGAGGAGCGCGAGCACGACACCGCCCGCGAGCAGCCCGCCGATGAGCGTGGCGAGGGCGCGGCGCGAGAGCATGCGCCATTCCACCATGCGCACCTGGCGCGAGTCCGACCGGCAGCGCGGGGTGGCGGCTAGCATGGGCGCATGGCTGATTCCTCATTCGACATCGTGAGCAAGGTCGACAAGATGGAGGCGGAGAACGCCGTCAACCAGGCGCAGAAGGAGATCGCGCAGCGCTACGACTTCAAGGGCGTCGGCGCGTCGATCGAGTGGAGCGGCGAGAGGCTGCTGCTCAAGGCGAGCGCCGAGGAGCGCGTGAAGGCCGTGCTCGAGGTGCTCGAGTCGAAGATGATCAAGCGCGGTATCGGCATCCGCAGCCTCGATACGGGCGAGCCGTACGCGAGCGGCAAGGAGTTCCGCATCGAGGTCGGGCTCAAGAACGGCATCTCGAGCGAGGACGCGAAGAAGATCGCGAAGATCATCCGCGACGAGGGCCCGAAGAGCGTCAAGAGCCAGATTCAGGGCGATGAGCTGCGCGTGCAGTCGAAGAGCCGCGACGACCTGCAGTCGGTCATCGCGCTGCTCAAGGGCAAAGACCTCGACGTGGCGCTGCAGTTCGTCAACATGCGCTGACATGCCGTGACGGGCACCTTCGGCGGTCACCCGCGTGGCAGCCGGGAGTACAGGCGGCTTCTCGCCGCGCTCTTCATCGCGGGCGTGGCGACCTTCACGCAGCTGTGGTCGGCACAGGGGGTGCTGCCGCAGATCGCGCGCGACCTCGAGGTCGGGCCCGCGACGGCCGCCCTCACGGTCTCGGGCACGACCGCGGGGCTGGCCGCCGCGGTGCTGCCATGGTCGTGGGTCGCCGATCGCATCGGTCGCCTCGCCGCGATGCGCATCGCGCTCGTCGGCGCGAGCGCTCTGGGGCTGCTCGCGCCGCTCGCGCCGAGCATCGAGCTGCTCGTCGGAGTGCGCATGGTCGAAGGTGTCGCCCTCGGCGGTCTCCCCGCTGTCGCGCTCACCTACCTGAGCGAGGAGGTCGACCGGCGGCATGCGGGGGTCGCCGCCGCGACCTACGTGGCGGGAACGAGCGTCGGCGGCCTCACGGGGCGGCTCGTGGCGGCGCCGGTCGCCGAGCTGAGCGACTGGCGCGGAGGGCTCGCCGTCGCGGCAGCCGTCGCCGCGGTCGCGGCGGTCGTGTTCCTTCTTCTCGCCCCGCGGGCTCGCGGCTTTCAGCCGGGCACGGTGCGGGGCGCGCGTCACATTGTCTCGGTCGTGCGCACGCTCTCACGAGATCGCGTCGTCGTGGCGCTGTGGCTGCAGGGCGCGCTCCTCATGGGAGCGCTCGTCACGATGTACAACTACCTGGGCTTCCACCTCGAGGAGGCGCCGTTCGGGCTGCCGCCCGCGGTCGCGTCGCTGCTCTTCACCGCCTACCTCGCCGGCACGCTCTCCTCGCGCATGGCGGGCGCCCTCGTAGACCGGGTCGGCCGACGAGGCGTGCTTCTCGCCTCCGGCGCCCTCGTGCTCGTGGGCGCAGTGCTCACCCTGGTGCCCGTGCTCGCGGTCGTCATCGTGGGTCTCGTCGCCCTCACCGCCGGGTTCTTCGCCGGCCACGCCGTGGCCTCCGGGTGGATCGGCGCGCGCGCGAGCGTAGGGCGAGCACAAGCGACGAGCATCTACACGCTCAGCTACTACGCCGGGTCGAGCGCCGCCGGCTGGCTCGGCGGCGTGCTGTTCGTCGTCGGCGACTGGCCCGCCGTGGTGGCGCTCGTCGTGGTGCTCGCGATCGCCGCGCTGCTCGTGGCCGGCGTCGCCGCGCGCGAGCACCCGGCCTCGTCCGATGCCGCTCAGTAGACTGCGCCCATGAGCGACCAGATCACGGTCAGCGGCGCCGGAGCGATCGCCGCCGCCGTGATCGCGGGGCTGCTGCTGCTGACGATCGTGACGGTCGCGCTCGTCTCACTCGTGGTCGTGCCGCGCAACCGTCGGCCGCAGAGCGCGCTCGCCTGGCTGCTGCTCATCTACATCCTGCCCATCGTCGGGTTCCTGCTGTTCCTGTCGCTCGGCTCGCGCCGCCTGCCGAGACGCCGGCGCGAGAAGCAGGTGGAGATCAACCAGTACATCCTCGACACGACGGCCGGCATGGATCAGGTCTCGACGAACGAGCCCTGGCCGCCGTGGCTCATGCCGATCGCGCAGCTCAACCGCAATCTGGGGTCCATGCCGCTCGTGGGCGGCAACTCGGCAGAGCTCATCGCCGACTATGCGGAGTCGCTGCGAGCGATGTCGGCGACGATCGATGCAGCGACCCGCTCGGTGCACGTCGAGTTCTACATCATGTCGGTCGACGAGGAGACCGCCCCGTTCTTCGACGCCCTCGCGCGCGCGGTCGCGCGCGGCGTGACGGTGCGCGTGCTGTTCGACCACGTCGCGTCTGTGCGGGTGCGCGGCTACCGACGCATGCTGCGGCGGCTCGACGCGATCGGCGCCCAGTGGCATCGGATGCTGCCGGTGCGCCCCTGGCTGGGCCAGTATCAGCGGCCGGATCTGCGCAACCACCGCAAGTTCCTGATCGTCGACGGCCGCGTCGCCTTCACCGGGTCGCAGAACCTGATCGAGCGCACCTACCACCGCGGCCCCCACTGGTCGGGGCGTCTGGAGTGGAAGGAGCTCATGGTGCGCTTCGAGGGGCCGATCGTCGCCGGTGTCGACGCGCTGTTCGCGACAGACTGGTACAGCGAGACCGATGAGCTACTGCTGCGCGAGACCCCCGCCGTCGTGGAGGCGGACCCGACGCGCATTCTGGACGCTCAAGTGGTGCCGAGCGGGCCGGCATTCGAGGGCGAGAACAACCTGCGGCTCTTCAACTCGCTGCTCTACGCGGCGCAGGAGCAGATTCAGATCTGCTCGCCGTACTTCGTGCCGGACGAGTCGATGCTCTACGCGATCACGACAGCGGCGCAGAGCGGGCTGGACGTGCAGCTCTTCGTGTCGGAGATCGGCGATCAGCCACTCGTCTTCCACGCACAGCGCTCCTACTACGAGGAGCTGCTGCGCGCGGGTGTGCGCATCTGGCTGTACCGAGCGCCGACGGTGCTGCACGCCAAGCACTTCACGATCGACGACCAGGTGGCCGTGATCGGCTCGAGCAACATGGACATGCGCTCGTTCAGCCTCAACTTGGAGGTGTCGGTCATGGTGCGCGGAGCGAGCATCATCAGCGACTTGCGCGCGATCGAGCAGTCCTATCGCGACAACTCGCGTGAACTCACTCTCGACGACTGGATGCGCCGCCCGCGCCACATGCGCATCTTCGACGACCTCGCGCGCGTGACGGCGACTGTGCAGTAGCCCCGGCGCGGCCGCGAGCGTAGGGTGCCCCCATGACGCAGAAGACGCGACCGACCGACGTTCCGGTCGAGGAGTTCTTCGCGACCCTGGACGCTCGACGCAGCGCGGAGGGCGCTGAGCTCGTGGAGGTGTACCGCGCCGCCACGGGCGCGGAGCCCGTCATGTGGGGCCCGTCGATCGTGGGATTCGGTCAGTACACCTATCGCTATGCGAGCGGGCACGATGGAGTCTGGCTGCGCACAGGCTTCTCACCGCGCAAGGCCAAGCTCTCCCTGTACGGGCTCACCGAGCACCCCGACTCGCCCCTGCTGCTCGATCGCCTCGGGCCGCACACCGCCTCTGTCGCGTGCGTCTACGTCACCCGACTGTCGGCCATCGACCTCGACGTGCTGCGCGAGCTCGTCGCCCTCGGCTGGACGACGACCGCGGACTCCGCCGTCTGACCACACTGCACCTCTCTCCGCCTTCCACAACTTCGGAGCGGCGCCGGCACGGTCACCCGAGTTCCTTCCATTCCGAAGTTGTGGAAGGGGCGGAGGCCTGGGTTCGTTCCGTCGCGCGTCCTCCCCACGTGCGTCTGCACGTGGCGCATCCCCTACGGCGTTCTCGCGGCACCAGTGGCACACAACCGGCACCAGACTCCTCGTCGTGCGCGAATTCTTCACCTTCGAGGACTGCATCGCCCATCACGGCGGGATCATGTCTCGCGCTGAGCTTCTGCGCGTCGGCTGGACCTCTCACGATGTGCGCATCGGCGTGCAGTACGGCTGGCTGCATCGGCTCTGTCGAGGCTGGTACGGATCGGTCGATCTGCCTGCAGCCGTTCGCGCCTCCTGGGCGCACGGCGGGCCACTCGCCTGCGTGAGCGCGCTCGAATACTTGGGCGCGATCAGTTCTGCCGGCATTGAGGCTCCACCGCACGTCTGCCGTCCTTCGCGAGGGCATCGCCTGCGGTATTCAGGACCAGCGGTCGTGCACTGGTCCGACGCTGATGCAAACTCGGGAGATCGCTGGTGCGTCTCCCTCGAGGCTGCACTTCGTCAGGCCGCTCTGTGCGCACCCGAACGGATGCCCGAGAGCACGAGGCCCGGAGGTGAACCAACGCAGTGGTCGTTCTGAGAGGACACCGCATCGCCGCGGCGCCACATCTCGGGCGCGCGACCGGCATGCTCAGTCGCGGGAGATGCGGATCATCTCGTCGCGCGGCACGACCTTGATGCGCTCGCGGCCCTGGTTCTCGCCGAGCGCCACCTCGTGGGCATCGAGACGGTGCCAGCCGTCGAGATTCGTGTACAGCACCCCTCGACGATCGAGCAGGTCGGTCACCGCCTGCTCGGCGGGCTCCGCGGGAGACCACCACGAGCTCTGATCCTTCACGAGGTGCTGGATCGTCTCCATCGCGTCGCTCTTCGTGTGGCCGATGAGCCCGACCGGGCCGCGCTTGATCCAGCCCGTCGCGTACACGCCCGGCACCTGGTTGTTGTCGTCGCCGAGCACCTGGCCCTCGTGGTTCGGGATCACGCCGTGGCGCTCGTCGAACGGGATGCCGTCGAGCGGCGAGCCGAAGTAGCCCACCGCGCGATACAGCGCACTCACCTCGACCTCGCGGAACTCGCCCGTACCGCGCACGCCGCCCTGGCCGTCCGGCTCGGTGCGCTCGTACCGGAAGCCGCTCACCGCGCCATCCGTGGTGAGCACCTCCACAGGTCGCGCGTAGAAGTGCAGGTGAAGGCGCCGAGACGCACTGCCCGTCTCGCGTGCGCGCCACTGAGTGAAGATGCGGTCGATGACCGTCAGCTGCTTGTTCGACGTGATCGCGTCACGCGAGGCAGGGTCGTAGTCGAAATCCTCCTCGTGCACGATCATGTCCACGTCGCGCAGCTCACCGAGCTCTCGTAGCTCCAGGGGCGTGAACTTCACCTGCATCGGGCCGCGGCGGCCGAACACGTGCACATCCGTCACGGGCGAGGCCTGCAGGCCCGCGTACACGTTGTCGGGCACCTCCGTCGGCAGCAGATCCTCCGAGTGCTTCGCGAGCATGCGCGCCACGTCGAGCGCCACGTTGCCGTTGCCGATGACCGCCACCGACTGCGCCTCGAGCGGCCACTCGCGCGGAACATCAGGATGCCCGTCGTACCAGCTGACGAAGTCAGCGGCACCGTAGCTGCCGTGCGCATCGATGCCGGGCATCTCGAGCGGAGCATCCCGCACCGCACCCGTCGAGAAGATGACCGCGTTGTAGTGCCTCTTGAGGTCGTCCAGCGTGATGTCGGTGCCGTACCGCACGTTGCCGAAGACGCGGATGTCACCCGAATCCAGCACCTCGCGCAGCGCGTTGACGATGCCCTTGATGCGCGGGTGATCCGGGGCCACCCCGTAGCGCACGAGCCCGTACGGTGCGGGCAGCTGCTCGAACAGGTCGATCGAGACCTCGAACGCCCGCTCGTGCTTGAGGAGGATGTCGGCGGCGTAGATGCCGGCGGGGCCGGCGCCCACGATGGCGAGCCTGAGCTTGGTCATGAGAAGTAGAGCACTTTCTGGATCGGCGGAGGCGGCGGAGCCACGGGGATCGAGACTACTTGCTGCGGTCGACGACGGCTTCCGCGAACTTGGTGAGGGCCTTCGTGACCGGGCTCGGCGGCAAGGGCGCGAGGGCGGCGACGGCGTCATCCGCCCAGCGGCGTGCCTCGTCGAGCGTCTCCCCCGTCACCGGGTGCGCGCGCAACTCGGCGATCGCCGCGGCGAGCTCCTCCTCGGTGCCACCAGCCACGACGTGACGCTCGATGCGGTCCAGCAGGTCGGCAGCCCCCGGGTCGCTCTGCGCAGCGCGGCGCAAGTAGAGCAGAGGCAGGGTCGCGACGCCGCTGCGCAGATCGGTGCCCTGCGCCTTGCCCGTCTCCGACTCCGGCTCGGCCAGGTCGATGACGTCGTCGATGAGCTGGAAGGCGACACCGATCTTCTCGCCGAAGACCACGACCGGCTCGGCGTACTCCTGCGGCGCGCCCGAGAAGATGACGCCCATCTGCGCGGCCGCCGAGATGAGCGACCCCGTCTTGTCGGCGAGCACCTGAAGGTAGTGGTCGATCGGGTCGTCGTCGAGACGCGGGCCCACCGTCTCGTGCAACTGGCCCAGGCACAGGCGCTCGAACGTGTCGGCCTGCAGCTTGATCGCGCCCTCACCGAGACTCGCGACGAGCTTGCTCGCGCGCGCGAACAGCAGGTCGCCCGTCAGGATCGCCACCGAGTTGCCCCACACGCTCTGCGCGCTCGGAACCCCGCGGCGCATCTCCGCCTCATCCATGACGTCGTCGTGGTAGAGCGAGGCCAGGTGGGTGATCTCGATCGCCTGCGCCGCCGTGATGACCGCAGCGTTGTTGCCCTCGCCCAACTGGGCGGTCAGAAGCGTCAGCACGGGGCGGATGCGCTTGCCCCCCGCCTCGAGAAGGTAGCGGGACGCGACATCCGCCATGTCATCGGCGAAGCTCACCTCGCGCAGCAGGCCCGCCTCGACCTCCGCGAGACCCTCCTCGATCGCGTCGGCGAAACGCCGCTCCTCGCTCGAGGCGAAGAGCTTCTCGCCGAGGCCGAGCGACGCGCTGAGCGTCTTGCTGCGGCGGGCGAGGGGAGTGCCGTGGGTCACCGGATCTGCCGATCTGTCGAGAGGAAGGAGGCTACAGCGCCGTGAAGGACGACGACACGGCCGCATCGGTCGAGGTGCTCGACTCGGTCGAGCGTGCTCGGCGCTGAGCGACGGACGCGCGGATCGCCGCATTCGCCGGCTTGCGGCCACGATGCAGGGCGACGACGCCCGTCGTGAGGTTACGGTACGCGACTCGCGTGAATCCCGCACCGCGCAACCACTGGCTCAGCCGGGTCTGGTCGGGCCAGTCCTTGATCGAGTCGAAGAGGTAGCGATAGGCCTCGGGGTTCGAACTCGCCGCACCCGCGACGAGAGGCATGACGTAGCGCAGGTAGGCGAAGTAGCCCGCGCGCACGACCCCGACGGGAGGCCGCGAGAACTCGCAGATCACGAGACGCCCGCCCGGCTTGAGCACGCGGTACATCTCGGCGAGCGCCACCTGGGGGCGCTGCACGTTGCGCAGGCCGAAGCTGATCGTCACCGCATCGAACTCGTCGTCGCCGAACGGCAGCTTCTCGGCATCGCCCTGCACGAACTCGAGGCCCGGGTGCCGGCGGCGGCCCTCCTCGACCATGCCCTGCGAGAAGTCGAGGGCGATGACCTTCGCGCCCGACTTCGAGAGCGCCGCAGCGCTCGTGCCCGTGCCCGCCGCGATGTCGAGGATGCGCTCCCCGGGCTGCGGGTCGACCGCCCGACCCGTCGCCGCGCGCCACAGGCCCGCGTTGCCGACCGAGAGCACGGCGTTCGTGCGGTCATAGCCGCGCGCCACGCCATCGAACATCGCCGCGACCTCGCGCGGCGTCTTCGTCAGGTCTGCCCTCGTCACACACCGAGTCTAGTGAGCGCTCACCCGGGGTTGACCGTGAGGCGCCTGGGCAGGCGTCGAGTGCGCGACAGCGGCGCAGGACGCGCAGAGTACGCTCGATCCGTGCCCTCCCCCGCTGCGCCCGCGGCGCATCCTGCCGCCGACGTGCTGCGAGTCGTCACCGAGACCGTGCCCGACCCCGGGCCGCTCCTGCCCTACGCAGAACCGGGCACTCCCCTTGTCGCCCTGCGCCGCGGCGACGGCATCGTGGGCGTGGGAGAGACGCTGCGACTCGAATACCGGGGCCCCGACAGGATCGCCGAGGCCGCCGCTCAGTGGCGTTCGGTGAGCGATCTCGCTCACGTCGACGACCCGGTGCGCCGCCCCGGCAGCGGGCTCGTCGCGTTCGGCACCTTCGCCTTCGCCGACGACTCCGGTGCCACAAGCACACTCATCGTGCCCGAGCTCATCATCGGCCGCCACGAGGGGGTCTCCTGGGTCACGCGCCTGAGCGTCGAGCAGGGTGGCCTCGAGCCCGTCTCCACACCGCTGCCGCGCCCGATCGGCGAGCGCCCGCGCGCCACACTCGCCGCCTCGAGCCTCAGCCGCGACGCCTTCATGGGCGTCGTCTCCGAGGCCCTCACCCGCATCCGCGGCGGAGAGCTCGAGAAGGTCGTCATCGCCCGGGATGCGACCGCCCGCATTCCTGCCGACAGTGACCGTCGCGCGCTCGTCGACGAGCTCGCCCAGGCCTACCCGGACTGCCTCACCTTCGCGGTCGACGGCCTCGTCGGCGCGAGCCCGGAGACGCTCGTCAACGTGCACGCGCGCGAGGCGAGCGCGCGCGTTCTCGCCGGCAGCACCGCGCGGGGAGCCAACGCCGCTGACGACGCCGCGGCCGCCGCGACGCTCGCCACGAGCACGAAAGACCTCGACGAGCACGCCTTCGCCGTGCAGAGCGTGCTGCAGTCGCTGCGCCCGCACGCCCGCGCCGTCACCGCGAGCGAACTGCCCTTCACCCTCAAGCTGCCCAACCTCTGGCACCTCGCCACCGACGTCGCCATCGAGCTCGGCGAGCAGTCCAGTGCGCTCGACCTCGTCGCCGCGCTGCACCCCACGGCCGCCGTCGCGGGATCGCCGACCGCGGACGCCCTCGCCCTCATCGCCGCGCTCGAGCCCTTCGATCGCGGCCGCTACGCGGCGCCCGTCGGCTGGATCGACCAGGACGGCGACGGCGAGTGGGTCATCGCGCTGCGCTGCGCCACCGTCGACGCCGACGGGCTGCTCACGGCGCATGCCGGGGCTGGCATCGTCGCCGACTCCGACCCCGAGGCCGAGCTCGCCGAGACCCGCATGAAGTTCCGGCCGATTGCGGACGCCCTCCGATAGAGGGCGTCCAAAAGGACACAGGCAGTTCGTGTCGGCCGGCGTGGCGGCCGACAGTCTGCGGTAGCGGCAGCCGCAGCGCTGGCTACGAGTCGGCGAGGCGCTGCTTCTCGAGCTCGACGTCGAAGTCGGCACTCGGCCACTGCGGGTCGAGGTCGCGCAGTGCTGACAGGAGCAGCGACTGCACCGCGAGCCGGGCGTACCACTTGCGGTCGGCGGGCACAATGAACCAGGGCGCGTGGTCGGCATCCGTGCGCTCGATGGCGAGCTCGTAGGCGCGCTCGTACTCGGCCCAGAGCATCCGCTCATCGATGTCGCCTGGGTTGTACTTCCAGTGCTTGTCGGGGCGGTCCAGCCGCTCGGCGAGGCGCTCCTTCTGCTCGTCCTTCGAGATGTGCAGCATGACCTTCACGATGCTCGTGCCGCTGTCGGCGACGCGACGCTCGAACGCGGCGATGTCGTCGTAGCGCTGCTCGATCTCGTCGGCGGGGGCGAGCTCGCGCACCCGCCCGATGAGCACGTCCTCGTAGTGCGAGCGGTCGAAGACGCCGATCTTGCCGACGGCGGGCAGCTGCTTCTCGACCCGCCACAGGAAGTGGTGGCTGAGCTCCTCCTCGGTGGGGCGCTTGAAGGCCGCGAGCTGCACGCCCTGCGGGTCGACGGAGCCGATGACGTGGCGCACGATGCCGCCCTTGCCCGCCGTGTCCATGGCCTGGATGACGAGCAGTACGCGGCGCGTCTCGCCGGCGGTGCTTGCCGCGTGCAGCCGTTCCTGCAGGGAGCTCAGCTCGTCGACACCATCGGCGAGCGCCCGTTCACCGTCAGCCTTGTCGCCGTCGAAGCCGGGGGTGGAGCGCGTGTCGATGTCGTGCAGTCGTACGTCGGCGGGTGCCCGCAGCAGCTCGTCCATGACCCGAGGCTACCCGGCAGCGCGGTGAGCGCGTGGGTCAGTCGCTCGACGTGGCCTCGGTCAGAGTCGGCTCGTTGAGAGGCACCTCGACGAGGAGGCGGGGCTCGGGCGCGGTGAGCGCGTCGTCGAGCTCGGCGCGCGTCGTCACCCGTCGGTACGCCCAGCCGCCGGCCGCCGCGAGTGCGGCGAGGTCGACCTCCTGCGGCGTGCGCATGACCTGCTCGAAGTCGTCGGCGGGCGCGGTCGCGGCCACCTCGAGATCGTCGAAGATCGTGCCGCCGCCGTCGTTGCCGACGATGACGTGCAGCCGCAGGTCGTCGGGCAGGGGGGCGAGCAGCGCACCGGCGTCGTGGAGGAGGGCCAGGTCGCCGAGGAGCACGCGCGTCGTACCGGGCGTCGCGGTGGTCTCCGCATCGGCAGCGCCGAGCGCCATGCCCGTCGCCGTCGATACCGTGCCGTCGATGCCGGCGAGACCGCGGTTGGCGTGCACGGGGATCGCCTTGCCGGGCACGATCGCGTCGGCGACGCGGATGAGCCGGGAGGCCGCCAGAACGAGTCGATCGTGCGGCCAGGTGGCAGCCCACACGGCGCGCACGAGCATCCGCCGGTCGACGGGGGCGCGCAGCACGGCGAGCTCGGCGGAGGCGAAGGCGGCGCGCACGCCGCGGTCGCTCGAGACGGCGAGCGAGAGCTCGGGCGCGGGGTCGCCGGGCTCCTGCGACTCGAGAACGGCGCGCGACATGCTCACCCAGCCGCCGACCCAGCGCCGCACGACGGTGCGATCGGGGGTGCCCTGCACGCGCACGTCGTCCACGATGCGCGCGCGACGGCCGGGGTTGTACGCCTCGACGCCGGGCGTGCGCACGACGATCGTCTCGACGTCGTCGCGCTCGAGCAGGGCGGGCACCTCGCGGCTGAGAGTCGGGTGCCCGAACACGATCGCCCGGCCGACGGCCTCGCCGTGCGGCCCGCGCAGCACGTCGCGGTAGGCGACGACGAGGTGGCGGCCGAAGCGGGCGCCGCTCGACACCTCCGCGATGAGCGGAGCGCCGAGATCGACCGCGAGCTGCTCGGCGGCCGGCCCGGCGCCGTGGCCCGCGATGACGACGGTCGCGTCGTCGGGCACGAGGTCGAGCGTCTGCCGGGGGGCAGCGGGCGCATCATCCAGTGCGGGTGCGGCATCGATCGGGTCCGGAACATGGATGCTCCCGCTCAACGGTTCGCGATACGCGAGGTTGAGGTGCACGGGGCCCTCGGCACTCGCCCTGACCGCGAGGGCGGCGAGGGTGCGAGCATCCTCACGCTCACCGGGCGCGCCCGTCGGGGCGGGCACATCCCAGTCAGCGCGCACGAGCTCGCCGAAGATGCCCGGCTGCACCGTCGTCTGGTTGCTGCCGATGCCGCGCAGCTCAGCAGGGCGGTCGGCCGTGAGCACGATGAGCGGAACACCCGAGTGGTGCGCTTCGAGCACGGCGGGGTGCAGGTTGGCGACAGCCGTGCCCGACGTGCACACGATCGCGACGGGCCGACCGGTCTGCACGGCGAGACCCAGTGCGGTGAAGCCCGCAACGCGCTCGTCGATGCGCACCGTGACGCGAAGGTGCCCGGCACGCGCGAAGGCCGCCGCCGCGAGGGCGAGGGCCTGCGAACGCGAGCCGGGGCTCAGCACGACGTCGGCGACCCCGTGCGCCACGAGACCCTCGAGCAGGGCCGCCGCGGACGCCGAGGCCGGCGACTCAGCGCTCAGCGGGCGGAGGGTTGTCATCGTCGAGGTCGGCGAGCTCCTGCTCGAGGCGGCGCAGACGCTCGTCCTGCTCGGCACGGCGCGCGACCTCGTCGCGGCCGAGCGTGCCGAGGAACGCCGGGTCGTCGTCGGGAGCGACCGTGCGGCTCATGCGGCCGGGGCCTCGGCGGGCCTTGCCGACGATGAGCCACAGGATGCCGCCGAGCACGGGGAGCACGACCACGAGCACGGCCCAGGCCGCCTTCGGCATGGCCCGGATGCGCCGACGGTCGGTGAGCAGGACGTCGACGAGCGTATAGATCGTGAAGGCGACGGCGACCACCACGAGCACGACGATGACTCTGGCCATGCCCCTACTGTAATCATGTGCTCTGGGCGGCGCCCGAGAGCGGGCCGTGCGCAGCCTGCACCCTGGTCGCGCTCGTAGAATGGGCGCATGAGCCCGTGGATCGCCTACAGCCTGGTGCGGTTCGGACTGTTCGGCGGCGTCCTCGCCCTCCTCCTGCTCGCGCAGCTGCAGTGGTGGTGGGCCGCGATCATCGCGACGATCATCGCCTTCACCGTCTCCTACATCTTCTTCCCCGGCCTGCGGCACGCGGTCGCCGCCGACCTCGCTGCCCGTCGAACGCGTGAGACGCCGGAGGATCCCGACGCCGACGCCGAGGATTCCGCGCTCGAGAACCGCTGACCGGCAGCCGCTGCAGGGGACGTGCCTCGCTCGGTAAGGGTTTCGTAAGCTCGCACGCTGTCGGCGCGACCGGGCGCCGCCTAGATTCTCCTCATGACCTCTCCCGCGCCCCTTCTGCGACTGGCTACCCTCGCGACCGCCCTGGCCCTCGTGGTCGCCGGTTGCACCCCGGTGGGCGACCCCGCGGTCGAGCCCTCGGCCGAAGTCTCGACCGCGCCCGGCTCGAGCGAGTCGATGGACGACGACATAGACGACGAGATGGACGACGACGCGACGGATGCTGGGGCCGGCTCGAGCGGGGACGCCGCGCAGGCGGGCGCGTACGTCGAGTACCGCGACGGCATCATCGCGGAGACCGCCGGCACGAAGGCGCTGTTCTTCCATGCGCCGTGGTGCCCGCAGTGTCGTGCGCTCGAGGAGAGCATCCTCTCGGGGGAGATTCCCGACGACCTGACGATCATCAAGGTCGACTTCGACACCGCGACGAGCCTGCGCCAGCAGTACGGCGTGACCATCCAGACGACGATCGTGTTCGTCGACGACGACGGTGCCGCCCTCGCCTCCGAGGTTCTGTACTCCGACACGACGCTCGACGCCCTCGTGGCGGCGGCGCCCTAGGCTCGCGGCGTGGAAGGGCTCGCTCTCGTCAGCCTCGCCGCTGGCGTCCTCACCGTCGCGGCGCCGTGCGTGCTGCCGCTGCTGCCGATCATCATCGGCGGCTCGATCGTCGCCGACGACGCCGGCTCGACCCGGGCACGAGTGCGCCCCTACGTCATCGCGGGCTCCCTCGCGGTGAGCGTCATCGCCTTCACCCTGCTGCTCAAGGCGACGACGGCGCTGCTCGGCATCCCGACGCAGGTGTGGCAGGTCATCTCGGGCGTCATCGTCATCCTGCTCGGCATCAACCTGCTCGCGCCGAGCCTGTGGGAGCGATTCTCGACGCGCCTCGGCCTCGGTGATCGCAGCAACCGCGCGCTCGACGGCTCGGTGCAGCGGCAGAGCATCGGCGGCGACATCCTCACCGGGGCCGCACTCGGCCCGGTGTTCTCGAGCTGCAGCCCCACCTACGCGCTCATCGTCGCGACCGTGCTGCCCGTCTCGTTCGCCGAGGGGGTGCTCTACGTGAGCCTCTATGCGGTCGGTCTCGCGATTCCGCTGCTGCTCATCTCGCTCGCCGGCCGGGGGGCCGCGCGCCGGCTGGGGTGGCTCGCCGACCCGCGCGGCTGGTTCCGCCGCACGATGGGCGTGCTGTTCATCATCGTGGGTGTCGTCGTCATCGTCGGGGCCGACAAGGCTCTGCAGACGCTCATCCTCGACCTCGGCTGGTACAACCCCATCGCCGATCTCGAAGGGGTGCTGCGCGGTGGGTGACCGTGGCGCCTGAGGCAGGGGGGATGGCGGAGCCGGGGGGCTCCGCAGGCGGGGTCGCGTCATCGGGTCGCGACCCCGCCTCATCGGCGCTCAGCCGCCCGCTCGATGGTCGAGCCGTGCTCGTCGTCGACGACGACCCGACGCTGCTCGAGATCGCCGCGACCTACTTGAGCGCGGCGGGCGCGACGGTGGCGACAGCGCCCGATTCGGTGCGCGCGCTGCGCTCGGCGGAGGAGTCGGAGCCCGACCTCGTCGTGCTCGACCGCATGATCCCGGGCGTGGACGGGCTCGAGGTGGCGCGTCGGCTGCGCGAGCGCTCGACCGTGCCGATCATCATGCTCACCGCCCTCGGCGAGGCCGAGCACCGCATCGAGGGCCTCGAGGCCGGGGTCGACGACTATCTCGCGAAGCCGTTCTCGCCGCGCGAGCTCGTGCTGCGCGCCGAGGCGCTGCTGCGCCGCTCGACCGCGAACCGAGAGGTGGACGGCGACGTGACCCTGGGGCGCTTGCACCTCGACGCCGCCGCCCGCACGATCAGTCTCGACGGCGCACCGCTCGCTCTCACCGCGCGCGAGCACGACCTGCTCGCGCACCTCGTGCGCCGCCCCGGCCGCACGCTGCGTCGCGACGAGTTGCTCGGCGAGGTGTGGGGCTGGACGATCGGCGACGTGTCGACCATCACGGTGCACGTACGGCGCCTGCGCGAGAAGGTCGAGCAGGACCCTTCGCACCCGCGCATCATCACGACCGTGTGGGGGGTCGGCTACCGCCTCGATCCGGCCGGCCTCGATCCCGCTGGCCTCGATTCCGCGGGCCACGACCCTGCCGACCCTGACCCCGCCCCGACCGACGCCGAGGGGGCTGAGTCGCCATGACGATCGCCGACTACGCGCAGGTGCTGGGCTTCGCGGCGGGCAGCGCCCTCGTCGCGGGGCTTCTTGCGGCGATCGTGCTGCGGCTCGCGCGCCGGGCGCCCCTGGTCGTGCACGTCATCGTCATCGTCGCAGCAGCGGTCGGCGCCGTTGCGGGCGGCATCGCCCTCACCGCGGGCGGCATGTACATCAACGACGCCGACACGATGGTGGCTCTCTCGGTGACCGCGGCGAGCGGCGTCGTCTCCCTGGCGATGGCGCTCCTGCTGACGCTGGCGCTCTCGAGGGATGCCCGGGGCCTCGGCCGCGATGCCCGCCGACTGGGGGCGGGCGACACCGTCGAGCCGGCTCGCCGCGTGACCGCGGAGCTCGACGCCGTGCAGGGCGAGCTCGCCGAGTCGAGCGACCGGCTGGCGGCGGCGCGCGCCGCGTCGGAGCGGGCGGAGGCGGCCCGGCGCGACCTCGTCGCCCGCATCGCGCACGACCTGCTCGCGCCGCTCGCGAGCATCCGCGCGATCGCCGAGACCCTCGAGGACGGCCTCTCGACCGAGCCGGAGCGGCACGCCCACCAGCTCGGCTCGCACGTGACGCGCCTGCACGCCCTCATCGGCGACCTCTTCGAGCTCTCGCGCATCGACGCTGGAACGCTCGCGCTCTCTCCGGAGACGGTGTCTCTCACCGACCTCGCCTCCGACGTCGTCGCCGACTTCGCCCCCCTCGCGGCCCAGCACGATGTGACCCTCGAGCTCGCGGCGACCGACGCGGTCACGGCCGTCGTGGACGCGCAGGCCCTCAGCCGCGCCCTCATCAACGTGGTCGTCAATGCGATCGAGCACTCCCCCGTCGGCGGTGTCGTGACGGTCGCCGTCGACGAGCACGAGGGAGCCGGGCGCGTGCGCGTGCGCGACCGCGGGCCCGGTATCGCCGAGGCCGACCTCCCCCACGTCTTCGACGCCGGATGGCGCGCCGACGCGGCGCGCACCTCCCCCCGCCTGGGCCTCGCCGGCGGCGCCGGACTCGGCCTCGCCATCACCCGCGCGATCCTCGAGGCGCACGGCGGCAGTGCGAGCGCCGCGCGCGGCGAGCCGGGTGCCACGGGTGGTGCCGGCGGTGCCGAGTTCACGCTGCTGCTGCCGCGCCCCTGAGCCCCCTGACCCGAGCCGCCTGACCTGAGCCCCCTGACCCGAGCCGCGCCGCAGTGAACCGCGCCGACCCTAGAACGCGATGGCGGCGGCCAACCCGAGCCCCGTGAGCAGCGCGGCCAGGGAAGTGAGCTTGAGCGCGAGCACGAGCTCCCCCGCCGTGCGCGCGAGCAGCACGATGAGGATGACGGGGGCACTGATGAGGAGTGTGCCGTACACCGCGGGTGCCCACTGGAAGAGCAGTGCGAACGGCACGAGCACGCCGTAGGCACTTGCCAGCAGCACCGAGAAGAGGATGCGGGCCGGCAGGTCGCCGAGTCGCACGGCGAGCGTGCGCTTGGCGACCAGGGCATCCTGCTCGCGGTCGCGGATGTTGTTGACGAGCAGGATCGCCGCGGCGAAGAGCCCCGCGATGGTGCCCGCGAGCCACGCCTCGAGGGGCACCTGCTGGATCTGCACGAACGTCGTGCCGGCCGTAGCGACGATGCCGAAGAACACGAAGGCGACGAGCTCGCCGAGGCCCGCGTAGCCGTACGGGCGCTTGCCCCCCGTGTAGAACCAGGCGGCGACGAGCGCGACCGCCCCGACCGCGAGCAGCCACCAGATGCCGGTCAGGACGACGACGGCGAGGCCCGCCGCCGCACCGAGGCCGAAGAACACGAGCGCGACGGTGAGCACCGTGCGGGGCTTCGCAGCCCCCGAGCCCGTCAGCCGGCTCGGGCCGACCCGGTAGCGGTCGGTGCCGCGCACACCGTCTGAGTAGTCGTTGGCGAAGTTCACCCCGACCTGCAGGAAGACCGCGACGGCGAGGCACAGCAGCGCGATCGCGAGGTTGTAGCCGAGAGTGTTGTAGGCGATCGCCGTGCCGAGGGCGACGGGCGCGACGGCGAGGCTCAGGGTGCGCAGCCGGGCGCCGGCGATCCAGTCGCGCGCCGTCGCGGGACGAACCTTCGCCGGGTTGCCGGACGCCGCACTCGCCTTCGCAGGATTCGTGCGCGCGGGGCTCGTGCGCTTCGAGGGGGCGCGCTTCGCGGACTTCTTCTTCGTCTTCTTCGTCGGGGAGGCCACGGATGCGAGTGTAGCCGCGGGCGCGCGCCGAGCGGCGCCTCGCCGCGGTCGCGGCTCAGTCGACGAGGCGCGCGATCGTGAGCCGGTCGGGCTTGCCGCTCGGGAGCGTCGGCAGAGCATCCAGCACCCGGATGCGGTCGGGGCGCGCCTCGGGGCCCAGGGCGGCACCGACCGCGCGCCGCACTGCCGCGAGGTCGGCAGACTGCGTCGTGACGACGACGGGCACCTCGCCCCACTCCGGGTCGTGGCCGGGCACGACGACCGCGTCGGCGAGACCCGACTGCTCGCGCACAACGCGCTCCACCTCGCCCAGGCGCACCTTCAGACCGCCCGACACGATCGTGTCGTCGAGGCGGCCGAGCACCCGCAGCGTGCCGTCGTCGGCCAGCTCACCGGCGTCGTCGGTGCGGTACCAGCGCTCCCCGTCGTCCTCGATGAAGCAGCTCTCCGTGCGCGCCGGGTCGCCCAGGTAGTACTCGGCGATCGTGGGGCCCCCGAGCTCGACGCGGCCGTCGACGACCCTCACGTGGGTCTGGCCGATGGGCCGGCCGTCGTACACGCAGCCGCCGCTCGTCTCGCTCGAGCCGTAGGTGCGCGTGATGCGCCAGCCGAGCGCCGTCGCCCGCTCGACGAGCGGCGCGGGCGTCGCCTGGCCTCCGACGAGGATGCGCGAGAAACCGGCGAGCGCCTCGCGGAGGGGCGCATCCATCTCGGCGTCGTCGACGAGCCTCGCGAGCTGGGCCGGCACGAGCGCGGTGAAGCGCGTCGGCTGCGACATCTGCTCGATTGCGGCCAGCACGCGCGCGCCGCTCATGCGCCCCGGCGGCACCGGCACGGGCTCGACGTCGGCGGCGAGGGAACGAGCGAGCACGTTGATGCCCGCGATGTACTGCACGGGCAGGGCGAGCAGCCACTGGCCGGGGCCCCCGAGTGCGCTCTGGCTTGCCGCCGCACTCGCGAGCACGGCGTCGGCGCTCAGCGCGACGCGCTTCGGCCGGCCCGTCGTGCCGCTCGTCTCCACGACGACGGCGATGCGCTGCTCGACCTCGAGCGGAGCCGTGTGCACGGGGTTCACGCCCCCGCCGCGGAACAGCACCGCCGGCCCGTCGCCGCTCAGCGCCTCGCGCAGGGCGGCCCGGCACTGCAGCGGGTCAGCGGTATCGACGACGGCGAGCGGACGAGTCACGCGCCCACGCTACCCCGCGCACGCGGCGCTCGCCCACGTGCGCCCAGGTGCGCCAGATCTGGCGCGAATGGGCGCTCACCTCG
Organism: Microcella pacifica; assembly: GCF_009371975.2. Classification (GTDB taxonomy): domain Bacteria; phylum Actinomycetota; class Actinomycetes; order Actinomycetales; family Microbacteriaceae; genus Microcella; species Microcella pacifica. The sequence continues at coordinate 43,050 of NZ_VIKT02000012.1, forward strand.
TGGCCAAGCGCCCATATGCGCCAGATCTGGCACAGGAGAGCGCTGCGCGCTGCGCGCGCAGCAGCTAGTACTGCCAGGGGAAGGGTGCCCAGTCGGGGGCGCGCTTCTCGAGGAAGGCGTCGCGGCCCTCGACGGCCTCGTCGGTGCCGTAGGCGAGCCGCGTGGCCTCGCCCGCGAAGAGCTGCTGGCCGACCATTCCGTCGTCGGTGAGGTTCATGGCGTACTTGAGCATGCGGATGGCCGTCGGGCTCTTCGTGAGGATCGTCTCGGCCCAGTCGAGCGCCTCCGCCTCGAGGGAGGCGTGCGGCACGACGGCGTTGACCGTTCCCATCTCGTAGGCGCGCTGCGCGTCGTACTCGCGCGCGAGGAAGAAGATCTCGCGCGCCACCTTCTGGCCGACCTGCTTCGCGAGGTAGGCGCTGCCGTAGCCGGCGTCGAACGAGCCGACGTCGGCGTCGGTCTGCTTGAAGCGCGCGTGCTCGGCGCTCGCGAGGGTCAGGTCGCACACGACGTGCAGCGAGTGCCCGCCACCTGCCGCCCACCCGGGCACGACAGCGATGACGACCTTCGGCATGAAGCGGATCAACCGCTGCACCTCGAGGATGTGCAGCCTCGACGCCTTGCCAGCGTCGACCGTGTCGGCCGTCTCACCCTCGGCATACTGATACCCGCCGCGCCCGCGGATGCGCTGGTCTCCGCCCGAGCAGAACGCCCAGCCGCCATCCTTGGCGCTCGGCCCGTTGCCGGTGAGCAGCACGACCCCCACGCGAGGGTTCTGGCGCGCGTCGTCGAGAGCGCGGTAGAGCTCGTCGACCGTGTGCGGGCGAAAAGCGTTGCGCACCTCAGGCCGGTCGAGCGCGATGCGCGCCACGCGCCCCGTCGTGTCGAGGTGGTACGTGAGGTCGGTGAGGTCGTCGAAGCCCGGCGCGACCCTCCAGCGGGCGGCGTCGAACAGTTCGGAGACGTGCGGCTCGGCCATGCCGCGAGCCTACCCGCGCACCCGGTTCGCAACTCAGGCAGAGCCCACCGGACGACTGTGTTCACGGGTCACTTCTGCGCGTACAGCCTGAGTTGCGAACAGAAGCGGCAGACTGGGGCGATGGATGCTCTGCCCGAGCTCGACGACGTGCTGAGCCGCTCCCACGTCGTGAGCGTGCCGCTCACCACGCGGTTCCGCGTCGTGCAGCACCGTGAGGCCGTGCTGCTCGACGGCCCGGCGGGGTGGAGCGAGTTCGCGCCCTTCCTCGAATACTCAGATGCCGAGGCCAGCACGTGGCTCGCCGCGGCCCTCGACTTCGGCTGGCGAGAGTCGCGGGCTCCAGCGCTGCGGCAGAGCATCCCGGTCAATGCCACGCTGCCCGCCGTGCCGCTCGATCAGATCGCGGGCGTCCTGAGCCGCTTCGGCGATTGCCGCACCGTGAAGATCAAGGTTGCCGAACCGGGCGAGAGCCTCGCCGACGACGTCGCCCGGGTGCGCGAGACGCGGCGGCTCATCGGCGCTGCCGGGCGCATCCGCCTCGACGCGAACGGCGCGTGGAACCTCGACGAGGCCGAGCACGCCGTGCGCGAGCTCGAGCAGTTCGACCTCGAATACGTCGAGCAGCCGTGCGCGAGCGTGCCCGAACTCGCCGAGCTGCGGCGGCGCATCCACCGCATCGACGTTCTCGTGGCCGCCGACGAGAGCGTGCGCAAGGCCGCTGATCCCCTCGCGGTAGCACGCGCCGAGGCCGCCGACCTGCTCGTCATCAAGGCGGCCCCGCTCGGGGGCGTCGACCGCGCGCTGCGCATCGTCGCCGAGGCCGGGCTGCCCGCGGTGGTCTCGAGCGCCCTCGACACGAGCGTGGGTCACGCGATGGGTGCGGCCCTGGCCGCGCGACTGCCGAGCCTCGAGTTCGACTGCGGGCTCGGCACCGGCGCGCTGCTCGCCGACGACATCGCCAACCCGCGCATCGTGCCCGTGAACGGTGCGATCGGCGTGGGCCGGGCATCCCTCGATGCGGATGCTCTGACTCGCCTTTCCGCGCCCGCCGACCGCACCGCCTGGTGGCGCGAGCGCCTCACGCGCTGCCACGCCGTGCTCGCCACCGCACCTCGCTAGGCAGAAAGTACCTACCCCGCGCGAGTGGATCGCTCGCTACTCTCGAGTCAGGTCATCGATCCGGGCCTCGGGAGGTCAACCATGCGTCGTGCAGGATTCGCCGCCACCATCGCCGTCGCCGGAGCGCTCGCGCTCACGGGATGCGGCGCCCCCTCCGGCGACGCCGAGCCCGACCCGGCGGAGGACGGGGCGGTCGAGGAACCGACCGCCCCGGAGGAGAAGCCGACGGACCCGACCGACCCCGCGTGCCTCGTGGGCGACTGGCGTATCGCCGAAGACCAGATGCAGTCGTTCTACGACGCGCTCGCCGCCGACCTCGACGGCGTCTCCTTCGCCATCGACGGGAGCGTCGGGCTCTCGTTCACGGCAGACGAGTACCGCTACACCTCCGACTTCGTGCTCGATCTCACGATCGACGGCGCCGGCGAGGGTGAAGGCGTCGCGACGGGCGGCCTCGGCGGCACCTACACGGCGGAGGACGGCGTCATCACGACGACGCTCGTCGACAACGACCTCTCCGTCATCGTGACGGTGATGGGCCAGACCATCGACGGCTCTGACCTGGCGGGCGGCCTGCTGCTCTCCGACCCGATCAACGATGCGCCGTTCGACTGCTCGAGCGGCACGCCCGTGCTGCAGTTCGAGACCGGCTCGGGCCGCACGCCCGTCGCGCTCACACCGGCGAGCTGACGCCCGCGAGCTGAGCCCGACCCCGCGAGTCTGAGGGGCGACTACAGGCCGCACGGGCCCGGACTACCGCGGGGCACAGACTCCGCCGCGCCGACACTACTTTTACCGGGGTGGAGCCGGCGCGGCGGACCACCCGACCGCGCGCCCCTAGATAGCGCGCCTACAGCCCCGAGTACGAGTGCAGCCCGTTGAAGTACAGGTTGACGATCGAGTAGTTGAAGAGCACGGCGCCGAAGCCGACGATCGCGAGCCACGCCGAGCGGTTGCCCCGCCAGCCCCGCGTCGCGCGCGCATGGATGTAGCCGGCGAAGAGCGTCCAGATGATGAAGGTCCAGACCTCCTTGGTGTCCCAGCCCCAGTACCGACCCCAGGCGCGCTCGGCCCAGATGGCGCCGGCGATGAGCGTGAATGTCCAGAACACGAAGCCGACGACCGTCACCCGGTAGGCGAGCGATTCGAGAACGGATGCGCCGGGCAACGTGTCGAGGAAACGCAGGCCCGCACTCTCGCGGGCCTCACGCCGCGCCTGCATCAGCTGCATGATGGAGAGCCCGGCACCGATCGCGAAGAATGCGGTAGCCAGGGCAGCGACGAGAACATGGATGACGAGCCACGCCGACTGCAGTGCGGGCGGAGTGGGGACAACATCCACGTAAAAGTTGACGGTGACGATCCCCAGCGAGAGCACGACGAACCCCGTGATGTAGGCGCCAAGATAGCGGAGGTCTTTCCACAGTTGCACGGCGACGAAAGTACCCATCATGACGACGGTGGCGGTGAGACCAAACTCGAACATGTTCGTCCACGGCACGCGCTCCGCAGCGAAGCCGCGCGTGAGGACGGCGGCAGCGTGCAGCACGAACCCGAGGATCGAGAGGGCGAGGCCCGCTCGCTCGTACCTGGTTGCTCCGCCCGACTGGAGCGGAGCAACCGGACGTTCGAGGACGCTGGTCATGCTCGAGGAGTTCACAGCCGCCTGCTGCGCCCGCGCGGCTACCGGCTCGGCGCGCTGGGCAGACCTCTTGGCCAGATCGAGCGTGAAGAGGATGAAGGCGACCGTGTAGACGCCCATGGCCGAATACACGGCGACGAGGGAGTAGGCAACGAGATTGTCCATCACAACCTCATCGTACGATGTGCAGCTGTGAGGCGCCGCCTCGCCGCTGCTCCTCGATCAGGGGCCTCCGGCCCATACATCTCCTAGCTGCCCTCTCGATGCTGAGGGCATGCCCCGAAAAACTCGGCCCGTGAAGTCCGCCCGCCGCAAGAAGTCGCCCGTGTCGCCGCGCGCCGCACAACTCATCGCGGTCGGCGTGGCGCTCGCCTTCATCGCGATCATCGTCGCGATCGTCGTTTCGAGTCTCAACCGGGCGGAGCCGCAAGCATTGCCGACAGTTGCGCCGAGCGACGCAGGCGAACTGTTGCGGGAGAACCCGCACCTGCTCTCGGACGTGGCGCCGCAGGACGCGGATGCTGTGCTCGTCGAGTTCGTCGACTTCCAATGCCCCGCCTGCGCTACGGCGAGCCCCATCGTTCAGCAGGTGGCCGACGAGTACGGCGACCGCCTCGCCGTCGTCGTGCGCAATCTACCGCTCACGAGTATTCACCCGCACGCTGTGGAAGCTGCGGTTGCCGCCGAGGCCGCTGCCGCACAAGGGGAATTCGCGGCAATGTACAAGGAGTTGTTTGCGACGCATCAGGAGTGGAGTTCGGCTCGCGGCGATCAGTCCGACACGTTCCGTGACCTGGCCGAACAGCTCGGCCTTGACATGGACGAGTACGACCGCGTCGCCGACGACCCCGCGACGCGAGAGCGAATTGCACTCGACCAGGCAGACGCCTTCGCGCTCGGGGCAACAGGCACCCCAAGCTTTTTCCTCGACGGCGAACTCGTTCAGCTCAACTCTTTTGACGACCTGCGTGCTGCTGTCGAATCCGCGCTCCAGTAGAGCGCAACGGGTCGAAAAGCGTCATCGCGACGCGCCTGACACATCGCTCACGCCGCTTCGCGCATCGCCATCGGTCCGGGCTCGTCGCTGCACAACACCGTTCCTCGACCATGCCAGGAGGAGGACGCCGACGCCGAGACCGGCCGCGGCGAGCTCGAACCATCCGCCGGCGGCAGCAGCAGGCGTCAGGCCCTCGAAGAGCTCGACCTCCGCGACGATGCTCCCTGGTTCGTGCCAGGGAAGTTGAGCCAGTGTGCGCCCGTCAGGGCCAATGATGGCCGTGAGGCCGACGGTCGAAACATTGACCACCGTGCGACCCAGCTCGATAGCGCGAGCCCGAGCAATGGCCAACTGTTGCGCACTCTGGTCGGTGCGACCGAAGTCGGCATTGTTGGAGGCCGAGAAGATGACCTGCGCACCCTCCAGCACCGAGTCTCGGAGCACGGTGTCGTCGGCGATGTCGAAACAGATATTGATGCCCGTGGGCACTCCATCGACAGTGAAGATGGCATCGGCCGACCCCGGCGTGTAGTCCCGCGCTACCAGGTCGATAAGATCGGGGGCCAACGGTCGCCAGAATTCACGATCCGGCACGTACTCACCGAATGGAACGGGGTGGCGCTTGTCGTAGAAGTCGACTGCTCCCGAGCCTTGCTGCCACAGAATCTGCGTGTTGTAGGTGAGTCCCCCGCGCTCGGTGACGGCCCAACCGATCAGCGGTGCGCCCGCTTGCCGCGATACCCGGTCGAAAACGGCGGCGGTTCGCGCATCGTCAAGCGGGCTGCGGTCCGTCGAGCCTTCCGGCCAGACGATCACGTCCAGATCGCGATCCAGCACGGGAAGCGTCGCCTCGTACTGCGCGGCCAAGAGCGCGCCGTCGTTGCGGTCGTCAAAGTATCCCGCCGGTCCGTTCCCCTGAATCGCCGCGACGCGCATGCTGCCGGTGGACGACATCGGCCATGTCGGTATGGCGACGAGCACCGCAGTCAGGAGCGCTGGTACCACGGCGTCACCCCAGCGGGCAGGCGAGAACGGGCTCAACATCTCGACGACGAGCGCCACGAGCGCCACCATGAGGAAGCTCACTCCCGACAGCCCGACCCACGAGAGCAAATCGCTGAACGGGCTCTCCGACTGCGACATGGCTAGCCGTCCCCAAGAAAAACCGCCATACGGCCACGTGCTGGCGACCATTTCGCGAAGAACCCACAAACCGGCGATGGCCGAGGGCACCAGGTACCGAGCATGACTATTCGCACCAGACGTCGGAAGCCATCTGTACGCCAGAGAGATGAGGAGACACCCCAGCGCGAACAGCGCCGCCTGCAGGGCGACGAGAGCCCCCATCGGCAACGGGCCGAGGAAGAGAGAAGCCCATTGAATCAACGCAAGATAGAAGGTTGCGCCGGCCACGAATCCCACGAGCAGGGCACCACCTGCGCTTCGCCCGATAAGGGCAACAAGCAGAAGACCGACCCCGATAAACGGAAGCGGCCACATGCCACGATCCGGGAAGCCGGCGTCGAGAAGCAGGCCCGCTCCCGAAGCAAGGGGAAGGGCGAGCCACAGCGGAATCATCCGGCCGCGTGCATGGGCTTCCATCAGGGTGCGCCGGGGGTGTCGACACCTGACTCAGCCCGTGGAGAAACCTTGAAGAAGGCGGCGACGACGAGGAAGCCGAGGGCGGCGAGATACTGAGCGGCAACCCCCCAGATGCCAGCGAACGGAATGGGGAAGGCCGGATTCCACAGCACCGCGATAGCCAGCAGGATCGGCAACCACCACCAGTGTCGAGCTTCGACAGCGAACCAAGCGATGATGAGGGCCATGATCGCCAGAACGTATCGAATCGGCATGAACGCTTCCGTGCCGACGAGCGCTAGCCCCGCCAGTGCGACGATGGCGGCGAGAAGTCCAGGCACCAGAGCCGGGCGCCGGTACACCGGTCGAGGGGGGTGAGCATCGACGCTTCGCCTCATGCTGTGGGGTCTCCGTCCGCCGCGACATCGCGGTTCCGTCGCGCCTGCGTCCCATGATCGCGTTGCCCCAGGCGCGCGAGGTAGTCGTTGTAGGCCTCGAGCCCGGGGGCACCCTCCTGGTCGGCGCGCACGTCGGCGGCAGCGGCTCGCGACGTATCGTCGCGATGCCAGCGGTGCAGGATATAGATCAGGAGGAGAACGGTAGGAGCTTCACCATAGGACCACGCCAGTCCACCCGCGACCCCTTGATCCGCCAGGGGATCAACGCCGAGCGTCTGAGGCGGATTCGCAAAGTAATCCAGGACCAGAGAAGGGCTCATCATGAGGAGCACTCCGAAAAAGGCGTGTAGGGCTACCTCGGCCGCAAGATCGAGCGCTCGCGCCGGATAAGACATCCGAATGGGCAGGGGATCACTGCTCAGGATGGGAATCGTGAACAGCACGCCCGCGGCGAGAAAGCCGAGCTCGAGGGCAATGTGCCCCCACGGTGTCGAGAGAATGGGATCGGCGAAATTCGCGAGGTACAGGCCGTAGAAGGATAAGAGGAAGAGGGGCACGGTGAACACGGGATGCAGAAGCCCTCGGCTGACTCGGCTTCGAAGCCCTGCCATTGCGAAGCGCAGGACACCGCGCCCCCAGCCGTGATGCGGTGTCGCTCTGAGCAAGAGTGTGCCCGGCGAGCCGAGCACGAGCAGTGGCGGAATCAGCATCATGAGGGTCAGTTGCTGGAACATGAAGACGGAGAACATCACGTAGCCGTAGCCTTCGACTCCCAACCCCGTCACGAGCACGATCGACAAGCATCCCAGCAGGAAGACGACCGTCCGGCCCACGGACCAGCGTCGACCCGTTACCCACAGCCGGACAGCACCGACGACGTAGAGCGCGGCGAGCGACAAGCCGACGAGCGGCAGGATCGGTAGGGGCTGCGGATCGAACGCCAGAAACTGCCCGAGGCTCGGCGGAGCCTCGGGCAGGTTCACCCAGTTTTCAGTCACTTCTGATGCTCCTCACGCGTTCGGCGGCTAGCGTCTCGGCTTGCTTTGCTCGTTGTCCTCGGATTTCCAGCAGCGCGGTCGACGTTGCGTCAGAGACGCTCTCATCAGTTGAGTTCCGCTTCGATGGCATTCTGGAGGTCGTCAAAGGAGTCCATTTGAACCATCTGGTCATTGACGAAAAAGGTAGGGGTCGAGGAGACTCCCAGCGAAACTCCCTCGTCGTAGTCTGACTTGACTCGTTGAAGGGTGGCAGGATCGGCGATCGCCGCGTCATAGTCGGCCATATCGAGTCCTATCTCCTCGGCAAACTGTCGGAAGAGCGGGGCGCGTGACTCCTGCGCCTCACCCCACTCCGACTGAGTCTGGAACAGACGGCTGTACATCGCCTCCAGCTGCCCCTGTTGTGCGGCGGCTTCCACGGCGACGGCAGCGTTCCTCGAGTTGTAGTGGCTGGGAAGCGGAAAGTACCGAATCGCGAAGGTCACCTCTCCGGCATATTCGGCGCGGAGGCCCTCCACGACTGGGTAGAAGGCACCACAGGCCTCGCACTCGAAGTCGAGGAACTCGACTACCGTCACCGCGTCTTCTCCCGCGTCTTGCAAGATGTGGCTGTCCTCAGACAGCGCAGGGGCGGCGGTCGGCGCCGCAACGGGGCCTGGCTGTTGGTTCTGCGCTATGGCCACGATGACGAACGCGACCACCACGATCACGATCACGCCACTCAAGACGATGGCGACTCTGACGTTTGAATTCATGTTTGTTCTCCTCTAGAAATGATGGAACACGTGGGCGGGCGCGCACGGCAGTTGCCGTCGCGGCAATGAAGATGAGAGAGCGATGGCGCGGGCTCAGCGACCGCTGAAGCTCAGACGGCGCCGGGTCCTACGTGCGATTCACGCACAGAGCGGCGAGTTCGGGTCGGAGCCAGCCGATGATCCTCCGAGGCGCGGACGATGTTGTGGGCCCAAGGACCCTGTCACCGGTCGATGATAAGCACGGTACGACTCGTCCGAACCACGCGCGAACGCCCAGGATGAACAGGCCCGCCAGGCAACCGACAATCACGGTCATGCCACCTGCCATGAGGTAGGCGGCTTCGTTCTCGTCAGACGCGTCGGCCGTGTCGACAAGCACCCTGAGTTCGGTCGAGAGCAGCGCCTGACCACTGTCGGATGACAAGGATCGCTCGACAGGGCCCTGAGTCGCTTGCGAGTGATGGGCGACAAGGATCGCCGCGGCGACGAGGAGGAGTGTGACGATCGCCATGCCCACTCTCGCGGTTGTGGCGTGATGCCGAGGCGCAAGGTCGACTCGGAAATCTCGGCGCCACGAGACCTGCGTCATGCTAGAGGTCACCACTCTCGATCGTCCGACGCGCGCCGTCGGACCGCGCACCGAGCTGGTCGTCGTGCTCATTCCCGGGGTGCAAGAGCACTAGGTGTCCCACGTGCTCCAGACCCAACTCGAGGAGCACGCGTACGTGCGAATCGGCCAGGGCGTAGTACGCGTGGCGACCCTCTCGCTTGACTCCGACAACGCGGTGGGCGCGGAGCAGGCGGAGGGCATGCGACACCGAGGATTCGCTCGCGTCTACGACGCGAGCGATATCGTGCACGGCCATGGGACCCGGCAACAGGGCGATCAGTATGCGTACCCGCCCGGGATCACCGAGAAGGCGGAATATGTCGGCCAAGTCGGAAACATGCGGCGTGTGTGGCATCTTTGCCCGCACCTGCTCAGCGTGATCGGAATGATCGGATCCGGGAGGCACCTCGCGGTGCCGCCTCGAGCCGATGTCCTCCATGGTTCTGATGATACTCCGCACTCCTTCGCTCACACGGCCCGAGGAGCCTCATCGAATGCCATCGGTTCGCACTGGATAGTCGGGTGGTCGATGCTGTAGTCGTCCCGCAAGACAATCAGTATCTCGTCGAGGACGCCGTGGTAGTCGTGCTCGGGGGAGACAACGATGTGTCCGCTCGCAGCTTCCAACCCTGATGTCACGGTCCAGACATGGAGATCGTGGATGTCGACAACCCCGTCAACGGAGAGTATCGCCGCGCGCAGCTCGCCAAGATCGATGTGTGGCGGCGCCACTTCCAGAAGGATCCTGAGCGCTTGCCTGCTCAGCCTCCACGTGCGCGGGAGAATGAAGAGCCCGATCGCGACCCCGACAATCGGATCCGCATAAGCCCATCCCGTGGTGAGCAGCACGACGGCCGCCGCGATGACCCCGACCGATCCGAGCAGATCCGCCAAGACCTCGAGGTATGCTCCCCGGATGTTGAGGCTTTCCCGAGAGCCAGCCATGAGGAGACGGAAACTCACGATGTTGATGAGCAACCCGATCGTCGACACGACCAGGAGAGGCACACCAGGCACGTCAGGCGGCTCGCTGAAACGTTGGATCGCTTCGACGATGACGTATCCAGCCACGCCGAAGAGCAAGGCTCCGTTGGCGAGTGCCGCGAGAACCTCCAGCCGGTAGAGCCCATACGTGCGCTGGAGGGTGGCCGGGCGTTTCGCCAGAGTGATGGCCGCCAGAGCCATCCCGAGCCCGATCACGTCCGTCGCCATGTGTGCAGCATCGGAGATCAACGCGAGCGAATTCACGGCGATTCCGGCCACGAACTCGACCACCATGCAGTTCAGGCGAGCGCTGGCGCGAGGGCGTAGCTGTGCGCTGGCCGTTCCGCGAGCCAGTCTTGGCCTTGTCGCGTGGCGCGGTGTCGGTTACGGACGCTACGTCAGCAGGAGCTTGCGTCGCAGTCACGGGTGTTTGCCGTGTCGACGCGGGAAGGCCCCACGCACTCAAGGGCGCGAGCGAGCGGCCGGGCCGATCATCCGAGTCGGTGCCACCGAGACGTCGCGGCCATCGCGGCATGCCACTCGCTATTGCAGAAGGGCTCCCTCGGTCGTCGCTCCTAGACAACTCAGGAGGGACTGCGGGCTGTGACCACGGGCCGGCTCGAGCGCACCGACCCCCTCCGACGCCGGTGGATCGCTCAGGGTAGATTGATTCGGATTGCGTTCGCGACCATCATGAGTACGCCGTCCGCTCAGGTAGCGTGGCTCCAGACCCCTCCATTGCGAGCCGCAGACCCGCATGTCACGAAAGGCGAGCATGACCCATGAACGAGCGCATACTCCAGCCAGTCGGTCACCGGTCGCCGGTCGCGCTCGCGATCGTCCTGCTTGCCTCGGGGCTGATCGGATGGTTTGCCTCTGCGGCCCTGCTGGTGGAGCGGATCCGTAGCCTGCAGAACCCGACCGTCTCGCTCAGTTGCGACATCAGTCCGTTCGTAACGTGCGGCGCTCTTTTCGACCGCTGGCAGGCATCTCTGCTGGGCTTCCCGAACCCGATCCTGGGTGTCGCGGGCTTCGTTGCGCCAATCGTCGTCGCCGCGGGCCTGCTCGCTGGAGCGCGCTTCAGCGCCTGGTACTGGCGACTATTCACGGCCGGTGTTCTCGGAGCGTGGCTTTTTGTCACGTGGCTCTTCGCACAGAGCGTTTTCGTGATCGGGGTGTTGTGCCCGTACTGCATGGTCGTCTGGGCAGTCACAATTCCTCTGTGGTGGTACCTGGTGTCATGGGCGTTGCGTAGCGGCGCTCTCTTCGGGACCAGGGCACGGCGGTTCGGCGAGTGGTTCTTCCCGTTCGCGTGGGTCGCCACGCTGGCGAATTACGCCGTGATCGTGATATCCATTCTGGTCGAATTTCCGTTTCTCTTGAGCGGGTAGCAGCCCGGCACTGTCCGCCCGCTCGCGCTGTGCGACTCGTGAGCCAGAGTGCGCCCAGGCGTCTGCTGGCTCTGGCGATCAACGGGTCATGGAGGCACAACGCACTGCCAGCGTGCGGCGACCGCGATTCCCGTAGCGGGCGGCGATGCGCTCGGCGCGCAGCGTGAGGGTGTCGTCATTCTGGTAGACGCCGAGGCGAATCAGCGCGTTGGAAAGGTTGACTGCTCCAGCGTGGCGCGCCGCATCATCATCGGCGATCAGCTCAATGCTGAGCCGGGTCGTGCGGTGCAGTTGACGCGCAACCTCGGCGCGCGGCAGGCACGCGAGATGGAGATCAGCCAGTCGCGTCGCCAAGAGGTGGCCCCAGCGAAGGTGCGCGCTCTCGTGGGCGATGACTGCACCCACTTGCGCGGGGTTCAGCAGGGCCTTGAGGCCCGTGGAAATGACGACGATGCCGCCGGAGACGGGAATCGCGCAAGCGATAGGTTCGTCCGTTTCGCACTCGAGCACCAGCGTGCCGCCGACCTGCTCGGCGTGATGCGGCAGCGACAGGAGCGTGGATCGATTATGACGCTGTGCGCCAAGGACCCTTTCGAGAGCGACCGAGATGACCGTGACCAAGCCCGAGAATGCGATAGCGGTGATCCAGCCAAGCAAGGAGATCGCCACCTGCTCGCCCCAGGGCTCTGCCGACCTCGTGGATACGGAGACAGCAGCACCGACGCTGAGCACCATCGCACCACCCATCAACATCATTCCCAGCACAAGGGCGACGTGCCACAGTGCCAGCGCCAGTGCGGGGCGACGCACTTGCCATCGCGCCTGCCTCAATACCCGTGGGGAGACCACCAGAAGTGTGAACGCGGCACTCGTGAGCGCACCCACCAACGCGAGTGTCACGGCGTCATGGTGCGATCGTACGCAAGGGCGGCTCGCAGGAGCGCCGAATCGACATCGTCGAGGTTTCCGACGAATTTCACGAGGGCCGCCCGACGGTCCTCGACCGTTGCGAGCGCCGACAGCATCGAATCGCTCGCGTCCTCCGCCTCTGATCGAACCGCGGCAAACTTCACTCGGCGAGGCGACAGCGCAATCCGGCGCACCCGGCCCTTGGCCACAAGGCGTTCCAGCGACGTCAGCACGGTGGTGTAGGCCGGCTTCTTGCCGGGCAGCGCCTCCTGAATCTCAGCCGCCCCGAGGGGCTCTGCGCTTCGGTGAAGCACTCCGACGATCTCGCTCTCGAGCTGCCCCTGTGCGCGCGTCTTGCGTCCGGGCATGTCACGCCTCCTTCTCTCCAGCACTCTACAAGTTCCGCTCCAGAGCTCGGCGGCCCGCATGCACGTCGTGGCGCAGACGCGACGGCGGCGAGAGACAGTGGTTAGGGAACGACGATCGCGATGGACATCACCACCATGCCGAGCCCCATCACGATTGAGCTGACATGGTCACCGTAGAGGAGCGGCTCGCGCACTCGGCCGCGCCGGATGCTCCCGATAAGTCCTGCGAGGATCTTCGCCACGCCCGCCACCAGTGCCACGATCGTCCCGACACCCAGCCAGGTCACCGCCAGAGGCAGAGAGCCGTGAACTTCGCCCTGCATTCCCGACATCGAGCCCTCTGCCATCGCGCCACCGTCGGACATCGCGATGAGCATCCAGCACATCGTGGCCATCATGACGGCGTGAAGGTACTGCAAGGCGGCTGAGTGCTCGAGCAGCTCGCGTCGAAGCCAGCCTGCCTGCTCAGCCACTCCGAGACCGGCGAACCAGAGGGCAGCCAACGCAAAGAGGAGGATCTGCGGCCAGGGCGCAAGAGACATGCCCCACGGCCACGTCATCGCGATCATCCCCGATGACATGGCCATGTGCAGCAGCATCTCGATGCGCGTGAACCCACGACGCGACAGAACGAGCCGAAACAGCGCGTAGCTCCCAGCAGCCGCGAGCGCGATGGTGATTCCCCACTGTGCGGCAAGTCCTTCGACCACGTCGAATCCTCTTCCCAGTTTATCTCTACTCTGTGTAGTAGAACAGGAGCTACTCTGCCACACGATGTAGAGTTCCGGCATGCTGGTGGCGCACGGGGAGGGTAACGTGAAGACAACTGACTGGCTGCGCCGTGAGTCCAGCTCGACGTGCAGCACACTAGCGCGCCCGGCCCGGGCGCGGAGTCAGTGTTGGTGGTGCCGCGATGAGCTCTGATAAGAACGGGCGCACCTCGATCCACCCTTCGCTCAAGCCCGCACGCCCGCACCGCGGTATACTCGCCGTTTTCGTCGCCGGTGTCTCGCTGCAGGCTGCCGGCGTTCCCGCGCTGGCTGTCGTTCTCCTGGGCAGCTCGGGATATGACGCACTCGCGTGAAGCTACCCCGGAATCTTCACGTCCTTGCTGTCGGCGATCCTGCGCGTCGTTGCCGAAGGAGCCTCGTGGCTCACGGTCGGGGCCCTCGTCTGCGCTCTCTTCCTGCGTGCCGTGCCAGGACAGTCGCGTCGCCTCCTCGACCAAGACTTCGAGGTTCGTGTCGGTCGAGCATCCGCTCTGGTGTGGGCCGGTTCAGCGCTCCTGCTGATCCCGGTCGATGCGGCGGATGCCAATGGACAGACGATCGAAACGCTGCTCTTGCCCGGAGCTTTGCCGTACCTGGTGCAAGGCTCGTACCTTCCTGGAGCGTGGATCGTCGCCTTCATTCTGGCCTCCGCCAGCTACTTCCTCCTCGCCTTGGGTTCACGCTGGACGACCTTCCTGCCGGCCCTGCTCGCCTCGATGTTGGCTGTGCTCGCACCCGTCGTGGTCGGCCAGGTTCTGGTAGGTCCCGGGCATGACTTCGGGTCGGATGCGGCGATCATCGGAGTTCCCGTCAGCGCGGCGCTCTTCGGGGCAAGCACTGTCCTTACTTTGCGGCTGTGCTCCGGGCGCGCGATCCGACCCGGCACCCTTGACAGATTCGTGCGCATGGCCTGGTTCGCCTGGCCACTCGTTCTTGGATCGGAAATGGTGCTCGCGGCGTTCAAACTTGTCGGCCCCGACCCGTGGCAAACAGCTACCGCGACCTTGATCCTCACACGCTTGGGTCTGCTCGTGGGTCTCGCGTGCCTCTTCGCGTTCACCGTCATCGGTGAGCGCCGCAGGCGCATATCGCGGCACCAACTGACGCTTCTCTCGTGCGTCGGGACGACTCTCTCGTTGACCTATCTACTGGTAGGTGTCGTGATGACACGTATCCCGCCGCCCCAGTACTTCGTGCCCACGACGATCGCGGAGGTGTTCTTCGGCTTCACGATTGATGAGGCCCCAACCTTGACCGTGCTCGCGACGAGCTGGCGGCCCAACATCCTGTTCGCAGTCATCGCCGTTTCGGCCGTCATCTTGTACCTCGCGGCTCTGAGGCGAGTTCGGTCTCGCGGGCATGCCTGGCCGCTTGGTCGCACCGTCTCCTGGGTGCTGGGGTGGGTGGTAGTCGTCGTCGCCACCAGTTCGGGTCTGGGCAAGTATTCGGGCATCGACTTTGGCGTGCACATGACGGTGCACATGGCCCTCAACATGCTGGCGCCGCTCTTGCTGGTCATGGGCGGCGTAGTCACCCTCTTCTTGCGTGCAACCACGCCAGCCGGGACTCATGGAGCCGCAGGCCCGCACGAGTGGCTTGCCGCGGTTCTCAAGTGGCGGGTCTTGCGAGTGCTCTACAACCCTCTGCTCATCTTCGTTCTGTTCATCGGGTCCTACTACGGGCTGTATTTCACCGGTCTGTTTGAGGAAGCGATGCGGTTCCACTGGGGCCACCAAGCGATGAATCTGCACTTCCTCATCGTCGGATATCTCTACTACTCCCTCATCATCGGCGTCGACCGGCCTCCGCGCCCCTTGCCTCACCTCGGCCGGCTGGGATTCGTTCTCGCTGCGATGCCGTTCCACGCCTTCTTCGGCGTCATTCTCATGACCAGCACCACACTCATCGCCGAAGACTTCTACCGGCAGGTCGGGGCACCCTGGGCCGACCTCAGTGCCTCGCAATATGTCGGCGGCGGTGTGGCCTGGGCCGGCGGCGAACTGCCTCTCCTGATCGTCATCATCGCCCTCGGTATCCAGTGGGCACGTCAAGATCAGCGCGAGGCCGTGCGTAAAGACCGGCACTTCGATTCCGGCCTCGACGACGATTTCGAGGAGTACAACGCAATGCTCCGGCGCCTCGCGAACCGACGTGCAACCGCCGACTCCCGAGAGGACACATGACGACGCCGATCAACCAGGAGACCTCGATCGTGCACCTCAACATCGAGGGGATGACATGTGCTGCCTGCGCAGGTCGGGTGGAGAGGGCGCTCTCGCGACTCGACGGAGCCGTCGCCACGGTGAACTATGCGACTGAGCGAGCAACCGTCACGGGGATCGAGCGGGCACGGATCGCCGACGCAACAGAGGCGGTGGCGAAGGCAGGGTATCGGGCCCACCTTCGCACAGAGGCCGACGACGACTGGACCAGGCGAAGCACACTGGCGCGTCTCACGTCGTTGCGCCGCCGCCTTGCGGTATCGGCGTTGCTCACCGTGCCGCTCATGGACCTGAGCATTACGCTTGCGCTCGTCCCGAACCTGCGGTTCCCTTTCTGGGAACTGGTGTGCATCCTGCTCGCCGTTCCGATCGTGACGTGGGCGGCGTGGCCATTCCACCGAGCTACGGTGCGGAATCTCCGTCATGGATCGATGAGCATGGACACGCTCGTCACCCTCGGGATAGTGGTCTCGTTCGGCTGGGCGGTCGCGACCATCATTTTCGGCCCGGACGACGGCGGCTACTGGGTGGGGTTCGGTCCAACTCCGCCGGGAGCCGACTCGATCTATCTCGATGTCGCGGCGGGCCTCACGACCTTCCAGCTTGCCGGTCGATACTTCGAAACACGCTCGCGCCGCAAGGCCGGGGAAGTCGTCGATGCGCTCGGTGCCCTGGTTCCCATGACGGTGCGACGGATCCACGGAAGCGACGAAGAGCTCGTCTCCGCCGCCGATTTGCGCGTTGGTGACACCTTCGCCGTGCATCCAGGCGAGTCGATCGCCGCGGACGGCGTCATCAAGGAAGGGCGCGCGGCCATCGACGAGAGCGTCCTGACTGGTGAGCCGCTACCGCGGGAAGCGGTCGTGGGCGACACCGTCATGGGCGGGGCCGTCAGTGCCGACGGATACCTTCTCATTGAGGCGAAGGCTGTGGGCGAGCACACCCGACTTGCGCAAATGTCAGCACTCGCGGAGCGAGCGCAAGAGAGCAAAGCTCGAATTCAAACGCTGGTCGACCGAGTCGTCACCTGGTTCGTGCCATCGGCGATCGGCCTAGCCGTACTCGTCACCGTGGCGTGGATCGTCGCGGGGGCCGCACTGACGCAGGCAGTCGGAATCGGCATTGCTGTGCTCATCATCGCCTGCCCCTGTGCGCTTGGACTCGCCACACCGACGGCGCTCCTCATGGGTGTGGGCCGTGGTGCCCACATGGGCATCCTGATCAAAGGCATCAGCGCACTCGAGGCGTCCGGTCGTGTGGATACCGTCGTTCTCGACAAGACGGGCACGGTGACCACCGGTCGCATGCAGGTGACTGAGTTTCAGACCAAGGGAGCGGTGAATCGCGAAGATGCGCTCCGCTGGGCCGGCGCCCTGGAGTCCCGCTCCGAACACCCTGCTGCCCGCGCGATATGCGCATTCGTCCTCTCGAGAGTCTCGCCATTGCCCCGCGTGGACGACGAGCAGATCCGGCCGGGCCTCGGCGTGGCCGGGCACATCGAAGGTGCAACCACGGTGATCGGCAGCCCCCGTCTCGCCGAGGAGTTCGGCGTCGCCTTCACGGAGGACGACCGGCGCACGATCGCAGTGATCCGCGAACGCGGGGACACGGCAATTGTCCTCGGCCGTGCCGACCGGGTAGTCGCATTTCTCGCGCTGGGCGACGAGCTCAAGGACTCCGCCGTTGCCGCCATCGCAAGCCTGCGCGATCTCGGACTGAGAACCATCCTCCTGAGCGGCGACCACGAGACGACGGTTCGACGTGTTGCGGCCGCGGTCGGCATCGACGACGTGCGAGCCGGAGTGATGCCCGAGGCGAAAGCAGAGGTGATCAACGCTCTGAAGAGGGCAGGTCGTCACGTCGCCATGGTGGGCGACGGGATTAATGACGCACCAGCACTCGCGACAGCCCATCTCGGTCTGGCAGTCGCCGACGGGAGCGACATCGCGATTCGTTCTGCCGACATTGTCCTCATTCGAGAGGACCTCCGAGTGGTCGCCGATGCTGTTCGGCTTGCCCGTCGTACTCTGGGTACTATTCGGACAAATCTCTTCTGGGCTTTCGGCTACAACATGGCGGCGATTCCCCTCGCCGCTGCTGGACTTCTCAATCCACTCATCGCCGCAGCTGCCATGGCGCTCTCGTCAGTGCTCGTCGTCGCGAACAGCATGCGCCTGCGCAACTTCGTGAGCATCAGCGAATAACACGAGATCCAGCTCGCCTCAGCCAACGTAGGCCGAGATGAGGGCGAAAAGGGCGAAACCCGCCGTCAGGAAGAAGGGTTCGAGCCGACTGGATCGCTCTTGGTGAGCCTGCGTGGTCATCTCTTCCACCGCCATGCTTGTGAGCAGGCCGCCCGTGAATGCGAGCACCGACAAGGTGATGATCTCGGGGGCGCTCCTCAGCGCGAGGTATCCGATTGTGGCACCGACGAGCACGGGGATGGCGAAACTGAAGGAGAGGATCAGCCGGGTGCGGCGCCCGACTCCTGAGCGTCTCAGCGTGGCGATAGCCGCGAATCCTTCCGGGATGTCGGCAGGGACTTGACCCAGAGCGAGAATGAGGCCGAGGCCCGGGTTGATGACCGTGCCGGTGCCGATCATGACTCCGTCGCTGAAGAGATCGATCGAGACTCCTGCGAAGATGGCAGAAGGACCCGTGTCCACCTCTCCGGAACCGAACCGTCGTTTGACGTAGGCGAGGCTCCTCTCGATTCCGAGGAAGCCGAGGCCACCCAGGGCGAACGCAGCAATGGTAATCCACGGCGCCGACGCACGTAGCGCTTCCCGCATGAGCTCCAAGCCCACCACCGCGAGCACGATTCCCGTGGCGAAGTGCAAGGCGAGACTCAAGCGTCGACCGGAGACTCCGACGACCTCTGCGGCGAGGCCGCCCAGCATAGTTCCCACGGCGGGGAGCGCCGCAAGACCGAGGACGAGCAGGAAGTCGTTCATGCACCAAAGTGTGCCGAAGGTTCCGGCCCTTTTCCACCGACAGCGTCGAGCGATGTAGGGAAATGTCCAGTCAGCGACGCGGTCGTCGCCTCAACCGAGAATTACCTGAGTACGCGTGTATCTGCGACCTCATACCCCGGCGAACACGAGCCATAGCAGCACACCGTTCAGAGCGATGAGGAGCACGGATGCCACGATGCCAGCAGCAGTCGTGAGCCAGTGGTTCCGCCAGGGGCCGAGAAGAGCGGAATTGGCGGTGAGGGCGACAAGCGGGATGAGCGCAAAGGGAATGCCGAACGAGAGCACCACCTGGCTCAGGACGAGCGACTGAGTGGGGTCGAAGCCCAGCCACAATATGGCGATGGCCGGCGCCAGCGTGACGATTCTTCTGAGAACGAGCGGTACGCGTATGTGCAGCAGTCCACTCATGATCTCCGCACCGGCGTAGGCGCCCACTGCAGTCGACGCTAGCCCTGATGCGAGCAGTCCCACAGCGAAGAGCGTCGCAATCATCGGCCCGAGCGCGACACCGAGCGCGGCATGCGCGCCCTCGAGGCTGTCTGTGCCCGCAACACCGGGCAGCGTGGCCGCTGCAAGAAGCATGATGCACAGGTTGACCGCGCCAGCGATGACCATCGCCGCGGAGACGTCCCATCTCGTGGCCCTGAGGAGCACATTCGCCGGAATCGAGGTCGACGTACCCGGTAGCGGTTCCGTGTGTTCGATCTCACGCCGACTGCCTGCGGCACCACGCGCGGTCCAGGTCGAGAACCCACCGTCCTGATCCCGCCGCTGCGAGACAAAACGATCCCGACTCAGGGACGAGTGGGCGTAGATGGCATGCGGCATGATCGTCGCCCCCAGTGTCGATGTGGCGAGCAAGACCGAATTGGTGTCCGCGAATCGCGGCTCAAGGCCAGAAAGAGCCGAGGTGATGTCGGGTGGCGCCACCACCACTCCTGCGGTGAATCCCACAGCAATGATCGCCAGCAAGCCTACGATCACGAACTCGAACGGGCGCGGGCCGCGTCGAGACTGCAGGATAAGGAGCACGATTGAGACTGCACCGGTGATGAGACCTCCCCAGACGAGCGGAATCCCAAAAAGCAGATTGAGCGCGACCGCGCCCCCGATCACTTCTGCGAGATCGGTCGCCATCGCAACGAGTTCCGCCTGCGCCCAGTACGCGCGGCGCGACCACCGATGGCGAATGCGCCTTCCCAGCACGTCGGGAAGGCTTCGACCCGTCACGATGCCGAGCTTCGCGGAGAGGTACTGAATGAGCCAGGCCATGAGGTTCCCGAGTACGACCACCCATACGAGCAGATAGCCGTATTGCGCACCGGCCGTCATGTTGCTCGCGACATTTCCAGGATCGAGGTAGGCGACTCCGGCCACGAACGCCGGCCCCATCAGAAATACCAACCTCTGCGCGGGCCGCCTGCGCACCGGGTTGTGGGGCCGGTTGCCGCGACGTCGTGCGCTCCTCACGGCTCACCCGTGTGTCGCGACATCGGAGCAATGCCGGAGGCGTCATGAACCAGTGTCCAGGTTTTCGGCATACCGAAATTCTACGCCCTGAAGCACCTCGTCACCACGGGTCTGCCGTCTACCGTGCAAGACCGGTTGCGGTCAGGAGCGGCCCGCACCACCGCCTCGTCGGTCGCGTCGCGCGACTCCCGATTCACCCCCATGCGCATGAGCGAACTCGGCGACGGCGCGCTCCAGCTGCGGGTCCTCCCCCCGAGCGAGGCCCGCATACTGAAGACGCACTGCGTCGCCGTCAGCCGTCGCGACCACCCACAAGCGTCGGCGGGGGACGAACAAGCTCACGAGCAAACCGAGGACAACGAGAATGGTGGAGACGAGCACTCCGACTTGGGTGGGGTCGTGGTGGACTTCAATGCTGGCGAATCGCGGCAGGCTCGTGAATTCGACGCTGCCGAGCTCGTCCGGCAACTCGGCAGTCTGCCCCAGACCCAGTACGATGGGAGGCGCATCGGTGTCCCCACCCGTGATCTGCGTGAGGCCGTCGGTGTTGAGCGCGTAGACATTTCGAGGAACGCCTTCGTTCAAACCAAGATCGCCGACGTAGGCGTTGAAGGTGAGAACTGGTCGATCCGGTTCCGGGTACACGGAACTCAAGGCGCCGCTCTCGAGCTGGACTGCCGACGGGTAGAAGAATCCGCGCATACCGAGCTGCTGGTCGAGTCCGTCCGGCACCTTGACAATTCCCAGGCTCGTGAGATTCGAGTCTTGGGGAAGAAACGGCACCGGCTGACTGAAGACGGGAGAACCGTCCGGGGCGTAGACGGTGATCCACGGCGCGAACCCGTTGCCCAACAAGTATGCAGTCGCCCCATCGATATCGATCGGCTCGTTCACCTTGATCTGCCGGGAGTCCGTCTCCCCATCCTCGACGACCGTCACATAGGCAGTGAAGTCCAGCGCCTGAGGAAACCCTGTCGTGGGATCAGGCTGATACTCGGGCACGAACTCCTCTAGGCGGATTGAGTAGGGGTCCAAGCTCGATTCGTCAAAAAAGCGTCCGGGCGAGAACGAGTCAAAGCTCGTCAGCTGATTGGTGAACGCCTGGCCTTCGACGATGACCCTCTGACCGTTGTAGCCGAATCCGCCCGCGAACCCCACCGTCGCCAGAACGCCGACGAGCGCCGCATGGAAGACGAGATTGCCGGTCTCGCGCCAGTAGCCACGCTCGGCGGAGAGAGAGTCCCCGTACCGCTCGACTCTGTAGCGCTGACGTCGCAGGAGAGCGTGCGCTGACTCGAGCTCGGTCTCGACCGTGGACCGCGGGGCCACCCGTTCGGTGAAGCCAACCATACGGCTCAACCGTCCTGGCGTCCCTGGCGGTCGAGAACGCAAGGCACGCCAATGGTGGCGTGCCCGCGGGATGATGCAGCCGATCAACGAGATGAACAGCAGCAGATAGATCGCCGAGAACCACACCGAGGTATAGGTGTCAAAGACTTGCAACGCGTCCAGAATCGCGAATGCTTCCGGGTTGGATCTCTCGAATTGCACGACACCGTTCGGGTCTGCAGAGCGCTGCGGAACGAGCGATCCGGGGATCGCAGCGACGGAGAGCATGAGCAGGAGGAGGAGCGCAGTTCGCATGCTCGTGAGTTGTCGCCAGGCGAAGCGCATCCAGCCGCGCACCCCGAGCGCGGGCTGCGCGACACTCGTGCTCGGTGGTCTACTGTCGTAATGGTCAGAGGGGCGTGACGGTTCCATTGATCACCACCCCCAGGTTCGAGACGAATACCTGCCACAGGCCCGTCACCATGGCGAGACCGATGACGATGAGAATTCCGCCGCCGATGACGTTGATGACACGAATGTGACGCTTGAGCCACGCTGTGGCACGCGTCATCCAGCCGAAGCCCATAGCGACGAGCAAGAACGGAATGCCGAGGCCCAAGCAGTACACGAATCCGATGAGCGCCGCTCGGCCAAGCCCGCCCTCGGTGAGTGCGAGAGAATAGACGGCCGCAAGCGTCGGGCCCATGCACGGCGCCCAGCCGAGCCCGAAGACGATGCCGAGCAACGGCGCCCCGCCCAGCCCTGTCGCGATCTGCCAGCGCGGCCGCACCGTGCGCTGTAGGAAAGTCACCTGGCCGATGAAGACGAAGCCCATGACGATCACGACCGCGCCCGCAAGCCGGGTAATGAGGTCGAGTTGCGTCTGCAGCACGAGCCCAGCGGTCGCGAAAAGCAGAGAGAACCCCACGAATACGACCGTGAACCCGAGCACGAAGAACGAAGCACCGAGCACCACGCGACCCCGGTCGCTCGACAGTTGGTCGGCCCGGGAGAAGCCGGTCACGTACGCAAGATAGCCGGGCACGAGCGGCAACACGCACGGCGACACGAAAGCGATGACACCCGCGAGTAGCGCGATGGGCAGGGCAACCAAGAGCGAGCCGCTGAACACCAGTTCGCCGACGCTCATACGCTCACTCCGACTCTGCGAGGGTGTCGGCGATCATCGCGCGCAGAGTCGAGGGTTCGCTCAGCAGGCCCGTGATGCGCGCGGCCACACGGCCCTCGCGGTCGAGCACGAGCGTCGTCGGCACGGCATTGGGCGCGACCTGGCCGGCGAAGGCGAGGCGTGTCGAGCCATCGTTGGCATCGAGGATCGAGGGGTAAGTGACCCCGAACTCATCGGCGAAGGCGAGCGCCGTGGGGGCCTGGTCGTAAATGTTGACGCCGAGGAAGTCGACGCCGTCAGGCTGGAACTGCTGCCAGATCGCCTCGAGGTCAGCCGCTTCAGCACGGCACGGTGGACAAGCCGCGTACCAGAAGTTGACGACGAGAACGTCGCCACGGTAGTCATTGCTCGAGACAGTTTCGCCCGTCTCCGTGAGGCCTGAGAACGTGATCGGTTGACCGCGCTCGTCGGGCGCGATCACGGTGTATGAGCCGTCGCCCGAGATGTATCCCTGCCCGCTTCCTGAGCGGTACTGTTCCGCGAGCGGGTCGGCGGCCGAGCATGCCGTGACGGCGAGCGCTACGGCGGCAAGCATCGCCGCGCTGACACGGCGCCAGCGCGCGAGACGGGTCGGCGCCGCAGGGCGGCGAACTGCGGGTGTTGGGGTACTCACACGGCTCCTAGATCGGTGGCATTCTCCAGCAATTCTGCGCCCGGTTCCTGATAGCCGATCTCAGTGAAGGCGCCGCCCTGCCAGGCGAAGGAGGTGATGCTCGAGAGCGCGCAGCGCCGCTTGCGCGGGTCGTGCGCGAGCGGCTCGCCCACCACGGCGCGGTGCACCATCCAGATGGGAAGCTGGTGGCTCACCATGACGACCTCGCCCGAGTCGGTGCGCTCGCAGGTCTCGGTCATGGCGGCGAGCATCCGCGTCGCGATCGAGGTGAAGGGCTCGCCCCAACTGGGCGTGCGGGGGTTGCGCAGCAGGTGCCAGTGCCGCGGGTCGGCGAGTGTGCGCCGGTTCATGCGCTTGCCCTCGAAGCGGTTGGTCGGCTCGATGAGGCGCTCCTCGGTGTGCACCTCGAGGCCGAACGCCTCCGCCCACGGCGCCGCCGACTCCTGCACGCGCTGCAGCGGCGAGGCATACAGCGCGGTCACGGGATGCCCCGCCAGGGCCCCGACGGCCGCCTCGGCCATGCGCTGCCCGAGGTCGCTGAGCCGGAACCCCGGCAGTCGCCCGTAGAGCACGCGCGTGGGGTTGTGGACCTCGCCGTGCCGCACGAGGTGGATGACGTCGGCAGGCATGGTCTCCAGTGTATTGAGGCCCGCCGGTAGACTCGTGCCTCGTGACTCGCACCGTGGTATCCCAGCTCAGCCCGCTCCCCGACGGCCCCGTGACGGTGGCCGGATGGGTCGAGACGGTTCGCGACCAGAAGAAGGTGCAGTTCGTCATCCTGCGCGATGAGTCCGGGGCCGTTCAGCTGGTCAACCCTGCCACGAGGGATCTCGAGGATGACGCTACGCCCGAGCAGCAGGCTGCCGCCGCGCTCACCGAGACGATCGGCACGCTCGCCCACGGCACGATGGTGCGCGTCACGGGCGAGCTCAAGCACGACGAGCGCGTCAAGCTCGGCGGGCTCGAGGTCAAGGTCGGCACGCTCGAGGTCGTGAGCGAGGCGATCGCTGAGACCCCCATCGCCGAGGATTCGAGTCTCGACAAGCGCCTCGACTGGCGGTTCCTCGACCTGCGCCGTCCCGAAGCGAACCTCCTCTTCCGCGTGCAGACGACCTTCGAGCACGCGCTGCGCAGCTACTGGGTCGAGCGCGACTACATCGAGGTGCACACGCCCAAGCTCATGGCGAGCGCCAGTGAGTCGCGGGCCGAGCTGTTCGAGATGGAGTACTTCGAGACGAAGGCGTACCTCGCCCAGAGCCCGCAGTTCTTCAAGCAGATGGCGCAGCCCGCGGGCTTCGGCAAGGTCTTCGAGATCGCCCCGGCCTTCCGCGCCGACCCCTCGTTCACGTCGCGCCACGCCACCGAGTTCACGTCGATCGACGCCGAGATCAGCTGGATCGACTCGCACGAGGACGTCATGGCGATGCAGGAGCAGGCGTTGGTCGCTGCGTTCACCGCGGTCGTCGAGAAGCACGGTGCCGCGATCGAGGCCGCGTTCGAGGTATCGCTGAGCGTTCCCTCGCTGCCGTTCCCCCGCATTCCGCTCGCCGAGGCGCGGCAGATCGTCGCCGACGGCGGATACGAGATTCCCCGCACCGACGGCGACCTCGACCCCGAGGGCGAGCGCCGCCTCAGCGCCTGGGTGAAGGCGAACCACGGCCACGACTTCGTCTTCGTGACCGACTACGCGACCGGCATCCGGCCGTTCTACCACATGCGCCGCGAGGGCGACGGGTCGATCACGAACAGCTACGACCTGCTCTACAACGGCACAGAGATCTCCACGGGCGCCCAGCGCGAGCACCGTGTGGACGTGCTCATCGAGCAGGCGAAGGAGAAGGGCATCGAGCCCGAGGAGCTCGAGTTCTACCTCGACTTCTTCCGCTACGGCGTGCCCCCGCACGGCGGCTTCGGCATGGGCCTCGCGCGCGTGCTCATGCTCATGCTCGGCCTCGGGTCGATTCGCGAGACGACGTACTTGTTCCGCGGCCCGACGCGCCTGCTGCCGTAGGGCGCAGCACGCCGGGCGTCGCACCGGGCCGCTAGCGTGACGGCATGACGATCACCGTGCGCCCCGCCGCGGAGTTCGACGACATCGCGACCATGGTGGGGCCGAAGCGCCCGGACGCGAACGTGTGCTGGTGCCTGAGCTACCGGGTGCCCTCGAAGCAGAATCTCGCGCTGCGCGGCGAGGAGCGCGGCACGGTAGTGCGCGAGCTGCTCGAGTCGGGCCCTCCGGGCGTTCTCGCCTACGACGGCGCCGAGGTCGTCGGCTGGGCGGCCGTGCACCCGAAGGCCGACACCTCCTTCGCCCGGAACCGCAAGATTCCGCACGTCGAGGACGACGGAGTGTGGTCGGTGTGGTGCATTCGGGTGCGGCCGGGCCATCGCGGCGCGGGCATCTCGCACCGCCTTCTCGAGGGCGCGGTCGAGTTCGCGAGGGCGGGCGGAGCCCCCGCGATCGAGGGCTATCCGGTCGACAACCGCGGCGAAAAGGTCGATCTCACGATGGCCTACGTGGGCACCAAGGCGCTGTTCGAGCGCGCAGGCTTCTCTCAGGCCGCCGAGACCACGTCCGTCATCAACGGGTTCCCGCGAGTGCTCATGCGCCTCGAGCTCTGAGATTCACGGCGAGGAACCAACGGGCTCAGACCGCGAAGTCGGGGCGGATGCTCCACCCGGTATACGCCTCGAGCGTCGCCAGAAGCGTGAGCGCCTGCAGTCGCGCGTGGTCGTCGCTCACGGTCGAGTAGACATCGATCGCCAGCGGTGGCGGCTCGCCGAACTTGGGGATCTCGATCTCGACCCATGCGCCTTCCGCGAGGTCGACGTAGGGTCGCGTGGTGCGCTGCTGCTGCACGGGTGAGTCGACGGCGAGAGCGACGATGGCGAGAGCATCCAGTTTGGTGACGGCGCTGCGTACGACGATCGTCGCGCAGTACTCGACGGCTTCACGGTCGCGGGTGCCCCTGATCACGAGTCAACGCTAGAGCCGCACACTGAGCGATCGCCGAGCCGAGTCGACAGCGCTACTCACCGAGTACGCGGCGCGTGTACGCGTTCGCGAAGACCCGGTCGGGGTCGAGCCGGTCGCGCACGGCGAGGAAGTCGCCGAAGCGCGGGTACTCGGGCGCGAGGTCGGCGGCGGTGCGCCCGTGCAGCTTGCCCCAGTGCGGCCGCCCGTCGTGAGCGCGCATGATGTGCTCGACCGCGGTGAAGTATGGCCGGGCATCCTCGCGCCAGTAGCGATGCACGGCGATGTAGGCGCTCTGCCGACCGTGCGCCGTCGACAGCCACGTGTCGTCGGCGGCCGCGACGCGCAGCTCGACGGGGAACGAGACGCGCCAGCCCTCTCGCTCGACGAGGCGCTTGACCTCGCGGATCGCGGGCGCGAGCGCCTCGGCGGGGATCGCGTACTCCATCTCCTGGAAGCGCACACGACGCGGGCTCGTGAAGACCTCGTGCGAGGGCGCGGTGTACGAGCGCTTGCCGTAGAGCGCGGCCGCGAGCCGGTTGATGCCGGGGGTGAGGGGCGGCGCGACGAGCCCGAGCTGGCACGTGAGCCAGTGCAGGCCGTTGCCGAAGAACTCGTCCTCCCACCACTCGGCGAGGCGGCCGAGTGGACGGTACGGCGTCTCGAGGGCCAGGCGCGTGTTCGACTTGGTCGAGAGCCGCTCGGTGTGCGGCCACCAGTACGCCTCGAAGTGGTCGACGGCCGCGGCCCGGTCGAGGAACTCGTCGACGACCGCGAAGGGCTCGCCCCGCTCCTCGGCGTGCAGCAGGAAGGCGGGCACGCACTGCAGCTCGACCTCGACGAGCACGCCGAGGGCGCCGAGGCCCAGCTGGACGGCGGGCAGCAGCTCCGGATGCTCCGCCTCACTGACCCGCAGCACCTGACCGTGCGCGGTCACGAGCGTGGCAGCCGTGATCTGCGTGGCGAGCCCGCGGAAGCCGAGCCCCGTGCCGTGCGTTCCCGTGCTCGTCGCGCCCGCGATCGTCTGCCGGTCGATGTCGCCCATGTTCTGCAGCGCGAGCCCGTGCGCGGCGAGAAGCGGCGAGAGCGCGTGCAGCGCGGTTCCGGCGAGCACCGTGACGCGCTGCCGTTCCGCGTCGACGCGCACGATGCCGCTGAGCGCGGCGAGGTCGAGCAGCACGCCCTCCGTGAGCGCGATATCGGTGAAGGAGTGGGCCGAGCCGATCGCCTTGACGGTGAGACCGTGCTCGCGTGCGGCCCGCACCACGGTCACGACACCGTCGATCGTCGTCGGGCGCGATACGCCCACGGGCACGGCGGTCGCCGTGCGCCCCCACGTGCGCACGCGCTCGGTCGCGCCGAGTGCTCGCGTGCTGCCCGCTGCCCCGATCGTGCTCACAGGAAGGTCTTCCCTTCGCCGCGGTACGTCGGCAGCTCGTCGAGGACGTCGCCGTCCTCGACGAGAGCGAAGGCGTCGACGTGCTCGCTGAGCTCGCCGGCCTTCGTGTGCCGCAGCCACACGCGGTCGCCCACGGCGAGGTCGTGCGCCGCCGCGCCCGTGACGGGCGACTGCACCTCGCCCGCTCCCTCCCGGGGCAGGAAGCGCAGGCCCGGTGGGTGCACGGGCAGCGGCAGTCGATCCTCGGCGGCCGGCCCCGAGGCGATCCACCCGCCGCCGAGGAGGGTCGCGAGCTCAGGAGTGGGGCGGCGCACGACGGGCAGCGCGAAGGCCGCCGCCGGCGCGGGCGAGAAGTGCACGTAGTGGTCGAAGAGGTGCGGGCCGAAGAGCCCTGAGCCCGCGGCGACCTCGGTCACGGATCCGTCGGCGTGCGTCGACTCGATCGAGCCCGTGCCGCCGCCGTTGACGAACTCGAGGTCGGCGATCTCGCGCACGGCCGCGACGACGGCGCCGCGCCGCTCGCGCAGCTCCTCGGCCGAGGCGCGCTGCAGCACGCGGATGATCGCGCCGCGCCCGCGCCCGGCGTTGCCAACGCCCGCGATCTGCGCCTCGTACGCCATGAGCCCCACGAGGTCGAACCCGGGCCTCGAGACGACGTGCTCGGCCAGCGCCCGCACCTGATCGCGCGTGCGCAGCGGCGAGCGCCGCACACCGATGTGCCCCATCGTGGGCGAGTGGTACGAGGCGTCGAGCTCGAGCGCGACGCGGATGCTCGCGCGCGCGGCCGGCGCGACGACGGCGTCGACGAGATCGAGCTGGGCGGCGTCGTCGACCATGAGCGTCACGCGGCTCGCGAGCTGCGCGTCCGCGCCGAGGGCGGCGAGGGCCGTGCGGTCGACGCTCGGGTAGCCCACGACGACGTCGTCGTGCTCGTGCGCGAGCCAGAGCGCCTCGGGCAGCGTGTAGGCGAGGATTCCGGCGTATCCGGGCAGCGAGAGCACGGCATCCAGCACCGAGCGCACGCGCACCGACTTGCTCGCGACCCGGATCGGCAGCCCGGCGGCGCGGTCGAGCAGGTCGTGCGCGTTGGCGGCGAGCGCCCCGCGGTGGAGGGCGGCGAGGGGGGCGTCGAGCGCGCGCGTCGCCTTATCGAGGCCGGTCCAGTACGCAGCGGCGTCGGATGCCCAGGGCCGCGCAGTGGGCGGTGTCAGGTCGATCATCGCACTCCCTTGACGCCGAGGATCATGAGCGCTCCGGCGGTCGAGAACACCGCGGAGGCGACGAAGAGTCCCTCGAAGCCGCCGACCGCGCTCACGACGAGCGCACCGAGCATGGGTGCGAGGGCCTGCGGCACGGCGCTCGCAATGTTCATGATGCCGAGGTCCTTGCCGCGGCTCGTCGCGTCGGGCAGCACCTGGGTCGCGAGCGCCTGGTCGACGGAGAGGAAGCAGCCGTAGCCGAGCCCGAGCAGGAGGGCACCGATCATGACGATCTCGAACTGCGGCCAGACGATGAGCAGCACGGCGCCGCTCGCCTGCAGGAGCGCCGAGCTCAGCACGAACACCTTGCGGCGCCCGAGCACGTCGCTCCAGCGGCCGCACACGATCGAGGCGATGATCGACGCGACCATGTAGACGAGCGTGAGCAGCAGGAGGTCGCCCTCGGCGTCGAGGGCGGGCCGGCCGAGGCCGTAGATGAGGAAGAAGAGCAGCAGGCTCGTGCCGAGGGCGTTGCCGATGTTGACGAGCACGCGGCTGCCGAGGGTCCAGCCGAAGTCGGGGAACGCGCGCGGGGAGATCCAGAAGCCCGCGATGAGCGTACGCAGCGTGAGGGGCGCAGAGACGCCCTGCGGCAGCACGGCGTCGCGCACGAAGAGGAACGGAACGACGAGCACGAGGAGGGCGACCGCGAGCGCGGTGTAGCCGAGCAGCGCACCGATGAAGAGCTCGGTCACGAGCACGAGCCCCACGATGATGCCGACCGCTTGCGGCGCCGAGATGAAGCCCGAGACGAGACCGCGCTGGCCGACGGGCACCTGGTCGCTGATCGTCGCAGTGAGTGCGGCGCTCAGAGCGCAGAAGCCGGTGATGGCGATCGACCAGAAGACCGCGACGCCCACGATCGTCTCCTGCACCGAGAGCGCGAGCAGTGCACCGGCGAAGAGGAGGGCGCCGCCGAGGATCCACGGGCGCCGCCGGCCGAACCGCGAGGTCGTGCGGTCGCTCAGTGCGCCCGTGAGCGGGTAGGAGATGATCGCGAAGACCGACGAGATGCCCGAGACGATGCCGAACGCCATGACGCTGTCCTGCCACGTATCCGTAGCGATGAGCGCATCGACCTGCACGGGCAGCAGCAGCTGCACAGGGGTGAGCTGCGCCATCCAGACGCCGAGCCAGGCGATCGAGAAGCCGGCGATCCAGACTCCGCCGACCTTCCGCGTGGGTTCGGCGTCGACGACGAGGGCGTCGCGTGGTGCGGTGGTCCTGGTCATGCGGTCTCCTGGTGTGAGCGGGGGGTGGGAGGTGCGGTCAGAACCGGGTCGAGGTGCGGGCGGGCTCGGCGTGCTCGAGCAGCGCACGGGTGATCATGTCGAGCTGCGGCTCGAGTGCGGCATCGTCACGGTCGACGAGCCAGCCGATCGTGAGGCCGTCCATGCACGTCACGACGAAGCGGGCGAGCGTCTCGGCGGGCATTCGCCACCGCATGCCCGTGCGGGAGGCGGCGATCACGAGCATCTCGGTCACGAGGGCGCGGTACTGCGCGTACTGCTCCTGCGCGACCCCGGCGAGCGCCGGCTCGCGCAGTGCGAGGTGCGTGAGCTCGAGCATCCCCTGCTCTCGCCCGGGGTCGGCGCGCAGTACGTCGGCGTAGGCGGCGACGCCCGCACGCAGAAGGCCAGGCAGGTCGGTCGGCTCGAGATCGAGCAGGGGCGCGACCGCGGCGCGCTCGCCCTCGACGACGAGCGTGATGACGTCGCGCAGCAGCGCGAGCCGCGACTCGTAGGCGTAGTGGAAGCTGGCGAGCGACATGCCAGCCTCGGCGACGATCGCTCGCGTGGTCGCGGCGGCGAGGCCGTCGCGCGCGAGGACGGTGAGGGCTGCCTGCGCGAGAGCGGCACGCCGATCCTCGACGGGCATTCTCATGGTGTCTCCTCAGCGGCGTGAACTGGGTCGAGCGTCCCAGACGGTCGACCCACAGCGCAAGAGCCCGACGCGAAACGTCACGTCGCCGAAACACGGGAATAACCTCGGTATCTATGCGTTTGCATAGATACCATCACTGGGAGGACGCCGACACCTGAATCGGCAACCGACGACACCACGAGGAGCGCACCCATGACCGCCCAGGCAGCAGCCGAGACGCAAGGCCTGCACCACGTCACCGCGATCGCCGGCGACCCGCAGAAGAACATCGACTTCTACATCACCGGCCTCGGGCTGCGGCTCGTGAAGAAGACCGTCAACTTCGACGACCCGGGCACCTACCACCTGTACTACGGCGACGAGGCGGGGCGGCCCGGCTCGCTCATGACGTTCTTCCCGTGGCGGGGCATCCAGCGCGGGCGCATCGGTGCGGGCCAGTCGACGTCGACGGCGTTCTCGGTGCCCGCGGGCTCGCTCGGCTGGTGGGTCGACCACTTCGCCTCGGTCGGCGCCGAAGCGCGCATCACCTCGACGAGCTCGAGCGAGGAGCGGCTGCTCGTGCACGACCCCGACGGTCTGCAGATCGAGCTCGTCGCGACCGATGAGCACGACCCGCGCGACCCGTGGGACTCGGCGAGCGTGCCGGCCGAGCACGCGGTTCGCGGCCAGCACTCGAGCGTGCTCACGGTGCGCGACGCCGAGCGCACCCTCGCCCTCATGACGAACGATCTCGGGATGCACGTGGTCGAGCAGGAGGGCAACCGCACGCGCCTCGCCGCCGGAGCCGGAGGGCCGGGCGCCCTCGTCGACGTGCACGCCTCGAACCTCGTGCAGCCGGGCCTCACGGCGGGCGGCACCGTGCACCACATCGCTTTCCGGGTGCCCGACCAGGCCACGCAGCAGCAGTGGCGCGATGAGCTCGTCAGTCGCGGCCATCAGGTGACCGAGATCCTCGACCGGCAGTACTTCACGAGCATCTACTTCCGTGAGCCGGGCGGTGTGCTGTTCGAGATCGCGACCGACACCCCGGGCTTCGACATCGACGAGCCGCTGCTCGAGCTGGGCCGCTCGCTCAAGCTGCCGCCGTGGCTCGAGCCCTCGCGTGAGGCGATCGAGCACGCCGTGATTCCCGTGCGGATCCCTGAGGAGAACAACCCGGAGGTAGCGGCATGAGCGCGGATGCCCGTTCCACCGTCGACCTCGACACCTGGCCGCACCTGCTCACGGAGGGCTCCTCGCCCGACGCCCCCGTCGTGCTCACACTGCACGGCACGGGCGGCGACGAGCGCGAAATCGCCGCGCTCGGCACCGCCCTCATGCCGGGAGCCGCGGTGCTCTCGCCGCGCGGCCGCGTGAGTGAGGGCGGCGCGAATCGCTGGTTCCGCCGCCTCGCAGAGGGAGTGTTCGACGTGGACGACGTCATCGCGCGAGCACACGAGCTCGCCGCCTTCGTGGTGGCCGCTCGCGAACGGTACGACCTCGAGGGCCGCCCGCTCATCGCGACGGGTTTCTCGAACGGTGCCAACATCGCACTCGCCACGGCGCTCCTGCACCCCGACGTGCTGCCGCGCGTCGTGGCGTTCAGCGGCATGCACCCGTTCGGCGACCAGGAGCCAGACGTCTTGGCAACTGGCGTCGAGCTACTATTGCTCAACGGCGACCAGGACCCGATGGCGCCCGCGGCGAGCGTCGCGCGGCTCGAGCAGTTCGCGAGCGCGCGCGGAGCATCCGTGACCCGGCGCAGCCGCCCCGGCGGCCACGGCATCGACCAGGGCGAGCTGGCCGCCGCGCAGGAGTGGCTCGCCGGGTTGAAGTAGCAGCTCCAGCGGCGTACCGTGGCGTACAGCCCAAGAGTGAGGATTACTACGGACGGGAGCGGGGAACATGCGTCGACGTCTGACAGGAGCGCTTGTCGCTGGCGCGCTCGCGGTCACCGGGTGTTCAGCCACGCCTCCTCCGTTGCCCTTCGAGGAAGGCAGTGCGGTGGCCGATGAGCTGCCCGGCGCGATCAGTGAGGACGCCCGCGACAGCGTCGAGGCCTCGACGGTTCGGTACCAGGGTTCGACCGACGCGGTCGAGGTATGGGCGGCGCGCGAGGAGGTCGACCGCGGCATCTGCCTCATCGTCGCCCCGGTGAACGATCCCTCAGGCTGGGTCGTGGGTTGCGGCGGCGGCAACACCGTCACGTCCGTGAGCCTCACTGGCGGCGGCGACTACGAGTTCTACCCGCAGGGCCTCCCCGAGGGTGAACCGCGCGAGGGCTGGGTCGCCGTGAGCGACTACGTGATCGCGCGCGAGTAGGCCACGTCACTATGTGCGTGGTCCAGGACTGTTCGCGAACAGGCCGCACAGCAGCCCGTAGCGAACCGCGCACCTGCGCAGGCATGGACTTCGCGCAGCCCTCAGCCTGAGCTGGAGGCGGGGGCGATCACGACAGTGATGCCGTGCTCACGCAGTCGATCGACGTGCTCAGGCGCAGTCGCGGAGTCGACGATCACGGCATCAAAGTCGGCGAGAGGGAGCATCGCGTGCAGTGCCCTCTTCTCGAACTTTGTGCCGTCGACCAGGAGCACCCGACGGCGCGCGGATTCGAACATTGCACGCTTGACGTCCACCGTCTCTAGGGTCTGGTGAAAGCACACGTCGTCGACGATGGCGGAGGTCGACATGAAGAACAGGTCGGCTCGAAGCTCAGCGATCTCGCGTACCGTCATGCGGCCCATGAACGAGCTGCACCAGTTGTAGTAGTCACCCCCCAGGCCGATCATGGTCGTGCCGCGAGTGTTTCTGAGCTCGTTCATGATCGTCAGGGTGTTGGTAATGACAGTGAGAGGCGTCTTGTCACTGAGGTGCGGCAGCAGGTGCAGAGTCGTGGTCGAGTCGTCGAGCATGAGCGCCTGACCGGGCTCGATGAACTCCAGAGCGGCCCGAGCGATCGCCTTCTTCTGAGCGATCTGACGACCTGATCGGTAGACGTCGCTCGACTCCACGAGCGAGGTCGAGGTGGCCGTCGCGACGCCGCGGCTTTTGCGCAACAGCCCGCGGTCTTCCAGCTCGTCGAGATCGCGATGCACCGTCATCACACTGATGTCGAACCGCTCGGCGAGCGCTTCGATGCGCACGGAGCCTTCCTCCATGACGGCTTCGCTGATGGCGCGCTGTCGAGCCTGCTGGCGACTCCCTCGCGACAAAGACTCCGGGTCGGTGTACGACATTTCCCACCCTCCTGGATGTCACGCTATCGCGAAAGCTTCGTCCAGAATGAGTGCCAGTGAGCGCGGGTCGTGGGCGAAGCGCCCCAGAAACAGTCCGTCGACACTGCCGTCGAGCCGGGTCAGGAGGCCCGGTTTCGCGCTTCCGCCGTAGAGGACCGTCGTTGACTGCAGACGCGGATGATGGGACAGATGGTCGCGGATCGCGCCCACGACCTCGTGGATGTGCTCTCTCCCCGCGGGCTCCGCTCGCCCGATCGCCCACTCGGGCTCGTAGGCGATCACCAGTTCGGGAACAGTCTCACTCGCAACGTCAGCAAGGGCGGATTCGATCTGCGCGATGCAGGTCTCCACCCCTCGGCTCGGGTCTCCCTCGGCCTGCTCGCCGACGCACAGCACAGGGGTCAGCCCTGAGCGCACCGCGGCGGCGAGTTTGCGTCGCGTGGTGAGGTCGTCCTCACCGAACACTGTGCGGCGCTCGACGTGTCCCACCTCGACGAACTGGCACCCGAGCGCGACCAGGTCGGCTCCGCTGACGCCACCGGTATAGGCGCCGGATTCCTTCCAGAACAGGTCTTGCGCGCCCACGGCGACGGGCAGGTTGTCGAGTTCGGCAGAGACCGCGCACAGCGAGGGCAGGCTCGGCAGCACGAAGAGCCGAACCGAGCTCGTCGTAATCGACGGATGCGCGCGGGCGAGCTGCGCGACCTGCGCCGCCCAGTCGACTGAGGCCTTCAGATCGAGGTAGAGCTTGAGGCTGACACCGATCGTGAGTATGGGGGTCACGTCACGGGCCCGTCTTCGACGCCGTCCGTCCTGTCACCCATTGATGCCCGTCGTCTCATAGTCGGTGATGACGTCAACCTTTCCCGCCGAGGCGGAGCCGGTATCGAACTCGTAGCCGAGCCACTCTCGAGCCAGGCGTCGAGCGAGCTCCAGGCCGATGACCCGCTGACCGAAGGTCAGCACCTGCGCGTTGTTGCTGAGCACGCTGCGTTCGACGCTGAAGCTGTCGTGAGCAGTCACGGCGCGGACGCCGGAGACCTTGTTGGCGGCGATGGCCACGCCCAGACCCGTGCCGCACACGAGTAGGGCACGATCGGCCTGACCGTCCCGCACCTTCTCTGCCGCGGCAATGGCGACGACCGGGTAGGGGGTCGTTCCGGTGGCGTCGACTCCGAGATCGATGACCTCGCTGACCCGCGGGTCGCTCTCCAGGTCAGCCTTGAGAGCCTCCTTGTACTGGAATCCTGCTTCGTCAGATCCGACGACGATGCGCATGGGGTGAGTCATGACTGTTCTCCTTGTTCCTCAGCGTTCGCGGTCAGCACGTGGGCGACTGCGGTCATGGCGAGCGCGAACGAGACGGCGCCGGGGTCGGGCGTGCCGAGGCTCTTCTCCGCGTGAGGCCGGGCTCGACCCAGCCGTGGGAGCATCTCCGCGGTGTCGGCGGCGGCCGCTGTGGCGCGCTCGGCCGCTCTCGACCAGGCAGCGGAGAGCCGCTGGCCCTCGCCCACCTTCGCGGTCAGTTCATCGGTGAACGGCACGATCGCGTCCACCATCGTCTTGTCACCCAGCTCGGCCTTGCCCATGCGCTGCACCGTCGCGCGGGCGTTCTGGATCGCGTCGGCGACGGCCTGAGCATCGGGATGGTGCTCGTCCCCGAGACGCTCTCCCGCGGCGCGAAGGGCAGCACCCCACAGTGCGCCCGAGGTGCCACCGGCTTTGTCAGCCCACGCATCACCGGCGCGAGCGAGCACTGTTCCCGCTCCGGCGCCGGCGGCCGAGAGTTCCTGGGCCGCAGCCGCGGCCGCGTGTACGCCGCGCTGCATGCCGATGCCGTGGTCGCCGTCGCCCGCGATGGCGTCGAGACGACCGAGCTCGTCGACGTCACGATCGATGACGGCACGGATGGAGTCGATTGCAGCCTGAGCGACGCGGCCAGCGTTCCGGGACGCATCCGATGCGACCGGGATCGCCTCTTGCTCTGCGGCGTCGGGCGCAGCCTCCGCCGCTTCGGACTCGGCCGCCGCCCCGACGGAGCCCTTGCGGTAGGCCGGCGTGTAGGCCGGCGATCGCCAAACTGTCTCGAGTTCGTCGTCGAGCCAGAGGAGCGTCACCGACAGGCCGGCCATGTCGAAACTCGTCGCGTACTCCCCGATCTCGGGCTCCACGATGGTGAGCCCGGCGCTCTCGAGCTTCTCACTGACCGCGCCGTACATCACGAACAGCTCTTCACCCTTGACGGATCCGAGCCCGTTGATGATGACGGCAACCCGAGAGCCCGGTGTCGTCGAGACGGAGTCGGGGCGCTCGGCGAGAAGCGCGTCCACGCACTGCTCTGCCATCTCTCGGGCGCTCGGCACCGGCCTGATGTCGATGCCGGGCTCACCGTGAATGCCCATGCCCACCGCCATCTGACCGGGCGGCACGGTGAAGAGCGGTTCCGTCGCACCGGGAAGAGTGCAGCCGGAGAACGCGATACCGATGGACCGCGTGCGCTCGTTGGCCCGCTCGGCGAGAGCGGCGACCTCTTCGAGGGAGGACCCCCGTTCGGCGGCCCACGCCGCAGCGCGGAAGACCGCGAGATCGCCGGCGACGCCGCGGCGCTTCTGCCACTCAGCCGGAGGGGCGCTGTAGATGTCGTCGGTGACACGCACGGTGCGGCAGGGAATGCCCTCTGCGATGAGGCGTTCTTGAGCGGCGTCGAAGTTGAGCACATCGCCCGCGTAGTTTCCGTAGCTCAGCAGCACGCCAGCGGTCGTCGCGACAGACTTAGCGACGGTGTAGACCTGCTGGGCACTGGGCGAGGCGAAGACGTTGCCCATGGCCGCGGCGTGGGCGAGCCCTGGCCCGACAAGCCCGGCGAACGCAGGATAGTGACCCGAGCCTCCCCCGATCACGAGGGCGACCTGGTCCGGGGGCGTCGCGGCGGATCGGGCTACTCCCCCGGGAACGCGACGCACGAGGCCGCGGTGCGCCGCGACGAATCCTGTCGTGGAGTCGTCGGCAAAGTCAGCCGGATCGTTCGCAACGTGGCTCATGTGAAGTCTTTCGTCGTGTCGCGGTGGAGATGAGGGGTTCACGCGGGAGCGGAGCCGCTGAGGGGCGCCGCTCCCGCGCTGACCGCGCGGGAGCGCACGGTCGCTGTGCTCCGGCTTAGCCGGAGTAGGTGAACGGTCCCGTCATGAGGTCGACGTTCTCCTGCGTGATGAGAATGCAGTCGAAGGACTGCTTCTCGGTCTCCGGCACGGTGCCGTTGCGGATGTAGTCGTCAGCCAAGGCGATCGCCTCCGCGGCGAAGACCGCGACGGGCTGAAGAACCGTGTAGGCCATCTCGCCCGCCTTGACCGACTCGACCGCGTCAGGGTTGCCATCGAAGCCTCCGATGACGACGCCGTCGAACGCGCCCGACTCCTTCAGAGCGGCGATGGCGCCCAGGGCCATCTCGTCATTGCCGGCGATGACCCCACTGATGTCGGGGTTGGCCTGCAACAGTGTCTGTGTCGCGTTGCGACCTTCGGTGCGGTCCCAGTTAGCAACCTCTTCCCCGACCTGAACCAGATCCGGGTACTGCGAGATCACGGTGTCGAAGCCGTTCGAGCGAGTCTGCGCGTTGTTGTCGGACGGTGCGCCGAAGAGCTCGATGTAGTTGCCGTTTTCCTCCATCTGGCGCACAAACTCCTGGGCACCCAGAGCAGCGCCCTGAGCGTTGTTCGAGACCAGCTGAGCCAACGCGATGCCTGTCTCGTTGATCTCAGCGTTGATC
This sequence comes from Microcella pacifica, assembly GCF_009371975.2. GTDB lineage: Bacteria > Actinomycetota > Actinomycetes > Actinomycetales > Microbacteriaceae > Microcella > Microcella pacifica. The sequence goes on from NZ_VIKT02000012.1 coordinate 80,846, forward strand.
AGGAAGACCGGGATGCCCGCATCCGTGGCCTTCTGGACGGCCGCGATCGAGCCGTCCGCGTTGGCCGGGTCGAGGATGAGCGCAACCGACTGGTTGGTGATGGCCGTGTCGATCAGCGTGTTCTCGGTGTTGGTGTCACCCAGGTGAGCGCCAACAACGGCCTCGTAGCCGAGCTCCTCTGCTGCGGCCGCGGCAACATCGCCCTCGGTCTTCCAGTAGGGGTTGGCCGGGTCGTTGACGATGATGGTGATGAGGCCGCCGGCCTCACCGCCCCCCGCCGACTCCGCGGGTGTGTCGGTGTCTCCTCCGGCGCAGGCGGTGAGACCCAGGGCCAGTGCTGCAGCGGCTGCCAGCGCAGTGAGCGCCTTCTTGCGAACCATGGTGGTTTCCTTTCATCGGGATGTGATGTGCATCGACTGGGGCGATGCGGGGGGCGGGTCAGGTGGTGGTGCCGGTGGTGACTGGCGTCTTCTGACCCGACGTTTCGGGGGAGTGGGGCTCGGTCGGCCCGTCGCCTGGCGTCGACGATGGTGGCGGAGTGCTCGAGGCGGCGGGACGGGGCCGACGGCCGTACTGGAGCGTGTTGAGCATCACGGCGATGACGATCACCGCGCCCATGAAGACCATCTGCCAGTAGGCGGAGACGCCGACGATCACGAGCCCATCGGAGAGGAAGCCGATGACGAACGCCCCGAGCAGGGTTCCGCGCACCGTTCCGCGTCCACCCGTGAGGGCCGCACCGCCGATGACGACGACCGCGATGGCGGTGAGCTCGTAGGTGTTGCCCGCCGTCGGGCTTGCGCTCGTGAGGGTCGAGGAGAGGATGAGCCCGGCGACCGAGGCGCAGATGCCGGAGATGACATACACCCACACGGTGACGGCCTTGACCGGCACTCCGGAGAGTTCGGCTGCGCGCTCGTTGCCTCCGGAGGCGTACAGCCAGCGCCCGAAGGTGGAACGGCTGAGCACGAATCCGAGAATCAGGGCGATGATGCCCATGATGATGACGCCGATCGGAATGCCGAGCAGTCGGTTGAACCCGAGCCAGTCGAACCCGGTGTTCCCCAGCTCAGGGTTGCCCGAAAGGTTGTTGACCGTGAGTCCGTTGGTCATCAGGAGCGCGATGCCGCGGACGACGTAGAGCATGCCGAGGGTCGCGACGAAGGGCGCGACCTTGAATTTGGCCACCAGGATTCCGTTGACCAACCCCACCAGGGCTCCCATGGCACAGGAGATGATGACAACGACGGGGATGCTCGGGTAGAGCACCACTCCGAAGATGGTGAGCGACAACCCGTCTTGAATGAGGAAGCCTCCGATGATCGCCGAGAAGCTCAAGGTGGATCCCACCGAGAGGTCGATGCCTCCGTTGAGGATCACCATGAGCATCCCCAGCCCCAGAATCGCAAAGATCGCCACGTGCGAGGCCATGATGAGGAGGTTGCTGACGGTGAGGTAGTTGGGCGACAGCATCGAGAACACGGCGATGATGAGAATCAGCGCGAGAAACGCCCGGCCCTCGATGAGGATCTTGCCGATCGATCGTGTCTTCCGCTGCGTGATGATCGCGGTGGTTGTGGTGGTTGTCGTCGTCATTGTCCGATCCATTCCTTGGGCCCGGTTAGGCGGCCACGGCCTCGCCAGAGGCGGCCATGATCATTTCTTTGGTCGCATCCGGTCCGAATTCGGCTGAGATGCGGCCGCGGTTCAGCACGATGATGCGGTGGGCGATGCTGAGGCACTCGCCCACCTCGGAGGTCGAGTAGACAACCGTGAGTCCTTCGGCAGCACGCGCGGCGAGGAGGCGAAACACCTCACCTTTCGCGCCGACATCGATACCGCGACTCGGCTCGTCGAGCAGCATGACTCGGGGACGCGTTCCCAGCACCTTGCCGATCACGACCTTTTGCTGGTTACCTCCTGACAGCGCCCCAATCTCGATATCGGGGCCATCCGTCTTGACCGTCACGTCGGCGATGAGCTGGTCGGCGTGGGTCCGCTCTGCTCGACGGGAGAGCACTCCGTTGACGAGACAGTCCCGCAGGCTGGAGAGGGTGAGGTTCTTGCCGACCGACATGGTCTGCACGAGTCCGTCGCGCTGGCGATCCTCGGGCACCAGGCCGATGCCCATCTCGATGCGCTCTGCGAGGGTCTGGCGATCCAACTTCTGACCTTCGAGCAGCACGGTGCCGCTGGACACGGCGCCGCGGCCCGCGATGGCCTCCAGCAATTCGGTCCGGCCCGAACCCATGAGCCCATAGAGGCAGACGATCTCGCCTGCCTTCACGTCGAGGCTGAGCCCGTTGACGATCGCGCGCTCCGGGTTCTCGGGGTCGAGCACGGTGAGGTTGCGGATGCTCAGGGCCGGGTCGCCGAAGTCGTACCCCGTCGGCGGCGCACCGAGGTCATAGTTGTCGCCGACCATGTTGCGCACGATCCACTCGAGGTCGATGTCGGCGCGCTCACCCCGGGCCGTCATGGAGCCGTCCCGCAACACGACCGCGTGGTCGGTGACTTCGAGCGCCTCTTCGAGGTGGTGGGAGATGTAGACGATCGCCACGCCGCGTGAGGTCAGGTCGTTGATGATGCCGAACAGCACCTGCACTTCCGATGCCGCGAGGGCCGACGTCGGCTCATCCATGATGAGAATGCGCGAGTTGACCGACAGCGCGCGAGCAATCTCGATGATCTGCTGCTGCCCCACGCGAAGGTCGGCCACCATGGTGTCCGGCTCGATCGGCAACTGCATCTCCTGCAGCAGTTCCCGCGTCTGACGATCCTCTTCCGCGTAGTCGACACCCGTCCGGCCCGGAATCTCACGGCCGAGGAAGATGTTGTCGCGCACGGAGAGGTTCGGGGCCAGGCTCAGCTCCTGGTGAATGATCGAGATTCCTCGCTCGCGAGCATCCGTCGTGGAGTGAAAGGTGACCGGCTTGCCGTCGAGGAGGATTTGGCCGGAGGTCGGCTGCTCGACTCCCGAGAGGATCTTCATGAGCGTCGACTTGCCGGCTCCGTTCTCCCCAAACAGCGTGGTGACCGTTCCGGAACGGATGTCGAAGTTGACCCCTCGCAGAGCGCGAACGCCGCCATAGTTCTTGACGATGTCGCGCGCCTCGAGCATCACATCGTCGAATGAGGCGTTCACAGCACCGTCACCTCCACCGGCGTGACCAGCCAGGCGGCGGGATTCACGAGCGTGAAGGCGCCGACCACGGTGACGGTCTGGCCCGACAGGTTGTCGGTGTCGACCGACTCGAGCACCCGAGTCTTGAGCTCATCGTTGAGAGCGGCGGCGGCATTCTGGAAGGCGATCTGGTTGGTGAACTCGCCGAACTCGTACGCGCCAGTGGCGTCACGCAGCTCTGTTCCGTTGATCGCCGGCCCGGTCTGCAGGCGCACCAGCAGGTCATCGGGCAACCCGTCGACCTGGATCTCGTAGATGCCTGACTGGCCGTCGCCGACGACTCCGGTGAAGCTCACGCTGAACACGGGGCCGCCGGAGCTGGGAACCGCGTACTGGTCAGCGGCAGCCTCAGGGTCATCAGCAATGGCGGCGGCCACCACTGTGGCATCTGCGGAGCGGTCGATGATTCCTTCTTGCACGATCTCGAACTGCTCCGCGCCGAAGTCTGCGGCGTTGAACTCGACGATCCCTTGCGCGAGCGGATCGTCGAGTGGCACGACCCTCGTTCCGAGGGCCATTCCGACCAGCACCGCCGCGATCACTCCGGCAGTGATGCCGCGCTTGGCAGTGCGGGAGAGACGGGTGCGCGTCCGCGGCGCGGTCGCCGACGTCGTGGGGGCGCTCATGCGATCAGCACCCGTGACTGGTCGTCGTTGGGGCGGATCTGCAGCTTGCGCCCTTCGCCTCGACGGAACTGGTCGAGGGCCTGCTCGTAGTCGTCGAGGACGAAGCTGTGGCTGATCATGGCCGTGGCGTTGACCGCGCCGGCTTCGAACATCTCCACCGCGCGACCAAAGGAGTTGAGCACGGCCATCGTTCCGACGATCGAGATCTCGTCGCGGTAGACGCGGAAGGGCGAGAACTCTGCCTTCTTGTCGGCGGGCGCGACTCCGAAGTCTTGGAAGAATCCGGCGGGCTTCACGCGCGTCAGGCCATCCTCGATCGCCCGGATGTTGCCGGTGCAGTCGATCACGACATCCCACTTCTCGCGGTCTGCATCGTCGGCGCTCGTGTAGCGCAGCTCAATGCCACACTCGGCGGCGGTGTTCAAGCGGTCTTCGTTGAGGTCGACGATCGTGACCGATGCCGCTCCGGCGCGGGTCGCGAGCTGGGCCATGAGCAGCCCCATCGTGCCGGAGCCGTAGACGAGCACGTGGTCGCCCATGCGACGGGGAAGCACGTCCCAGCCACGAATGGCGCAAGCGAGCGGCTCGATGAGGGCGGCCTCGAAGAGGTCGGTCACGGGCTTGAGCTTGTAGACGTTGCTCGCGGGCGCCGTGAAGAATTGCTGCGCCGCACCGTCGGAGGCGACCACTCCGAGCCCGTTCCAGAAGCGGCAGAGGTTCTGGTGGCCGTTGAGGCAGAACTCGCACTCGCCGCAGGTGGTGCTCGGGTTGACGACGACGTGGTCGCCGACCGCGAAGTCGAAGACACCGTCATTGACGCCCTCTCCGAGCTCGACGATGGTGCCGGATGCCTCGTGGCCGGGTACGAGGGGAAAGACAGTTCCCTCGAACTCGCCATCCAGCACGTGAGTATCCGTGCCACAGAGTCCGACCGCGGCGGTCTCGATGAGGATTTCCTTGTGGCCGGGCTTCGGCTGAGGGCGCTCTTCGAGGGCCAATTCGCCTTCCGACGTGAATACAACTGCGCGCATCTTTGCTCCCGTTGTTTGTGCGTTCATCGTTGAGACCGCGTGTGTTCCTCAAGCCGGTTCGCCGTCTCGCTCAGCGCGACCTCGCGCTGGACGAGTTGCGTCACCGTCTTGGCGGTCCGTGACCATGTTAGGTACGACGCCGCGCCATGTTATTTATCAACCTTGCGATGTTAGATTCACCATAGATTGCGATACGGTACCTGTCAACAGTGGTTTTCCGTCAACGGTGAGGAGACAGGTCATGACCGAAGTGCGATGGGACGACATCGACCAGCGGGCAGTCGACACGGCGCGAGTTCTCGCGGCTGACGCGGTCGAGAAGGTGGGCAACGGGCATCCGGGAACGGCCATGAGTCTCGCGCCACTCGCGTACCTGCTGTACCAGCGCGTGCTGCGCCACGACCCCGCCGACCCGACCTGGGCCGGTCGCGACCGCTTCATCCTGTCGGTCGGCCATTCGTCTCTCACGCAGTACGTGCAGCTGTACCTCGGCGGCTTCGGTCTCGAACTCGACGACCTGAAGGCGCTGCGCACGTGGGGCTCCCTCACCCCCGGCCACCCCGAATACGGTCACACGCCGGGCGTGGAAATCACGACGGGGCCGCTCGGCCAGGGTCTCGCCTCCGCCGTCGGTTTCGCCTACGCGGCACGCTATGAGCGCGGCCTCTTCGACCCCGACGCCCCCGCCGGCGAGTCGCCCTTCGATCACACGATCTACGTCATCGCCGGCGATGGCGACATCCAGGAGGGAGTGACGTCAGAAGCCGGCAGCCTCGCCGGTCACCAGGAATTGGGCAACCTGATCGCGATCTACGACTCGAACCAGATCTCGATCGAGGACGACACCGCCATCGCCTTCACCGAGGATGTCGCCGCGCGCTATGCGTCCTACGGCTGGCAGGTGCAGACCGTGGACTGGAAGAAGACCGGCCACTACCAGGAAGACATCCACGAGCTGTACGCGGCGATCGAGGCGGCGAAAGCCGAGACCTCCCGGCCCTCCCTGATCATCCTGAAGACCATCATCGGGTGGCCCTCCCCCGGCAAGCAGAACACGGGTGCCGTGCACGGCTCGGCCCTCGGAGCGAACGAGCTCGCGGCGACGAAGCGTGCCCTCGGGTTCGACCCCGAGCAGTTCTTCACCATCGATGACGACGTCATCGCTCACACGCGAGCCCTCGCCGATCGTGGGGCTGCCGCCCATGCCGAGTGGCAGCAGCGGTTCGAGACCTGGGCGGCGGCGAACCCGGAACGCAAGCAGCTCTGGGATCGCCTGCAGACCGGCGAGCTGCCCGACGGCCTGGACGCGGCGCTGCCGCACGGGGAACCCGGCACGGCGATGTCGACCCGGGCCGCGTCGGGCGCCGTCATCAATGCGCTCGCCGCTCACCTGCCCGAGCTCTGGGGTGGGTCTGCCGACCTGGCCGAATCGAACCTGACGACCATCAAGAGTGCGGCATCGTTTGCGCCCGCCGAGCGATCGACGCACGAATGGACGGCCGAGCCGTATGGGCGAGTGCTGCACTTCGGCATCCGCGAGCACGCGATGGGCGCCATCATCAACGGCATCCTCCTGCACGGGCCCACCCGCGCCTTCGGGGGCACCTTCCTCATCTTCAGCGACTACATGCGGCCCGCCGTCCGCCTCGCCGCACTCATGAACATCCCGAGCATTTTCGTCTGGACTCACGACTCAGTCGCCCTGGGAGAGGACGGCCCCACGCATCAGCCGATCGAACAACTCGCCACGCTGCGCGCCATCCCCAACATGACGGTGGCCCGCCCCTGCGACGCCGCCGAGACAGCGGCCGTCTGGCTGGAGGTGCTGCGGCGCCGAGGCGGCCCCACCGGCATCGCCCTGACTCGTCAGAATGTGCCCGTGCTCGACCGAGGCGCGGGCGACGCTTCCGGCGATGTTCTCGCCTCAGCAGCGCTCGCAGACCGCGGTGCCTATGTTCTCGCCGAGGCCCCTGGCGGTGCGCCTGACGTGATTCTCGTCGCCACCGGGTCGGAAGTGCAACTCGCGCTCGCGGCGCGAGACACGCTCGCGCAGGAGGGCATTCGGGCGCGCGTCGTGTCGGCGCCGTCACTCGAGTGGTTCGCCGAGCAGGATGACGACTACCGCGAGTCGGTGCTGCCCTCGGCAGTGCGGGCCCGCGTCTCGGTCGAAGCCGGTGTCGCGCTGAGTTGGCGTGACATCATCGGCGACGCCGGTCGCAGTGTCTCGATCGAACACTTCGGCGCCTCGGCGTCCGGCCCCGAGCTGTTTGAACGCTTCGGCATGACCGCCGACGCGGTCGTCGCGGCGGCGAAGGATTCACTCACGCAGAGGTAGCGTTTCGCAACCCGCGAATGGTCGCCGGCAGTTAAATCAGCCAGCGCTGCTTCTGCACGAGCGAGACGCGCCGCCAGGCCTTGCCGATGCCCCAGGTGTCGCCAGCGAACGTGGTCGCGATCACGATCAGGGCGAGGGCGTAGATGATGTGGTAATCGACGAGGGGGTTGTTCGAGGCGGTCAGCGGCGTGAAGGGCCACTCGGCGAGGTGCATGAAGACCATGAGGATGGTGCCGGCCACAGCGCTCACGCGAAGGCCGATACCCAGCATGACGGCGACGCCGATGCCGAGCATCCCGAGCATGAACAGCACGTCGGTGACCGGGTTGGCGAGGGTGAGGAAGAAGTCCTTGAGCGGTCCGGTGACCGTGTCGCTCCTGAGGAAGCCCTGGGCCGGCGTGCCGCCGTTGATCCAGGCCCGCTCGAGCGGCGTCGCGTAGCCGAGCCCGAACGTCTTGTCGAGAAACGCCCACAGGAAAATGAACCCGGTTGCCAGGCGCAGGACGGCGAGGGAACGGCGGCCAGGGCCAGCGTCGTGAGTGCGAACGTCGGAGTGCGCGGTCATGGTCGTGGTGGTCATCATGGTCTCCTCAACGGGACTTCGAACCGGCGCGAGTCGCTGATCCGGGGGTGATGACCCCAGCGTGCTCCGCTCGCCGACCCCCGGGCAGTGCCAAAGGTCCCGCATCTGCAGATCCCGTGGCGCCGAGGAGGCCGGGACGGTCGCGCGCCCCTGAGGAGAAGCCGCGTCAGCGGGGCAGGTTCGCCTCGATGAGCTCGACGATGGGGCGAGCGTCCGGCAGCACGGTGGGCCGGAAGCGATGCACCTCGCCGCTCGGGAGCACGAGGAACTTCTCGAAGTTCCACATGATCGGGCCTGCCTTGCCCCCGTGATCGGGCGTCTCGACGAGCTGCTGGTAGAGCGGGTGCCGCTTCTTGCCGTTGACCTTCGCCTTCTCGGTCATGGGGAAGGTGACGCCCCAGGTGGTGCTGCAGTACTCGGCGATCTTCTCCTCGCTCGAGAGCTCCTGCAAGAACTGGTTCGAGGGCACCCCGAGCACCGTGAAACCGCGGTCGGCGTAGCGCTTCTGCAGGTCTTCGAGCTGCTCGTACTGCGGGGCGAGCCCGCAGCGTGAGGCCACGTTGACGACGAGCACGACGCGGTCGGCGAACTCGGCGAAGGTCGTCTCGCGGCCATCGAGCATCGTGAGCGGAGCATCCGTGAGGGCGGTCATGCCCGCACGATAACCGCGCAATCTGGGCGCGGGCGGTGACGGCCGTGCGGCGACCCGGCTTAGGCTCGACTCGACGCGAAGGAGAAGGGTGCGCATGCAGGCGATCGTCATGTCCGAGACCGGTGGACCCGAGGTACTGCGGGCGACGGATGCTCCGCCTCCCGCACCCGCTCACGGCGAGGTGCTCGTGCGCACGCACGCCGCGGGGCTCAACTTCATCGAGATCTACCAGCGGAGCGGCGGATACCCGGTGAGCCTGCCCTTCACTCCGGGTTCGGAGGCCGCCGGCGTCGTGGAGACGCTCGGCGAGGGCGTCACGAACCTCACGGTGGGCGACCGTGTGTGCACGGCCGAGGCTAGCGGCACCTACGCCGAGCTGTTCACGGTGCCGGCCGAGCGCGCGGTCGTGGTGCCCGACGGTGTCGAGCTCGACACCGCTGCGGCCCTGCCGCTGCAGGGGCTCACCGCTCATTACCTCGCGACCTCGGCCGCGCATCCGAAGCCCGGCGACACCGTGCTCGTGCACGCGGGGGCGGGCGGGGTCGGCCTGCTGCTGACGCAGGTGCTCGTCGCTCGCGGGGTGCGCGTGGTGACGACGACCTCCGACGATGAGAAGGGCGAGCTCAGTCGGGCGGCGGGCGCCGAGCGGAGCATCCGGTACGAGGGCTTCGCGGATGCTCTGCGTGAGCTCACGGGCGGCGAGGGCGTGCCCGTGGTCTACGACGGGGTCGGCCGGGCCACCTTCGACGATTCGCTCGCGAGCCTCGCGGTGCGCGGAAGGCTCGTGCTCTTCGGCGCCGCGAGCGGCCCCGTGCCGCCGTTCGACCTGCAGCGCCTCAACGCCGGTGGGTCGTTGAGCGTCACGCGCCCCTCGCTCGGGCACTTCGTGCGCACCCCCGCCGAGCGCTCGGGGCGCTACCGCGAGCTCTTCACCATGCTGTCGTCGGGGTCGTTGACCGTGCGCATCGGCGCCCGCTTTCCGCTCGCCGAGGCCGGGGCCGCGCAGGCCGCTCTCGCGAGCCGCAGCACGACCGGCAAGGTGCTGCTCGAACCGTAGGGGTGACGCCACCGCGTGTGTGGAGGTCGCAGAAACGACAGAAACCCCCGAACCCGTGGGTTCGAGGGTTTCCGATGTCCTGAGACATCACACGAGCGGTGACGGTGGTGTTGAGTCTCAGGACTTAAGCAACAGATGTCTCACGACATAGGCAACACTCTCGTGCGGCAGGCTCGCGAGTGTCTCGAGCCCACCTCATCGTCACCGCGATCACCGTCCAAGGCCTCACCCAAGCCCAAGCAGCCCGCACCTACGGCCTCTCGCCCAGCCGCGTCAGCCGCATCATGGCCCGCTGGCGCCGCGAAGGCGAGGCTGGGCTCGAAGCGCGCTCGCGCCGCCCGAAAACCTCACCCCATGCCACCCCGGCGGCGACGATCGAGCTGATCGTGAACCTACGGGCGAACCTACAAACCCGAGGCCTCGACCGCGGCCCCGCGACCATCGCCTGGCACCTGCAGCACCATCACGCCATGACCGTCTCGCGGGCAACGATCGCGCGCATTCTGAACCGTGAAGGCCTTGTCACTCCCGAGCCGAAGAAGCGCCCCAAAGCCTCCTACATTCGCTTCCAAGCCGACCTGCCCAACCAGTGCTGGCAATCCGACTTCACCCACTTCTCTCTCGCCGACGGCACTGGCACGGAGATCCTCACCTTCCTCGACGACTGCACGCGATTGGCCATCTCGGTCACCGCCCACGCCCGCGTCACCACGCCGCTGGTGCTGGCATCCTTCCGCGCCGCGATCGTCGAACACGGACCACCGCAGGCCACGCTGACCGATAACGGCATGGTCTTCACCGTCCGCCTGGCCGGCTGGGGACGCCAGGGCGGACGCAACGCGTTCGAGGCTGAACTGCACGCCCGCGGCATTGAGCAACGCAACGGCGCCCCCTCGCACCCGCAAACTCAAGGCAAAGTCGAACGGTTTCAGCAGACGCTGAAGAAATGGCTTCGGGCACAACCGCCAGCCGAGACGCTGCAGCAGCTGCAGGCCCAGCTCGATGAGTTCGTCAGCTACTACAACCAGCGCCGCCCTCACCGATCGCTCCCGCACCACTCAACCCCAGCAGCCCGCTACCGGGCACTGCCGAAGGCAACACCG